>NZ_JAMSHL010000008.1:0-224996 GCF_026521175.1 Aminobacter sp. MET-1 | reverse complement strand
GAGAAGCTGCGCTTCGCTATCCGTGAAGGCGGCCGCACCGTCGGCGCCGGCATCGTCGCTTCGATCAAAGAATAATCCGAATTAACGATCTGTCGCGGGCGGGAATACGCCCGCGCCGCGCCAGAACAAGGAAGTGACCATGAACGGACAGAATATCCGCATTCGCCTCAAGGCGTTTGACCACCGGGTTCTCGACGCTTCGACGCGTGAGATCGTGTCGACCGCGAAGCGCACCGGCGCCAATGTTCGCGGCCCGATTCCGCTGCCGACGCGGATCGAGAAGTTCACGGTGAACCGCTCGCCGCACGTCGACAAGAAGAGCCGCGAGCAGTTCGAGATGCGCACCCACAAGCGTCTTCTCGACATCGTCGATCCGACCCCGCAGACCGTCGACGCTCTTATGAAGCTCGACCTCGCGGCGGGTGTCGACGTCGAAATCAAGCTCTAAGAGCTAACATGAGCCGGAAGGGTTAAACCGAACGGCTCCTCTGAAGGAAAACGAACCGATGCGTTCAGGTGTTATTGCACAGAAGGTGGGAATGACCCGCGTCTACAACGACGCTGGCGAACACGTTCCCGTCACCGTTCTCCGCATGGAGAGCTGCCAGGTCGTGGCCCAGCGCACGCAGGAGAAGAATGGCTACACCGCCGTTCAGCTCGGCGTCGGGCTTGCCAAGGTGAAGAATACGTCGAAGGCCATGCGCGGTCATTTTGCTGCCGCCTCGGTCGAGCCCAAGGCGAAGCTCGCGGAGTTCCGCGTTTCCGCCGACAACATGCTCGACATTGGCGCCGAGATCACCGTCGATCACTTCGTCGCCGGCCAGAAGGTCGACGTCACCGGTACTTCGACCGGTAAGGGTTTCCAGGGCGTCATGAAGCGGCACAACTTCGGTGGCGGCCGCGCTACCCACGGTAACTCGGTATCGCACCGTAGCCATGGTTCGACTGGTCAGCGCCAGGATCCGGGCAAGGTGTTCAAGGGCAAGAAGATGGCCGGCCACATGGGCGACGTTCGCGTCACCACCCAGAACGTCGAGATCGTCTCGACGGATGCCGACCGCGGCCTGATCCTGATCCGCGGTGCGGTTCCGGGCACGAAGGGCGCATGGATCCTGGTTCGCGATGCCGCCAAGGTTGCGCTGCCTGAGAACGCGCCGAAGCCGGCCGCGATCCGCGCAGCCAGCAAACAGGCTCCGGCCAACGAGGGAGCGGAATAATGGACCTCAAGATTACAACCCTCGCAGGCAAGGACGCCGGCAAGGTTGAGCTCTCGGAAGAGATCTTCGGCCTCGACCCGCGCGAAGACGTTCTCCAGCGCGTCGTGCGCTGGCAGCTCGCCAAGAAGCAGCAGGGCACGCACAAGGCCAAGGGTCGCGCGGAAATCGCGCGCACCGGCGCCAAGATGTACAAGCAGAAGGGTACGGGCCGCGCTCGTCACCACTCGGCACGCGCTCCGCAGTTCCGCGGCGGCGGCAAGGCCCATGGCCCGGTCGTTCGCAGCCACGAGCATGACCTTCCCAAGAAGGTCCGTGCTCTCGGCCTGAAGCACGCCCTGTCGGCCAAGCTGAAGGCATCGAACCTGATCATCGTCGACGAGCTGACGCTCGCCGAGGGCAAGACCAAGGCGCTGCTCGCGAACTTCGCGACGCTGGGCCTGACCAACGCCCTGGTGATCGGCGGCGCCGAGCTTGACGTCAACTTCAAGCGCGCAGCGACCAACATCCCGAACATCGATGTCCTGCCGATCCAGGGTATCAACGTTTACGACATTCTGCGCCGCGGCACGCTGGTCCTTTCGAAGGCCGCCGTCGAGGCTCTCGAGGAGCGCTTCAAATGACGGATCTCCGCCACTACGACGTGATCGTGAGCCCCGCGATCACCGAAAAGTCGACCATGGCTTCGGAGCAGAACCAGGTCGTCTTCAATGTCGCCAAGAAGGCGAGCAAGCCTGAGATCAAGGCTGCCGTCGAAGCGCTGTTCGGCGTGAAGGTGACTGCTGTGAACACCCTGGTCCGCAAGGGCAAGGTGAAGCGCTTCCGCGGCACGATCGGCCGCCAGAGCGACGTCAAGAAGGCGGTAGTGACGCTGGCCGACGGCCAGTCGATCGACGTCGCGACGGGTCTCTGAGCAAGGCCGCGAGGACAGGACAATGGCACTTAAGAAATTCAAGCCAGTAACGCCGAGCACCCGCCAGCTGGTCATCGTTGACCGCTCGGGCCTCTACAAGGGCAAGCCCGTCAAGGGTCTGACCGAAGGCCTGACCAAGTCGGGTGGCCGTAACAACTACGGTCGTATCACGGCTCGCTTCATCGGCGGCGGTCACAAGCGTTCGTACCGCATCATCGACTTCAAGCGTCGCAAGTTCGACGTGGTCGGTACGGTCGAGCGTCTGGAATACGATCCGAACCGCACCGCCTTCATCGCGCTGATCAAGTACGACGATGGCGAGCTGAGCTACATCATTGCTCCGCAGCGTCTGCAGGCTGGCGACAAGATCATCGCCGGCGAGCAGGTCGACGTGAAGCCCGGCAACGCGATGCCGCTCGGCTCGATGCCGGTCGGCACGATCGTCCACAACATCGAGCTGAAGCCCGGCAAGGGCGGCCAGGTCGCTCGTTCGGCTGGTGCTTACGCCCAGCTCGTCGGTCGCGACCAGGGCATGGCGATCCTTCGCCTCAACTCGGGTGAGCAGCGCATTGTTCACGGCTCGTGCATGGCCACCGTTGGCGCCGTTTCCAATCCGGATCACGGCAACATCAACGACGGCAAGGCCGGTCGTACCGTATGGCGTGGCAAGCGTCCGCATAACCGCGGCGTCACCATGAACCCGGTCGACCATCCGCACGGCGGTGGTGAAGGCCGCACCTCTGGTGGTCGCCATCCGGTGACCCCGTGGGGCAAGCCCACCAAGGGCAAGAAGACGCGGTCCAACAAGGCGACCGACAAGTTCATCGTTCGCTCGCGTCATCTGCGCAAGAGCTAATAAGAGGTAAGCCCAGTGACTCGTTCAATCTGGAAAGGCCCGTTCATCGACGGCTATCTGCTCAAGAAGGCAGACAAGGTGCGTGAAGGCGGCCGTAATGAGGTGATCAAGATGTGGAGCCGCCGCTCCACCATCCTGCCGCAGTTCGTCGGCCTCACCTTCGGTGTCTACAACGGCCAGAAGCACGTCCCGGTCTCCGTGAACGAGGACATGGTCGGCCACAAGTTCGGTGAGTTCGCGCCCACCAGGACCTATTACGGTCATGGCGCGGACAAGAAGGCGAAGAGGAAGTAACATGGGCAAGGCCAAAGCTCCGCGCAGGCTTGCTGACAACGAGGCACGTGCCGTTCTGCGCACGATCCGTGTCAGCCCGCAGAAGCTCAATCTGGTTGCGGCATTGATCCGCGGCAAGAAGGTTGCTACCGCGCTCTCCGATCTCGAATTTTCGCGCAAGCGTATCGCCGGCACGGTCAAGAAGACCCTCGAATCGGCTATTGCCAACGCGGAAAACAACCACGACCTCGATGTCGATGCGCTGGTGGTGGCGGAAGCCTACGTCGGCAAGTCGATCGTCATGAAGCGTTTCCACGCTCGTGGCCGTGGCCGCGCCAGCCGCATCGAGAAGCCGTTTTCGCACCTCACGATCGTCGTTCGTGAAGTCGAAGAGAAAGGGGAGGCCGCATAATGGGCCAGAAAATCAATCCGATCGGTCTCCGCCTCGGCATCAACCGCACCTGGGACTCGCGCTGGTACGCGAACACCGGTGAGTACGGCCAGCTGCTGCACGAAGACATCAAGATCCGTAAGTATCTTGAGGCCGAACTGAAGCAGGCTGCGATCTCGAAGATCGTGATCGAGCGCCCGCACAAGAAGTGCCGCGTGACCATTCACGCTGCTCGTCCGGGTCTGATCATCGGCAAGAAGGGCGCCGACATCGAGAAGCTTCGCAAGAAGCTCACCGAGATGACGAAGTCCGAGACGCACCTCAACATCGTCGAGGTTCGCAAGCCTGAGACCGACGCAACGCTCGTCGCTCAGTCGATCGCTCAGCAGCTCGAGCGCCGCATCGCCTTCCGCCGCGCCATGAAGCGCGCTGTGCAGTCGGCCATGCGTCTCGGCGCCGAAGGCATCCGCATCAACTGCGCGGGCCGTCTCGGTGGCGCCGAAATCGCTCGTATGGAGTGGTACCGCGAAGGTCGCGTGCCGCTGCACACGCTGCGCGCCGACGTCGACTACGGCACGGCCGAAGCCCAGACCGCCTACGGCATCTGCGGCGTCAAGGTGTGGGTGTTCAAGGGCGAAATCCTCGAGCACGACCCGATGGCCTCCGAGCGTCGCGCAACCGAAGGCGAGCATTCGCATGCTGGCGAGCGCCCTGAGCGCCGCCGTCGCGAAAACGCCTGACACGCATAGGAATTTGGAGTTAGAACGATGCTGCAGCCAAAGCGCACAAAGTTCCGTAAGCAGTTCAAGGGCCGCATCCACGGTACCGCGAAGGGTGGCACCAACCTGGATTTCGGCGGCTTCGGACTGAAGGCGCTTGAGCCGAACCGCGTCACCGCACGTGAGATCGAGGCGGCCCGCCGCGCGATCACTCGCGAAATGAAGCGTCAGGGTCGCGTCTGGATCCGTATTTTCCCGGACCTGCCTGTCACCTCGAAGCCGACCGAAGTCCGCATGGGTAAGGGTAAGGGCGCCGTCGATTACTGGGCGTGCCGTATCAAGCCGGGTCGCGTGATGTTCGAGATCGACGGTGTCTCCGAAGAAGTGGCGCGTGAAGCGCTGCGTCTCGGCGCCGCCAAGCTCTCGGTCAGGACGCGCTTCGTTCAGCGCATCGCAGAATAGGGAAGGGCTGATTATGAAAGCCTCGGACATCAGGACGAAGACCCAGGACCAGCTCACCGACGAGCTCGCCAGCCTCAAGAAGGAGCAGTTCAACCTGCGCTTCCAGAAGGCGACCGGTCAGCTGGAAAAGACGGCACGCGTGAAACAGGTTCGTAAGGACATCGCGCGTATCAAGACCATCGCCGCCGAAAAGTCGGCCGGCAAGAAGGCTTAAGGACGAAAACCATGCCAAAGCGCATCCTGCAGGGTACGGTCGTCAGCGACAAGAACGAGAAGACGGTCGTCGTCAAGGTCGAGCGTCGCTTCACGCACCCGGTGATGAAGAAGACCGTGCGTATGTCGAAGAACTACAAGGCGCACGACGAAAACAACGCCCACAAGGTCGGCGACACCGTGTTCATCCAGGAGTCGAAGCCGATCTCCAAGGACAAGCGCTGGGTCGTTGTGTCTTCGGACCAGGCGTAACAACGAACGAATTTTGGACAAGCCGGGGAGGGCGGTAGCCCATCCCGTTAGAAAAGAAGAAGGCGGCCAGTCATGATTCAGATGCAAACAAACCTCGACGTCGCGGACAATTCCGGCGCCCGTCGTGTCATGTGCATCAAGGTGCTGGGCGGCTCGAAGCGGAAGTATGCTTCTGTCGGCGACATCATCGTGGTGTCGATCAAGGAAGCCATTCCGCGCGGCCGCGTAAAGAAGGGTGACGTGATGAAGGCGGTCGTGGTTCGCACGGCCAAGGACATCCGTCGTCCCGACGGCAGCGTGATCCGTTTCGACAAGAACGCGGCCGTTCTTGTCGACAACAAGAAAGAACCGATCGGCACGCGTATCTTCGGGCCGGTTCCGCGCGAGCTTCGCGCCAAGAACCACATGAAGATCATCTCGCTCGCGCCCGAAGTGCTGTAAGGAGCCGGTAAAATGCAGAAGATCCGTAAAGGCGACAAGGTTGTCGTTCTGACCGGCAAGGACAAGGGCCGCACCGGTGAGGTGCTGGCTGTCCAGCCGAAGGAAGACACCGCTCTCGTCCGCGGCGTGAACATGATCCGCCGCCACCAGAAGCAGTCCCAGACCCAAGAGGGCGGGATTATCACCAAGGAAGCGCCGATCCACCTGTCGAACATCGCGCTCGCCGACCCCAAGGATGGCAAGCCGACCCGCGTCGGTTTCCAGATCCAGAAGGACGGCAAGAAGGTGCGTGTCGCCAAGCGTTCGGGAGAAGTCATCAATGGCTAAGGCAAGCAACGAGCCACGCCTGAAGAAGGTCTACAACGAGACCATTCGCCAGGCGATGCTGGAGCAGTTCAAGTACGACAACGAGATGCAGATCCCGCGCATCGACAAGATCGTGCTCAACATGGGTGTTGGCGAAGCCACCGCGGATTCGAAGAAGCCGTCGGTCGCCGCCGAAGACCTCGCCATGATCGCCGGCCAGAAGCCGGTGGTGACTCGCGCCCGCAAGTCGATCGCCGGCTTCAAGGTGCGCGAGCAGATGCCGATCGGCGCCAAGGTGACGCTCCGCAAGGAGCGTATGTACGAGTTCCTGGACCGTCTCGTGAACATCGCGCTGCCGCGCGTTCGCGACTTCCGCGGCCTGAACCCGAAAAGCTTTGACGGCCGCGGAAATTACGCTATGGGCCTGAAGGAGCATATCGTGTTCCCCGAGATCAACTACGACAAGGTTGATCAGATGTGGGGTATGGACATCATCGTTTGCACGACCGCCAAGACGGACGAAGAGGCTCGGGCTCTGCTCAAGGCCTTCAACTTCCCCTTCCGGCAGTAACGGCAGCGAGAAAAGGAAAAATCTGAAATGGCAAAGACCAGCTCAGTCGAGAAGAATAACAGGCGCCGTAAGCTTGTGGACCAGTACGCTGCCAAGCGTAAGGCCCTCAAGGACATCATCATGGATCAGTCCAAGCCGATCGAGGAACGCTTCCGTGCGCAGCTCAAGCTCGCCGCGCTGCCGCGCAACTCGGCCAAGATCCGTATCCGCAATCGCTGCGAAGTCACCGGCCGTCCGCGCGCCTACTATCGCAAGCTGAAGATGTCGCGTATCGCACTTCGCGACCTTGGCTCCACGGGCAAGATCCCGGGCCTGGTCAAGTCGAGCTGGTAAGGAGCATTTGATATGTCTTTGAGTGATCCTCTCGGCGATATGCTGACCCGCATCCGCAATGCCTATGGCCGCAAGAAGTCGTCTGTTTCGACTCCGGCCTCCAGGCTGCGCGCCCGCGTCCTGGACGTGCTGAAGTCGGAAGGCTATATCCGCGACTACAGCCAGACCGACTTCGAGAACGGCAAGTCCGAAATCGAGATCGAGCTGAAGTATTTCGACGGCCAGCCGGTTATCCGCGAGATCGCGCGTGTGTCCAAGCCGGGCCGCCGCGTCTATGTCTCGTCCAAGTCGATTCCGCCTGTCGCCAACGGCCTGGGCATCTCGATCCTTTCGACTCCGAAGGGCGTGATGGCCGACCACGAAGCGCGTGAACAGAATGTTGGCGGGGAAATCCTCTGCCAGGTCTTCTGATCTGCGTAGGCTGAAAAAAGAAAGGCACGAGGACTATGTCTCGTATTGGCAAGAAACCCGTTCAGCTTCCGCAGGGCGTTAACGCCACCGTCAACGGTCAGACCGTGGTGGCGAAGGGCCCTAAGGGCGAGCTGAAGTTCGTGGTCAACGACGAAGTCCTGGTCAAGATGGAGAACGGCGAGATTTCCGTTCAGCCTCGCGACCAGTCGAAGGACGCACGCTCCAAGTGGGGCATGTCGCGCACCCAGATCGTCAACATTCTGACCGGCGTGAAGGACGGCTTCGAAAAGAAGCTCGAGATCACCGGCGTCGGTTACCGTGCGGCCCTGCAGGGCAAGAACCTGCAGCTGGCACTTGGCTTCAGCCATGACGTCGTCTATCAGACGCCGGAAGGCATCACCATCACGGTGCCGAAGCCCACGGAAATCGTGATCAACGGTATCGACAAGCAGCAGGTCGGCCAGGTCGCTGCCGAGATCCGCGAATACCGCGGTCCCGAGCCTTACAAGGGTAAGGGCGTCCGCTATGCAGGCGAGAAGATCGTCCGCAAAGAAGGCAAGAAGAAGTAATAACAACGCCGCGGTGCGCGGTCGCGGGAGGCCCTTTGGCCTACCGCAGATGGCCGCGCCCGTTTCAGAAGGCAAGGAACTGCTACTATGGCTTCGAAAGAAACCACCCTGCGTCGCTCGGCACGCGTCCGCCGCCAGATCAAGAAGGTCGCAAATGGCCGTCCGCGTCTGTCGGTTCACCGTACGTCGAAGAACATCTATGTTCAGGTTATCGACGATGCCAACGGCCACACCATCGCGGCCGCTTCGACCCTCGAGAAGGATCTCAAGGGCTCGCTGAAGACCGGCGCCGATACCGCAGCCGCAACTGCCGTCGGCAAGCTGATCGCAGAGCGCGCTTCGAAGGCTGGCGTCAAGGACGTCGTTTTCGACCGCGGCGCCTACATCTATCACGGTCGCGTCAAGGCTCTTGCCGAGGCTGCCCGTGAAGGTGGTCTGAACTTCTGATTGAGTCTTACGACGCAGCGCGTGGCGCTGCGTCGCATCACTGAACAGTTGCATTAAATCCGGCGACGCTATAGACGCCGGATTTGGTTTTTAACCCCCGTGCTTCCGGAAAAAAATAAGGATAGGAAAATGGCACAAGAACGTAGGGAAGGTGGTCGCGAGCGTAGCCGTGACCGCGAAGAGCGCGACAGCGAATTCGTCGATAAGCTCGTTCACATCAACCGCGTTGCCAAGGTCGTCAAGGGCGGCCGGCGTTTCGGTTTTGCAGCACTCGTCGTTGTCGGCGACCAGAAGGGCCGCGTTGGCTTTGGTCACGGCAAGGCGCGCGAAGTGCCGGAAGCGATCCGCAAGGCAACCGAATCGGCCAAGCGCGACATGATTTTCGTGCCGCTGCGCTCGGGCCGCACGCTGCATCACGACGTTGAAGGCCGTTGGGGCGCTGGTCGCGTTCTGCTGCGCTCTGCCAAGCAGGGTACCGGCATCATCGCAGGCGGCCCTATGCGCGCTGTCTTCGAGACGCTCGGCATGCACGACGTCGTCGCCAAGTCCATGGGTTCGTCGAACCCCTACAACATGGTTCGTGCGACTTTCGATGCGCTGAAGAGCCAGATGCATCCGAAGGATGTGGCTGCGCAGCGCGGCATCAAGTACTCGACGCTTCAGGCCCGCCGCGGTTCCGCGGTTGCGGCGGAAGAATAGTCGCTGGGACCAGGGACAACGACCATGGCCAAGAAAGAAACCAAGACCATCACCGTCGAGCAGATCGGCAGCCCGATCCGTCGTCCGAAGGAACAGCGTGCTACGCTGGTCGGCCTCGGCCTCAACAAGATGCACCGCAAGCGCACCCTGGAGGATACTCCGTCCGTGCGCGGCATGATCGCGGCTGTGCAGCACCTCGTCCGCGTCGTGGACGAGGCGTAAGCCGAGCGCAGGAGACAGAACATGAAACTCAATGATCTGCGTGACAACGCCGGCGCGACCCACTCCAAGAAGCGTCTTGGCCGTGGCATCGGTTCGGGCTCCGGCAAGACCGGCGGCCGCGGCGTCAAGGGCCAGAAGGCTCGTTCGGGTGTCGCCATCAACGGCTTCGAGGGTGGCCAGATGCCGCTCTACCGCCGTCTGCCCAAGCGCGGCTTCACCAACATCTTCGCCAAGAGCTACAACACCGTTTCGCTGGCCCGTATCCAGGTCGCGATCGATGCCAAGAAGCTCGATGCGAAGGAGACCGTGACTGCGGAATCTCTCGTCAAGGCCGGCGTGATTCGCCGCGTCAAGGACGGCGTCCGCATCCTCGGCGACGGCGAACTGAAGGCCAAGGTGGCCTTCGATGTAGCCGGCGCTTCCAAGCCTGCGATCGAGAAGATCGAGAAGGCCGGAGGATCGGTGAAGTTGCCCGAAGCGGCAGCCGCCGAATAAAGGCTGATCAAGTGGGCGGCGGTAGAGATACCGCCGCTTGCATGTTTGCCGTCCGGAGCCTATCTCGTGGCTTCGGTGACACGCGCCGCGCCCATCTGCGGCTTAGCGGCGTGACCAAGCGGAGAATCCTGAATGGCATCGGCTGCTGAACAACTAGCATCCAATCTTAATTTCGCAGCCTTCGCTAAGGCTGAAGACCTCAAGAAGCGCATCTGGTTCACGCTGGGCGCACTGCTGGTCTATCGTCTCGGCACCTACATTCCGCTTCCGGGAATCAATCCCGACGCGTTTGCGCAGGCTTTCACCCAGCAGAGCCGCGGCGTGCTCGGCATTTTCAACATGTTTGCCGGCGGCGCCGTGCAGCGCATGGCGATCTTTGCCCTGGGCATCATGCCCTACATCTCCGCCTCCATCATCATGCAGCTCATGACGTCGGTCATCCCGTCGCTTGAAGCGCTGAAGAAGGAAGGCGAGCAGGGCCGCAAAGTCATCAACCAGTACACCCGCTACGGCACTGTGCTGCTGGCGCTCGTCCAGGCCTACGGCATCTCTGTCGGCCTCGAAGGCGGCAACGGCATCGTCACGGATCCAGGCATGTTCTTCCGTGCCTCGACCGTCATCACGCTGGTCGGCGGCACCATGTTCCTGATGTGGCTCGGCGAGCAGATCACCGCCCGCGGCATCGGCAACGGTATCTCGCTGATCATCTTCGCCGGCATCGTCGCCGGCCTGCCGAGCGCCATCAGCGGCACGCTCGAACTCGGTCGTACCGGCGCGCTTTCGACCGGCCTGATTCTGGCGATCATCGTCCTGGCCGTCGTCGTCATCGCGCTCATCGTCTTCTTCGAGCGCGCCCAGCGTCGCCTTCTGATCCAGTATCCGAAGCGCCAGGTCGGCAACCGCATGTTCCAGGGCGACACCTCGCATCTGCCGCTGAAGCTGAACACCGCCGGCGTCATTCCTCCGATCTTCGGCTCGTCGCTTCTGCTGCTGCCGGCGACCGTCGCAGGCTTCTCGAACACGACCAACCTGCCGGGCTGGGTCAGCACGATGATGGCGGCACTCGGCCACGGCCAGCCGCTCTACATGCTGCTCTACGCCGCAATGATCGTGTTCTTTGCCTTCTTCTACACGGCGATTGTCTTCAATCCGAAGGACACGGCCGACCAGCTGAAGAAGCATTCGGGCTTCATCCCGGGTTATCGCCCCGGCGAGCGCACGGCTGAGTACATCGACTACGTGCTGACCCGCATTACGGTCATCGGCGCGGCCTATCTCGTCGTAATCTGCTTGATGCCGGAGTTCCTGATTTCGGCGACCGGCGTGCCTTTCTACCTTGGTGGTACTTCGCTTCTGATCGTCGTCAATGTAACCCTTGATACGGTGGCGCAGATTCAGGGTCACCTGATCGCCCACCAGTACGAAGGGCTGATCAAGAAGTCGAAGCTCCGTGGAGGTAAGAGGGGAAGATGAGGCTGATATTGCTTGGACCGCCCGGGGCGGGCAAGGGGACGCAGGCGCAGAGGCTGGTCGAGAAGCACGGCATACCTCAGCTTTCCACCGGTGACATGCTGCGTGCGGCGGTCAAGGCGGAGACGGAAGTAGGTAAGCGCGCCAAGGCGGTGATGGACGCAGGCGAACTGGTCTCGGACGAGATCGTCAATGCAATCGTCGCCGAACGCATCGACCAGGACGACTGCGCCCGCGGGTTCATTCTCGATGGTTACCCGCGTACCCTGGTTCAGGCGGACGCCGTCGCCGACATGCTGGCTGAGCGCGGCATGCCGCTCGACGTGGTGATCGAGCTCGTCGTTGACGACAAGGCGCTTGTTGGCCGAATCGTCAAGCGCGCCGAGGAAGCCAAGGCTGCCGGCCTGCCTGTTCGCAAGGATGACACCCCCGAAGTGTTCCCCGAGCGCCTGCGCGAGTACTACAAGAAGACGGCGCCGCTGATCGGCTACTACTACGCCAACGATCTGCTCAAGCAGGTTGACGGCATGGCCGAGATCGACGACGTGACCGCCCAGATCGAGGCCGTTCTGGCCGATACGCTGCGCAATTAACGCGTGCGGGCTTGACGGACGGGCTAGGCTGGAGTATGGCGGCCCGTCTTCCATTCAGGCATGATGTTGTTTGCCCGTAAGGGCATGCATAGGCATTGATACGGAAAACCCGCATGGGCCGGCCTCCACCGGACGCGGGGCAACTTGAAGCGCCGGCATGGTCCGGCCCACATGGAGTGAAGAAATGGCTCGTATAGCCGGCGTAAATATTCCGACCAACAAGCGCGTCGTCATTGCGCTTCAGTACATCCACGGCATTGGCAAGAAGTTCGCCCAGGAGATCATCGAAAAGGTGGGTATCCCGGCTGAGCGTCGTGTCAACCAGCTGACGGATGCCGAAGTTCTGGCGATCCGCGAGACGATCGACCGCGACTATCAGGTCGAAGGCGATCTGCGTCGCGAAGTTTCGATCAACATCAAGCGTCTGATGGACCTCGGCTGCTACCGCGGCCTGCGTCACCGTCGTTCGCTTCCGGTCCGTGGCCAGCGCACGCACACCAATGCGCGCACCCGCAAGGGTCCGGCCAAGGCAATTGCCGGCAAGAAGAAGTAATAATGCTTTTCCGGCGGGTTTCGGCCCGCCGGTTTCGCCTTTTGGGCGGGTGTTCGGCCTGACACCTTAAACGCAGGCTGGTGTAGCCGCTGGTATTACGGCGGTGAAGAGATCAACTGAAAGGACTGCTATGGCTAAGGAAGCCGCTCGCGTTCGTCGTCGCGAACGCAAGAACATCTCGTCGGGCGTTGCCCACGTGAATTCGACCTTCAACAACACCATGATCACCATCTCCGATGCACAGGGCAACGCGATTGCCTGGTCGTCGGCTGGCGCCCAGGGCTTCAAGGGTTCGCGTAAGTCGACCCCGTTCGCTGCCCAGATGGCTGCAGAAGATGCTGCCAAGAAGGCACAGGAACACGGCATGCGCACCCTCGAGGTCGAGGTTTGCGGTCCCGGTTCGGGTCGTGAGTCGGCTCTGCGCGCGCTCCAGGCTGCGGGTTTCACCATCACGTCGATCCGTGACGTGACGCCGATCCCGCACAATGGTTGCCGCCCGCGCAAGAAGCGTCGCGTCTAATTTCACCGCCGCGCGGGCGCCATAGGCGCTCGACCGCGGCTTCCAGGTCGCCCGTCACGATTGGATGGTGGCGGGGCAACGGAAGGAAGCGAACATGATTCAGAAAAACTGGCAGGAACTGATCAAGCCAAACAAGATCGAGTTCTCGTCAAAGAAAAAGACGCTGACCACGCTGGTCGCGGAGCCGCTGGAACGCGGTTTCGGCCTGACGCTCGGCAACGCGCTTCGTCGCGTTCTGCTGTCGTCGCTGCGCGGCGCTGCCGTCACCGCCGTCCAGATCGACGGCGTGCTGCATGAGTTCTCGTCGATCCCGGGCGTCCGCGAAGACGTCACCGATATCGTGCTCAACATCAAGGAAATCGCCATCCGTATGGAAGGCGATGGTCCGAAGCGCATGGTCGTTCGCAAGCAGGGCCCTGGTGCGGTTCTTGCCGGCGACATCCAGACCGTGGGCGACGTCGAGATCCTGAACCCCGATCACGTGATCTGCACCCTCGACGAGGGCGCTGAGATCCGCATGGAGTTCACGGTCGACACCGGCAAGGGCTATGTGCCTGCCGAGCGTAACCGCGCCGAAGATGCTCCGATCGGTCTCATCCCGGTCGACAGCCTCTACTCGCCGGTCAAGAAGGTTTCGTACAAGGTCGAGAACACCCGCCACGGCGAGGAGCTCGACAAGGACAAGCTGACGATGACCATCGAGACCGACGGCTCGGTTACCGGCGAGGACGCGGTGGCATTTGCTGCTCGCATCCTGCAGGACCAGCTGGCGCTGTTCGTCAACTTCGAGGAACCCCAGAAGGAAGCCGCGGCCGAGCAGGTCACGGAACTCGCCTTCAACCCGGCGCTGCTCAAGAAGGTCGACGAACTCGAGCTTTCGGTGCGTTCGGCCAACTGTCTCAAGAACGACAACATCGTTTACATCGGCGACCTGATCCAGAAGACGGAAGCCGAGATGTTGCGCACCCCGAACTTTGGTCGCAAGTCGCTCAACGAGATCAAGGAAGTTCTGGCTGCAATGGGCCTGCACCTCGGTATGGAAGTGCAGGACTGGCCGCCGGAAAACATCGAAGACCTCGCCAAGCGTTACGAAGATCAATACTGAGGCCCAGGCCTCTAGAACCAGACCAAAAGGAGAAGAACCATGCGCCATGGATTTGCCGGCCGCCGGTTCAGCCGCAGTGCAAGCCACCGCAAGGCGATGTTGGCGAACCTCGCCGTTTCGCTGCTCGAACACGAGCAGATCGTCACCACCCTGCCGAAGGCGAAGGACCTGCGTCCGATCGTCGAGAAGCTCATCACCCTCGGCAAGCGCGGCGACCTGCACGCTCGCCGTCAGGTCATCGCCCAGATCGGCAACGAGCACATCGTCAAGCGTCTGTTTGACACGATCGCTCCGCGCTACGCACAGCGTCACGGCGGCTACCTGCGCATCATGAAGGCAGGCTTCCGTCACGGCGACAACGCCGCGATGGCAGTCATCGAGTTTGTCGATCGCGACACCTCGGCCAAGGGTGCTGGCGACCGTATCCGCCTCGAAGCCGAGGCGGCCAACGAAGCCGAAGCTGCATAAGCTTTTGCTTTCTTGGAACGAAACGAAGGGGCCCTCGCGGCCCCTTTTGTTTTTCTGGATGACAACTCGCGGCTTCGTGTTTTCCGCTGCGTCGGCCAAATGGGCCGAAATAAGCGCTTCCAGCGGCTGTTAAGCCTTTCAATTTGCACAATCGTCGGGACAATGGCGCCAACTATGCGTTGGAGGATTCGCCATGCGCGCGAAACGTTTGTCCCTGCTCGTGCTGTGCGCCTGGATGGCGCTATCAGGTGCAGCGGTCGCCCAGGAGGCGGCGAAGCCCAGTACCGATGAGCCCGGCCTGTCGGATGTTCTGACCGACCTGCTGAACGGCGGCAAGAAGGACGGGGCAGCGACCCCGGCCGCACCCGATCGCCGCGTTCCATTCGGTCGCGAGGAAATGCAGCTGTCCTTTGCACCGCTGGTCAAGGACACGGCGGCGTCCGTGGTCAACGTCTATGCCTCGCAGCAAGTGCGCGTCCGTTCGCCCTTCGAGGGTGACCCCTTCTTCGAGCAGTTCTTCGGCCGTTCTGGCCCGAGGCAGCGCTCGTCGCTTGGCTCCGGCGTGCTGGTTGATCCCAGCGGCATCGTTGTCACCAACAATCACGTCGTCCAGGATGCCGACCAGGTGAAGGTCGCGCTCTCCGACGGACGTGAGTTCACCAGCAAGGTGCTGCTGAAGGACGAGACGCTGGATCTCGCGGTCCTCAAGATCGAGTCCGACAAGCCGTTCCCGACGATTGCCATAGGCGATTCCGACGCGCTGCAGGTTGGTGATCTCGTGCTTGCCATCGGCAATCCGTTCGGCGTCGGCCAGACGACTACGAGCGGCATCGTCTCGGCGCTGGCGCGTACCCATATCGGCGTGTCGGATTCCGGTTTCTTCATCCAGACAGATGCTGCCATCAACCCTGGTAATTCGGGCGGCGCGCTGATCAATATGGGCGGCCAGCTGGTCGGCATCAACACGGCGATCTTCAGCCGCAGCGGCGGCTCGATCGGCATCGGCTTCGCCATTCCGTCCAACATGGTTCGGGCCTTCACCGAGGCTGCCAAGAGCGGCGCCGAGTTCTTCGAAAAGCCGTTCATCGGCGCGTCCTTCGAACCGGTGACAGCCCAGATCGCCGAATCCCTCGGCATGGACCACCCGTCCGGCGCGCTGATCTCTTCGGTTGACGACAACGGCCCCGCTGCACGCGCCGGCCTCAAGCCGGGCGATGTCGTGCTGGCCTTCAATGGCGCCGCAATCGAGCACATGGAGGCACTCGACTATCGCCTCGCTACCCAGCCTATCGGTGGCAAGGCAACGCTTTCCGTGCTGAGCAAGGGCGAGGAACGCCATGTCGAGGTGGCACTCGAGCGTGCACCCGAAGGCACCAGTTCCAATGAAGTTGTGCTGCGCGGGCGCAGCCCGTTCGCCGGCGCCAAGGTGGCAGAGCTGTCGCCGCGCCTGGCCCAGCGCCTGCGCGTTGCTACCGACGCCAAGGGTGTGGCGATCGTAGGCATCGACAGCGGCTCGCCGGCGGCCGGTTTCGGCTTCCAGCGCGGCGACATCGTCCGCGAGGTCAACGGCGAGGTGATCGACAGTGCTGCGAAGCTGAAGCAGCTTGTCGAGATCGACACGCGCTGGTGGCGTTTCACCGTCGAGCGCGACGGTCGCCTCATGCGGCAGATGCTGCGTTACTGACCGGTTCGGCAGTCATGCTGAAAGCGGCCGCAAGCCTGCACGACAGCCAACATTCGGAAAGGGTGGCCTTATGAGCTCCCTTTTCGACGAGGCCGTGCCGCGCCCGCTTGCCGAAACACTTCGTCCGCAGCGCCTGTCCGAGGTCATCGGGCAGGATCATCTGCTCGCGCCGGACGGACCGATCGGCCGGATGATCAAGACGAGGAAGGTTTCGTCCTTCATCCTGTGGGGCCCCCCCGGCGTCGGCAAGACGACGATTGCGCGCCTGGTGGCCAAGGAGGTGGGGCTCGACTTCGTCCAGCTCTCGGCGGTGCTGTCGGGTGTTGCCGACCTGCGCAAGGTCGTCGAAGCCGCCAGGCAGCTGCGCGGCGGAGCAGGGCGGCAGACGGTGGTTTTCGTCGACGAGCTGCACCGCTTCAACCGCACGACGCAGGACGCGCTGTTGCCGCATGTCGAGGACGGCACGATCGTGCTGATTGGCGCGACGACCGAGAACCCGAGCTTTAGCCTCGTCGCGGCACTTCTGTCGCGCGCCAAGGTCTACACGCTTCGCCGCTTCGAAAAGGAAGATCTGGCGATCCTGGCAGAGCGAGCCGAGGCGCATTCGGGCAAAAAGCTGCCGCTCGACGATGCCGCCCGCGACACCCTGTTCACCATGGCCGACGGCGACGGCCGCTATCTCATCGGGCTGTGCGAGGAACTTTTCGCCCTGCCTGCTGGCACCATGCTCGATGTCGCCGGGCTGGCCGAGGCCGTGCAGAAGCGCGCGCCGATCTACGACAAGGGCCAGGAGGAGCACTACAACCTCCTGAGCTGCTTCCATAAGAGCCTGCGCGGTTCGGATGTGCAGGCGGCGCTCTATTGGGGCGCGCGCATGATGGTCGGTGGCGAAGACCCCGGCACGATCTTCCGCCGGCTCGCCTGCGCTGCCTCGGAGGATGTCGGCATGGCCGACCCCCAGGCGCTTCAGCAGGTCATCGCCGCCTGGACGGCGTTCGAGCGGGTCGGCTGGCCCGAAGGGCGCCTGTTCATGGCGCAGGCCATCACCTATGTGGCCACTGCGCCCAAGTCGAACGCCTCCTATATGGGCTTCAACCAGGCCATCGCCCTTGCCCAGCAGACTGGCTCGCTTGCGCCGCCCAAGCATATCCTCAATGCGCCGACCAAGCTGATGAAGGAATTGGGCTACCACGAAGGCTACCGCTACGATCACGACTATCCCGACGCTTTCTCGGGCCAGGAGTTCATGCCGGACGAGCTTGCCGGCCCCAACCGGCGCGATTTCTATGTACCGAACGAGCGCGGCTTCGAGCGTGATATCAAGAAGCGCCTCGACTATTGGAACAAGCGACGTCACGAACGCGACGAGTAGGCGTAATCCTTTTAATTGCAAAAAAACTATTGCATAAAAATGCAATCATGCATATCTAGTCGTTGAGGCTGATGCCTGGAACGATTTTGAGAGGATGTGTGATGAAGCAGCTGACGGACAAGCTTTGGATTTCGGGGCAACCGACCGACGCGGACGTGATTGCGGCTGGAGAGGCTGGCATCCGCAGGATCATCAACAATCGCCCCGAGCATGAAGACCCGAGCCAGCCGAGCATGGCGGACGCCGCCGATCGGGCAGGGCAGTCGGGCATGGATTTCGTCAACATCCCGGTTGCGCCGGGCCGCTACACGCGGGAAGCCGTGCGCGCCTTCCAGAAGGCGGTTGCCGAGGCAGAGGGGCCAGTGCTTGCGCACTGCAAGGGCGGCACGCGCTCGGCCACGCTCTGGGCGATCGGCGAAGTGCTCGACGGCCGGCTGGCGCTGACCGATCTCGACGCACTCGGCCAGCGGTTGGACGTCAATTTCGCCGGCGCCAAGGACTGGCTGAGCAACAATTCCTGACGACCTTCGACATGACGATGGGGCTGACCATGACTTTGAAACCCGAAGTGACCGCATTTTACGATCCCCGGACGTTCTCGGTGCAGTATGTCGTCGCCGATCCGGCCACGAAGAAGTGCGCGATCGTCGACCCGGTGCTCGATTTCGATGAGAAGTCGGGGTCGACCGCAACTGTAAGCGCCGACCGCATTCTCGATTTCATCGAGGAGCAGGGGCTGACGGTCGAGTGGATCCTCGACACTCACCCCCATGCCGACCACTTCTCCGCGGCGCGCTATCTCAAATCGAAGACCGGTGCGTCCACCGCCATCGGCGAACGCGTGGTCGACGTCCAGAAACTCTGGAAGGCCATCTACAATTGGCCCAGCCTCGCCACCGACGGCTCGCAGTGGGACAAGCTCTTCGCCGAGGGCGAGACTTTTACGATCGGCGAACTCGAGGCAAAGGTGCTGTTTTCACCCGGACACACGCTGGCCTCGATCACCTATGTGGTCGGTGATGCAGCCTTCATCCACGACACCCTGTTCATGCCCGACAGTGGTACCGCTCGTGCCGACTTCCCCGGCGGCAGCGCCAAGCGGCTGTGGCAGTCGATCCAGGAGATCCTGGCTCTGCCGGCGGAAACCAGGTTGTTCACCGGCCACGATTATCAGCCGGGCGGTCGCGAGCCGAGATGGGAAAGCACCGTTGCCGAGCAGAAAGCCCGCAATACCCATATCTCGAAGCTACCGACCGAGGCCGAGTTCGTCGAGGTACGCGAAGCGCGTGACCGCACCTTGCCGATGCCGAAGCTGATCCTGCACGCGCTGCAGATCAACATCAATGGCGGCCGCCTGCCCGAGCCCGAAGCCGACGGCAAGCGCTATCTGAAGTTCCCGCTCGACGCGCTGCAGGGCGCAAACTGGGGGTAGAGGACCATGGCCCAGGAACCGAATATGCCGGTTTCCGATCTGCTCGAACGGGCAGGGGAGGCATCGGAATTCCTGAAGAAACTCGCCAATCCCAACCGGCTGATGATCGCCTGCGCGCTCGTCGACGGCGAGCGCTCCGTGCGTGAACTGGAGGATGGTCTCGGCATCAGGCAGCCGGGGCTGTCGCAGCAGATTGCCGAATTGCGCGATGCCGGACTGATCGTCGGACGCAAGGAATCGAAATCCGTCTTCTACCGGCTCGCCGATGATCGGGTGAGGGCGGTCGTCACCCTGCTCTACCAGATGTTCTGTGCCCCTGACGCGGGCGCCAGCAACGAAAGCTGAAAGAAATGACTGAGTTCACTCCGATCGCCTCCACTCTTGGCGGCGTGCTCATTGGCTTGTCCGCGGTTCTGCTGATGGCCTGGGAAGGGCGCATCGCCGGCATCAGTGGCATCGCCGGCCGCCTGTTGCCGCCCTATCTCGACGGCGCCTTCTTGTCCCGGCTCGGCTTCGTGCTCGGGCTGGTCGCGGCTCCCCTGATCTATTCCGTCGCCTCGGGCCAGGCTGTGTTGCAGTCGGTCTCATCCAACCTGCCGTTGATGGCAGTCGCCGGCCTGCTCGTCGGCTTCGGTTCGGTCTATGGCAATGGCTGTACCAGCGGTCATGGCGTCTGCGGACTATCGAGACTCTCGCTCCGCTCGCTCATGGCGACGCTGACCTTCATGGCGACTGCCTTCACCACCGTCTTCGTCGTCCGCCACCTCGTGGGAGCGTGACCATGTCATTCCTTGTCAATCTCGCGCTCGGCCTGCTGTTCGGCATCGGTCTTGTCGTCTCGGGCATGTCGGATCCGGCCAAGGTGCTGAATTTCCTCGACGTATTCGGTACATGGGATCCGTCGCTTGCTTTCGTCATGGGCGGCGCGGTCGTCACCGCCTTCTTCGGCTACCGCATCGTCCTCAAGCGCCCCAAACCCGTGGCCGCCAACAGTTTCCATCTGCCGGCGACGACCGGCATAGACCGAAAAGTGCTGGTCGGACCCGCCGTCTTCGGAATCGGCTGGGGTCTTGGCGGCTTTTGCCCGGGGCCGGCGCTCACGGCCACAACGCTCGGCGCCGCCGGCGCCTATGTGTTCCTGCCGATGATGTTCCTCGGCATGTGGTTGGCCCGCATGGCCGCCAGCAGGAAGCTCGCCGCCGCTACGGTATGATCTTCCCGGCCGGACTGCGGCAGCGGATCCGGCCATCCACTTCGACAATTCAGTTTGGAAAGGGCCGGGGCCATGTTGCTGGAACCCGTTCAATATTTGTTGGGCGCCCTCTCGGGCGGGGTCGTCGGCCTCACTCTCGGGCTGTTCGGTGGCGGAGGCTCGATCCTCGCCGTACCACTGATGGTCTATCTCGTGGGCGTACCCAACGCCCATCTCGCCATCGGCACCAGTGCGGTTTCAGTGGCGGCCAACGCTGTGACCGGCCTCGCTAGCCATGCCCGCAACGGCACGGTCAATTGGCGCTGCGCGGCCGTCTACAGCGCCTCAGGCGTGCTCGGCGCATTCTTCGGCTCGTCGCTCGGCAAGGCCATCGATGGCCGCCACCTGCTGCTTCTGTTTGCCGGCCTGATGCTGGTCGTCGGCGCGTTGATGTTCCGGAGCCGTAGTATCGTCGGTGACCCAGCTGCCGTCTGCACGCGTGAAAACGCGCCCAAGGTCATGGGCTTTGGCGGCGGCACAGGGCTGCTGTCGGGTTTCTTTGGCATTGGCGGCGGCTTCCTCATCGTGCCCGGCCTGGTCGCTTCGACCGGCATGCCGATGATCAACGCCATCGGCTCGTCGCTGGTGGCGGTTGCTGCCTTCGGCATGACGACAGCAATTTCCTACGCCCTGTCGGGCATGGTCGACTGGCCGCTGGCCCTGGTCTTCGTCGCCGGAGGTGTTGTCGGCGGGCTCGGTGGTTCGCGCGCAGCCATGATGCTGCAGACGCGCAAGGGCGCGCTCAACGTGTTGTTTGCACTGATGATTATGGTCGTTGCCGTCTACATGGCCTGGCGCAATCTGCTCGGCGGCTAACACGCGGGCAGGGCGTGCCTCAGTGCCTCCTGCGGAATGTGCTGAACTGAAATTGCTGGACGCTGTCCCATGGCGTGCGGTGGTCGTGTCGCCTGCTGTCGACCAGTTCGAAGCCGTCGCCCAAGATCTTGCCGATGCTGGAGGCATCGTGCCTGACGATCGGCAGGCCGCTGCATTTCTCCGGCCCATCGGGCGCAAACGTGCCAATGATGACGTGCCCGCCTATCGCCAGCCCTTGGACCAGCGCTGCGGAATAGAGCGCCTGATCGGCGGGGTCGGTCAGGAAATGAAATGCAGCGCGGTCATGCCAGACGTCGTAGCGTCGTCCAGGCCGCCATTCGGTCACATCGGCACAAATCCACTTGGCATCGCCGGCCGCAGCGCCCAGCCGGGCTTTGTCGGCGTCCAGTGCCGTCTGTGACAGGTCGAGCACGGTGACATCGACGAAACCAAGATCGAGCAGTGCGTCGACCAGATGCGAAGCGCCGCCGCCGATATCGATGATCGCTGAGGTCGGCATGGCGCCCACAAGCTTGAGCAGCGACAGCGACGGCTCCGGCGTGTCCTGAAACCAGCTGACGCTGTCCTCGGCCTTGGTGCCGTAGATGTTGTCCCAGTGGGCGGTGCGTTCGTCGCTCAACGCCGTGTCTCCGGTTGTTCAAAAGCGAGGCTAATGCCGGAACACGACGACAGCCAAGGTCTTGAATGGCAGAGGGCGCCGAGCACCGCCGATTTTTCAGGCGGCACGAAAGATACCAGGCATTAACCCTGTTGGCAGCCAGCTGAATTGCGGCCCAATCTGGACATCATCGCCAGGTACCGAGGATACGACTTCTCTGGGGACGGACCATGGACGACGGGCGCAGGAAAACCGAGCGGTGGAGCACGCTGCTGTGCCTCGCACATGTGGCGATGCTGTTTGCGCCCATCGCGCTCGGCCTGGGCATGTTGGTGGTATTGTCGACCGAGACCGAGCGCCGTGCATCTGCGCCGGATCCCTTTGTGACAAGCACAATCGGGCCGAGATAGCCAAGCCGACAGCCCGAAAACAAGACAACGGCGCCGGGTTCCCCCGACGCCGTGTTGGCAAATATGATGAAGGCTGATCAGGCAGCGCGGGCCTGGCCGATCACCTGTGCCTTTTCGGCCATCGCCTTGGTGGCGTCGACGGTGTCCTGGGCCGCATACCAGTAGCGCTGCTTGAGTTCGATGTTGAACAGCACGCCCTCGGGGAAGCTGCATTCGGCCATCAGCGCATCCCACGGAATGTCGCCCCAGCCGACCGGCAGGTGCAGGTCGCCATGGCCATAGGCCAGGCGCTCGCCGTCGGTGAACATCCAGATATCGTCCTGGCGGCCGAAGCTGTCGTGGATGTGCAGATGGCGGGCATAAGGCGCCAGCGCCTTGATCTCCTCGACGAAGTCGCCACGGCGGCCGTCGAAGTCGAGCTTCAGATAGGCGTGACTAAAGTCGATGGTAGCCACGACGTTGGGGTGGCCGATGGCTTCGAGTTCCCTGGCCAGGCGCGAAGGGGAGGCGGTGTGGATGCGGCCGTCATAACCCGCAAACAACGTCTCGACGCAGAGGAACTGGCCGTGCTGGAGGGCGATCTCGCCGGCCTTGGCCAGCCACTCGCGCTGGCGGCCATAGGCTGCCTCGAGACCGTTGCCCTGCTGAAGCGGCGCCAAGCCGGAATGGACGACATAGTTCTCGGCGCCGACTTCGGCGGCCACTTCGAGCGAGGCTTCGAGAATTTCGAGATGGCGCGGCAGGCGGAAGGCCTCGTCCATGAAGTTGATGGCGAGCGGGCCATGTACGGAGAAGCCGACGTCGCGGCCGGCGGTTGCGCGCTTCAACGCTTCGAGCTGTGGCTTGCGGATCTTGCCGCCGACCACGATGTCCATGTCGTAGGTGGGCAACTCGATCGATTCGACGCCCAACGCCTCGATCATGTCGAGTTCGTCAGCGAAATCGGAAAGGTCGTCGGCGCGCTTGTGCGCTGATATGCCGGTGCCGGCGGTGCCATTGGCAAGCATTGTCTGTTCCTCGTGGAGATTGGCGGGGCGTTCGGCCCCTCGGGTGAAAACCCCGGCCAGACTGATGCCGCTTCGTGTCAGCCGTTTTGCGCGTGCGTGACGCTTTGTTGACAGCGCACAGGCCGTGTCCGCCCATGGACATTGGCCGGCAAATGTCATTGAATCGTCATCGCAATGTCATGAACGGATTTGCGGCAATGGGACGCTTCCTGCAGGTGCTCTTGATCGGGTCGGCGAGCCTGGCCGCGCCTGCCGCCGCATATGCCGGCGAGATGAGTTCTGGCGAGATCCGCAACGAACTCGTCGGTCGCTCGATCTCCTGGTGGGAACAGGGCGGCTGGTTCAGCGGCCAGTTGATGCTTCTGCCCGACGGCCGCGCCGAGATATCGGTCGATGCGCCGAAACGTGCCGGCGACACCGGCCGCTGGTCTGTGCGCGGCGACCAACTCTGCACCGAATGGGGCGATTTCCGCTCCGGCGAGGAGAAATGCTATTCGCTCCAGCGCGGTGCTGCCGGCCGTTTCGAGACCAGCGGCGGCAATGTTTTCGAGATCAGAGAGACCGGCGTCTGATCGCTTGTCTTGTTGCAGAGAGCACCGTGCGGAGGCCTTGTCTGCGCGCCAGTTGATTGTCGTCGTTCTGTCACTGGATCAAAACGTGCCTGTCATCCCGGCGGGGTAGGGGCTGCTGCGAGCGTAGTGCTCACCAGCTTCCCGAGGGAGACGACGGATGAAACGATTGATCCTGCTTGCGACTGCGGCAAGCGCCATTGCAACGGCCGCGGGCGCGGCCGAGCGCACCAAGTTCGAATTCTGGTATGGCCTGACCGGCGACCTCGGAGAGGTCGTTGCCAAGCAGTGCCAGCTGTTCAATGAATCGCAGGACAAGTACGAGGCCGTCTGCACCGGCCAGGGCGGCTACGACAAGGCCGAGCAGAACACGATTGCCGCCTACCGCGCCAAGCAGCAGCCGACGATCGTCCAGATTTATGACGCCGGTACGGTCAACTTCATGCTGTCGGGCGCCATCTACCCGGCCAACAAGTTCGCCGAAGACCACAAGATGGACATCGACTGGAAGGGCTACTTCCCAGGCATCGCCAACTATTACGCCACCAACAGCGGCGACATGTGGTCGTTCCCCTACAACTCGTCGTCGGCCGTGTTCTACTGGAACAAGGATGCCTGGGCGAAGATCAACAAGACCAGCGCTCCCAAGACCTGGGCCGAGTTCGGCGAAGACCTGAAGGCCATGAAGGCCGCCGGCGTCGAATGCGGTTTCGCCTTCGATTTCGACACCTGGATGAACCTCGAGCAGTTCTCCGCCACCAACAACATTCCCGTCGCCTCGATGGACAATGGTTATGGTGGCCTCGGCGCCGAACTGGTCTTCAACAAGACCGCCTTCGTCGACCACATGAAGGACTTCAAGGGCTGGCTCGACGCCGGCTACGCCAAGATCCAGACCACCCAGGTCGGCAAGAACCTGATCCAGTCCTTCGCCGACGGCAGCTGCGCTTCGACGATCAGCTCGATCGCCAACCACGGCACTGTCAAGAACACCCAGGTCGCCGATCTCAAGTGGGACGTGGCGATGCTGCCGGTGATCGACGCCGCCAAGCGCACCAACTCGCTGGTCGGCGGCGCCTCGCTGTGGTTGATGCAGGGCAAGTCGGAGAAGGAATATGAGGCTGCGGCCGCGTTCCTGAAATACGTGACTGCCGCAGATACCGGCGAGAAGTACATCGCCGAAAACACTGGTTACATCCCGGTCACCACCAAGGGCTTCGACCTGCTCAAGCAGGAAGGCTTCTATGCCGACCCTAAGCATGCCGGCCGTGAGGTCGCCATCGCCTCGCTGACCGCCTCCGATGTCGGCCCGCTGTCGCGTGGCATCCGCCTCGGTAACTTCACCTCGATCCGCGCCGAAGTCCGCGCCGAACTCGAGGCGGCCTTCACCGGCCAGAAGGACATGCAGACGGCCCTCGATGCTGCCGTCGAACGCGGCAACCAGATCCTTCGTCGTTACGAGCAGACCTACAAGGGCGCTGCTCTGCCTTGAGCCTTCTGAAGCTCAGGAAGTAATCGGGCGCCGCCTTGTGCGGCGCCCATCTCAGCATGCGAAACCGGGAGACGTCGCTTGGAAAAGCGCTCCACTTTTTCCAATCTGTGGCTGGCGGCGGCATTCATTGCGCCGCAGATGCTGCTCATCTTCGTCTTCTTCTACTGGCCCTCGGGCGAGGCGCTCTATTGGGCACTGACCCTCGAGCCGCCCTTCGGCGGCAACAATGACTGGGTCGGGCTGCTCAATTTCCAGACTGTCTTCGCCGACCCAAAGTACTGGAGTTCAGTGCGGATCTCGCTGGCCTTCGCCGGCATGGCAACGATTTTGTCGCTGGTGATCGCGGTCATCCTTGCGCTGTTCGTCGACCGCCGGCTGCCTGGGCACCAGGTCTACAAATTCACCTTCTTCCTGCCTTATGCGCTGGCAGCCCCCGCCGTCGGCCTGGCCTTTCGCTTCATCTTTTCGCCGGATGCCGGCTTCGTCTCGGTCATCAACCGCGTATTCCCCGACATCTGGAACCCCGCGCTCGACGGCTATGACGCCTTTGCCCTGATCGTCTTCGCTCAGAGCTGGAAGATGGTTGGCTACAACTTCATCTTCTTCCTCGCAGCACTTCAGTCGATCCCGCGATCGGTGATCGAGGCCTGCGCCATGGATGGCGCCAGCGTGCTGCGGCGGATGCGCGACGTCCAGCTGCCGCTGATCGCACCGACGCTGTTCTTCCTCATCGTCATCAACATCACCGACAGCTTCGTCGATAGCTTCGGCATCGTCGACATCACCACCGGCGGCGGACCGGCGCGCGCGACCGACCTGATGGTCTACAAGATCTATGCCGACGGTTTCCAGGGCAAGGACTACTCGCTCGCCGCTGCCCAATCGATCGTGCTGATGCTCTTGGTCATCGCACTCACCGTCATCCAGTTCCGCTATGTCGAGCGGCGCATCCATTACAGCTGATCGGAGCGCCAGCCATGATCGAACGCACCCCCATCCTCGATTTCGCCACCCATGCGCTGCTGATCGTCAGCCTGATCGCGCTGCTCATTCCGCTCTGGATCGTGTTCGTGGCCGCCAGCCACGACTTCCACACCGTCAACCAGGTGCCGATGCCGCTATGGCCCGGCAGCCATCTGTTCGAGAACCTGTCCGCCGCCTGGGAACGGGGGAACTTCGACCGTGTGATGGTCAACTCGCTGATCGTCGCCGGCGGCGTTACCATCGGCAAGATCGGCATTTCGGCGATCTCGGCCTTCTCGATCGTCTACTTCAACTATCGCCTGCGCATGGTGATGTTCTGGCTGATCTTCATCACCCTGATGCTACCGCTGGAAGTGCGCATCGTGCCGACCTATGCGGTCGCAGCCGATGCGTTGAGGCCATTCCAGTCGATGCTCGATTTCGTTGGAATCAGCATCAACCTGCCGGAGTGGAACCTGCTCAATTCCTATTCGGGGCTGATCCTGCCGCTGATCGCGACCGCCACCGGCACCTTCCTCTACCGCCAGTTCTTTCTCACCGTGCCCGACGAGTTGACGGAAGCCGCCAAGATGGATGGGGCAGGGCCGGTACGCTTTTTCCTCGAGGTGCTGCTGCCGCTGTCCAAGACCAACATGGCCGCACTCGCCACCATCATGTTCGTGTGGTCGTGGAACCAGTATCTGTGGCCGCTGCTCGTCGTCACCGACCACCAGAACTACGCCACCGCCACCATGCAGCTGCAGAAGGTCGTTCCCGGACCGTTGTTCGGCGAGCCGCCGGTCTGGAACATCGCCATGGCGGCCAACCTGATCGTCCTGGCCCCGCCGGTGCTGGTGACCATGCTTCTGCAGCGCTGGTTCGTGCGCGGCCTCATCCAGACCGACAAGTAAGGAGTTCGAAAATGGCCGAAATCGCCATTCGCGCGGTGCGCAAGACCTACGGCAAGAGCGAGGTCGTCCATGGCATCGACCTCGATGTCACCAGCGGCGAGCTCGTCGTCATCCTGGGGCCTTCGGGTTGCGGGAAATCGACGCTGCTGCGCATGGTCGCCGGGCTTGAGACGATCTCCGACGGCGAGATCTCCATCGAAGGCAAGGTCGTCAACAAGCTCGAGCCGCGAGAGCGCGGCTGCGCCATGGTGTTCCAGAATTATGCGCTCTATCCGCATATGACGGTCGCCGACAATATCGGCTATGCGCTGAAGATCGCCGGCATATCGAAGGCCGAGCGTCGCGAGCGTGTGCAAGCCGTGGCGACGTCGCTCGGCCTCGCCGAGTTCCTCGACCGCAAGCCGGGCCAGCTGTCCGGCGGCCAGCGCCAACGTGTGGCGATGGGTCGGGCGATGATCCGCGAGCCCAAGGTGTTCCTCTATGACGAGCCGCTGTCCAACCTAGACGCCAGGCTGCGCGTGGCGATGCGCGTCGAAATCCGCAAACTGCACCAGCGGCTGGGTGCGACGACGCTGTTCGTCACACACGACCAGATTGAGGCGATGACGCTGGCCGACCGGATCGTGGTCATGAACAAGGGCGGTATCGAACAGGTCGGCTCGCCGGCCGAAATCTATCAACGCCCGGCGACGACCTATGTCGCGGGCTTCATCGGCACGCCGGGCCTGAACCTTCTGCCTGGCATCATCGATCCGGAGAAGGGCACGGTAACGCTCGAAGACGGGCAGGCAGTGGCCTATGACCGCAGCCGCTGGCCGGCCGCCGCTCCAGGGCCGATCACGATCGGCTTCCGTGCCGAGGCAGTGGAGCTCGGCTCGGGCGGCCTGTCCGGACAGTACGATTTCTCCGAAGAACTCGGCGCCGCACAGCTCGTTCATGGCACGGTGGCGAAGTCGAGCGTGATCGCTCATGTCGTCGGCAGTTCGGTGCGCAAGGCTGGCGAGCCGCTGTCGTTCCGCATTGCGCCCGAACATGTGCAACTGTTTGATCAAAGCGGACGTCGGCTGTCAGGTGAAAAGAGGCCGACCGTCTCGCTGGACGCTGCATCCGACATCGTTCAGGAGCGCCCGGTGCTGCTGCCGGCCTGAAACTGAAGACATTTCTGGTTGCAAGAACGTCGTCTCCAACCACGAACCGACGTGCAAAAGAAGCGCGCGCCGGTTCTTGCGGCCCGAACGCCGACAAATGGTGAGGTATAAGCGGCGATCAGCCTCGCCGTTTTCGGGCCATCAGAAGCACCGCCAGTACGCAACACAGCAGGCCCAGCGATAACGGCAGGCCATGATGCCCGATCAGTTGCATCGCGAGGCCCGTCGCAGGCGAGCCGACGATGCCGCCGATACCCCAAGCGAGGGCGAAGGCCGCATTGCCCGCGATCAAGGCCTGGCCGCCGAAACGCTCGCCGAGCTGGATCAGCGATATCGTGTAGATCCCGAACGAGACCCCACCCCAGACGAAGACGAGCGGCCAGATGAGCCAGGCGTTGAAGGCCAACGGCAGCAACAGGCAGCCGGCCAGCGAGGACAGGACGCAGAACACCATAGCCTGCGTCGAGCCAAATTGCTCGGCCATGCGCCCGAGTACGATCTGCAGCGTGGCATTGCCTGCGACGAAACAGGTGATGAGCGCAGCGATGCGTCCCTCGACGCTGCCGAGAGCTGCGCCATAGACCGCAAACAGCGAAAGCAAGGTCTGCTCGAAGGCGGCGGCCGTGAAAACCGCAAGCAACAGCAGCGGTGCCAGCGAAAAGAAGCCACCGACCGATATTGCTTGGCCTTCATGCGGCATGTCGGGCAGGCGGGATGCGACGGCAAGCACGACGAGGCCGCAGAGAAGGAAGGCCGCTATGCCGATCATGAAGGGCGGCCACCCTTGTGCGCCGAACAGGCCGAGCGACAGCGGGCCGATGGCAAAGCCACCCGAAACAACAGACGAATAGAGGCCCATGATGCGGCCCCGGCGTCGTGCGGGCGTGATCGAGATTAGCCAGGTTTCGCTGATCACGTAGAGCGGGTTGGCGAAGAATCCGAGCAGGAACCGCAACGGCATCCATCCCCAGGCGTCCTGCATCAGGGCGATCGTCACGAGAGTGGCTGCTGCGAGCGTCGAACACAGCATCGCAAGCCGTGCCGCGCCCACGCGCAGCGCCAGGGCAGGTATCAAGGGAGCGGATACGATGAATCCCAACGGCGTCATCGCCGCCGACAGGCCGATCAGGCTTGATGTCGTCCCTTGCCGTTCGAGGATGAAGCTGAGCAGCGGATAGGTCAGCCCCTGTGCCATGGCGAAAACCGAAACCGTCGCCATGATGCCTGTCATCGCGACCCATGGGAGACGATCCTCTCGCGATGGCTGGTGCGGGCGAACCGCTGCCGCCGCCGTAAACTCTCGATCCTGTGCCATTCGCCTCATGCCTGCCAGAAGTGCTTGGCGATTTCAGCCTCGACTTGCCGTCTCGTCAGGCCGATGTCGTCGATCAGATGAGGTTCGTCCCTCGACTTCTGTGCAAGGTCCCAGCGAAAGCGGGACCGCCAGCTCCAGGTCGCGACCATGTTTCGCAAAGTCGCCAGGCGCGGCATATCAGCCGCTGCAACAGGCACCCCAGGCCGCGTTGTCTTATGTCGGGTCGGCAAAAGGGTGAAAGCATCGTTCATCTCAACCTCCGTAGATCTGAAGGGGCGGGGCCTTCGACCTGAAAGAGGATGATTACTGAAGGATACGAGCAGCGCCGTCGTTAAGCTCGGCCAAATAGTTCCAAAAACTTCCAAACGAGCTATAGATGCGCCGCATGCAGGGATCGCGCTTTGCCTTTGGTCCGTTCGTGCTTGATCCGGATGCGGGAACGCTCCTCCGGAACGATGATCCTGTTGCTGTCAGCCATCGTGGAGTGAAGCTGCTTGCGGCGCTCGCCGGACGCCCGGGCGAAATCCTCCGCAAGGCCGAGCTGATGGACGCGGCGTGGCCGGGCAGGGCGGTCGAGGAGGGCAACCTCACCGTCCAGATCGCACAGCTCAGGAAGCTGCTTGGCCCGACCGGCGACGACGGCGAATGGATATCGACGGTTCCACGCGTCGGCTACCGCTTCACCGGTGCTGTCCAAAAGCTTGGTAACACCAAGCGAAAATCCTTGCCGCTGCCCGACAAGCCGTCGATCGCCGTGCTGCCCTTTGTAAATGTTGGCAACGATGTCGAGCAGGAAGCCTTCGCCGACGGATTGACCGAAGACCTGATCACCGACCTGTCCAGGCATGCCGGCCTGTTCGTCATCGCGCGCAACTCGGCCTTTGCATATAAGGGAAGGGCGATGGACGTGCGCATGATCGCCGAGGACCTCGGCGTACGCTACTTGCTGGAAGGCAGCGCCAGGCGTGCCGCTGGGCGCGTGCGCATCAATGCCCAGCTGGTCGACGCGGCAAGTGGCGAGCATCTGTGGGCGGAACGTTTCGACCGCAGCCTGGACAATATCTTTGCTGTCCAGGACGAAGTCACAGCCAAGATCGTCGATGCGTTGCTCGGCCGGCTGCGTACTTCGCTGCCACCACGCAATCGGCCCAGGAGCCTCGAAGCCTATGATCTCTGCGTGCGGGCGCGCAAACTGATGGATGATGAGCCGCGAACGGCGCGGCAAGCGCATCTGATGCTGACGCGCGCGGTCTCGCTCGATCCTGAATACGCCGAGGCCTATCGTTGGTTAGCCCTGAATCACTGGATGGGATCAGTTCACAGCGGCGGGCCGACCGAACATGCCCGCAAGGTCGCGCTGGATCTCGCTTGCAAGGCTGTTGCAATCGATCCCAACGACGCCGGCTGCCGCTGGGTGCTGGCTTATCTGCTGGCCTATGAGCGCAGATTTGCCGAGGCGGATGCCGAGTTCGCCAAGGCGATAGAGCTCGACCCGAACGAGGCGGACACCTGGGCGGCATTGTCCGACATCGCAGTGTTGGCTGGGCGGGTAGAGGAGGGCCTTGAGCACATTCGCAAGGCGTTCCGGCTCAACCCATATCCGGCGAACTGGTACTATCTGACGCTCGGCCAGGCGCAGTATGCTACCGGCGACTACGAAGCCGCCGTCGAGACGATGCGCCGGGACGAGACCTACTGGACAAGTTCGCGCCGTTTCCTGGCGGCCAGCCTTGCGCAGCTCGGCCGGCTTGATGAGGCGCGGGCGGAGGTCGAATTGTTCCTTGTCGGCAATCCTGACTTCACCACGAGCCACTGGGCAGCGACCGAACCGTTCCGAGACACCACCACGCTCGGGCATTTCGTCGACGGCTTCCGCAAGGCCGGCCTTCCGGAGTGAGACGCCGGCTTCGGCGCGACCTCGTTGCGAGCCATAGTCCTATCCTGGAGAGAGTCCGTCCAGCAGGAAACCAAGGCCTTTTTCGAAAGCACCGTCCCAATCATTGTCCAACAGCAGCCGGGAGCGTTCTATTGTCGGGTATGGTTCGCTGAGACCTGCAAGGCGCAGTTGCGCGGCTGCTCTGTCTTCCTCCGAGACATCGAAGCTCGCACGGGTGAGGGTGGCGCCCATCACATAGTTCCAGAGTGACCATATCGCCGCATTCATATCCGCGTCGGCGACCCCGGCTCTGGACAAGGTCCTGCCCAGTCGCTCCAGGCGACCGAGCATGTTCTGGCCGAGCACGCGGCGCGGCAGCAGCGATGCCGACCACGGATGGCGCAGCATGATGGCGCGCCATTCCTCGAGCATGAAGACGACTTCGCCACGCCAGTCCTGTGACGCGCAGACATGCGGCAATCCGCTTTTTTCGAGCACCTTGTCGAGGGCCAGGTCCAGGACGACCTCCTTGTTGTCGACGTGCCAGTACAGGCTCATCACACCCGAGCCGAGGCGTTCGGCGAGCCTGCGCATCGACAAGCCGTCGATCCCCTGGTCGTCGAGCAGTTGTACTGCGACCGCCACGATACGCTCCCTGGACAGCGGCGGTTCGCTACCCGGTTCCGGCGACGTCTGTTCGCCAGCCCTTCGGGATCGTTTGCGGCCACTGGCTTTGGCTGTCATGCGCATTTCCTTGCAGTTCGGTGCATCGGCACCAGCAATGCCATGAAAAGCGGCCTTGAACAATCATCTCGTACGCCATACCATGAATCGACTCGTACGGCGTATGAGCATTTGCGCAAGATAGGTTGAAACGGACAGAGAGGCATGCCGCCTGCAGTCCGCGAGCCCGAGAGAAATCATGTCACACCCAATTATGAAACTGCTTGTTGGAGGCTTGGTCACAATGGCCATCGGAGTTACCACCGCAACGACAGCCAACGCGAATGACCGCAAGCTGACCGTCGTCAACCCGAACAACCTCTACGACCCGACACCGAACGGCTACAGCACGGCCGTCATCGTGCCGGTTGGGGCACGAGTGGCCTACATCTCCGGACAAGGCGGCCAGGACGCCACGGGAGCCTTGTCGCCGGACTTTGCCGTTCAGGTCAAACAGGCTTACGCAAACCTCGGCGCTGCGCTCGACGGTATCGGCGCCAAACCGGATCAGGTCGCCAAGCTGACGGTCTTCGTTGTCGACCACGATATGTCCAAGCTTGGGGTGCTGACCCAGAACGTCAAGGAAATGTTCGGCGAGACGCTGCCGGCACAGACTCTGGTGCCGGTTCCCAAGCTCGCCGTTGATCCCATGCTGTTCGAGGTGGAGGCCGTGGTCGTGCTTGACTGACGGGGCGGGCGGAGCCGGACCGATTGTGCGAACCGAAAGAGGTATGCAATCGGGTCAGATGCTTCGCCCATCCGGCATTGCCGGAAGGTCGCATAAGATAGATTATGGAACTTATTGATGCGATTGCGGCAGCAGAGATGCGGGCTTTAAGCGCAGCACCTGGCTTTGTCTTCGCCTAGCTCAATCGCTGGGCCAACGCTCGCAGCGGACATTCACGCCAGCGGCTACGGTGCTGGAATCAAAGGCACATCGATGACCATGCCGTCATATGCCGGCACGACGTTGTCAGGCGTCTCTGCCAGAACCGTGTCGTAATCCAGCGGCACATGCATGTGCGTGAGCACCGCTTGCCTGGGCTTCAGGCGCTCGATCCAATCAAGCGCTTCCGACAGCGACAAATGGCTCACATGTGGCCTGTATTGCAGCGCATCGACCACCAGCAGTTCCAGGCCGTCCATCAGCGCAGCCGTAGTCTTCGGGAAGTCGCTGACGTCGGAGCAATAGGCAATCGGGCCGATGCGGAAGCCGAGCGAAATGATGTCGCCGTGGATCTGCGGCAGCGGCAAAAAGGTGAGGGGACCGCCCTCTCCTTCCACTGAAAACGCCTTGTCGTGCTCGATAATGCTCGGCCGCACGATCGGCGGATACGAGCTTCCGGGTGGCGTTTCGAGGCAATATCCGAACGCCTGTTTGAGCCGGCCGAGCGTGAAGTCGTCGGCCCAGATGTCGATCAGGCTGCCGCGCTCGAGCACATAGCCTCTGATGTCGTCGATGCCATGGATATGGTCGGCATGCGGATGCGTGTAGACCACCGCATCGATGTGCCTGACATCGGCAGCCAGCATCTGGGCGCGGAAATCCGGGCCGGTATCGATGACGACGCGTGTCGTGCCACTGGCCGAAATACGCTCGACCATGGCGGCCGCGCGCGTGCGCCTGTTCCTGGGATTGGCAGGGTCGCATGCGCCCCAGTCACCGGTGATGCGCGGCGTGCCCGGCGAAGAGCCGCAACCTAAAATCGTGAGGCGCAGCGTATCCGCCATGGCGTCAGGCCGGCCTTGGCATCTTGGTAAACAGCCGGAAGAAGTTGGCCGTGGTGATGTCGGCGATCTCTTGGGCGCTGACACCGATGGTTTCGCCCAGCACGGCGGCCGTGTTGGCGACATAGGCCGGCTCGTTGCGCTTTCCCCTGAACGGGATGGGCGCAAGGTAAGGCGCGTCCGTCTCGACCAGGAGACGATCGTGCGGAACCTGCCTGGCGATGTCGCGCAACTCGGCCGAGTTCTTGAAGGTCACGATGCCAGAGAAGGACACATAGCCTCCAAGCTCGACGCCGACACGCGCCAGATCCGCCCCCGAGGAGAAGCAGTGCAGGATGAAGGGGAAGGCGCCCTTCCCCGTCTCTTCGGTCAGGATCGCAGCCATGTCCTCGTCGGCGCTACGGGCATGGATCACCAGCGGCAATCCCGTCTCGCGGGCAGCCGCGATGTGCGTGCGCAGGCCCCTGGCCTGGGCCTCGCGAGGCGCCTTGTCGTAGAAATAGTCGAGCCCCGCCTCGCCGATCGCCACCACCTTCGGGTGCTGCGACAGACGAACGAGTTCGTCCGAAGTCACGTCGAGTTCTTCATCGGCATTGTGCGGATGGGTGCCGACCGAGCAAAAGACTTCGTCGAATTCTTCAGCGATAGCAATGATTTGCGCAAAGCGCTTCACCCGCGTCGAGATGGTGACCATGCGCTCGACACCTGCTGCCTTGGCGCGCGCGACAATGGCCGCGCGCTCCTCGGCGAAGTCGGGAAAATCGAGGTGGCAATGACTGTCGACAAGCATCTTTCGACTGCCTCAGCCTTCGGTAGCCTGTTCGACATAGCGCGGGAACACCGGCTGTGGCGCCGGCAGAGCCGCCCCCGGAACCAGCGCATGCTTCTCGTCGACATGGACGAAGTCGCGTTCGTTCACATCAAGCAGGTCGAGCAGCTTGGACGCCGATGCCGGGATGAAGGGCTGGCACATGATGCCGACGCGGCGGATCACCTCGGCGGTGGTCCACAACACTGTCTCCATGCGCGCCGGATCGGTCTTCTTCAGCGCCCACGGCTCCTGTGCCGCGAAGTAGCGGTTGGCCTCGGCCACCACGGCGAAGATCGCAGCGAGGGCATGATGGATCCCCTGCTCCGCCATCGCCTTGCGCGCCGTCGCCAGCGCCGCAGTGGCCTGGTCGAGGATCGCCTTGTCGGCGTCGGTCAGCTCGCCGCGCTGCGGCACCACGCCGTTGCAGTTCTTGCCGATCATCGACAGCGAGCGCTGCGCCAAATTGCCGAGATCGTTGGCGAGATCGGCATTGGTGCGGTTGACGATCGCCTCATGGCTGTAGCTGCCGTCCTGGCCGAACGGAACCTCGCGCAGCAGGAAGTAGCGCACCTGGTCGAGGCCGTAATGCTCGACCATGCTGAACGGATCGACGACATTGCCAAGCGACTTCGACATCTTCTCGCCGCGGTTGAACAGGAAGCCGTGGCCGAACACCCGCTTGGGCAACTCGATGCCCGCCGACATCAGGAAAGCCGGCCAGTAGACGGCATGGAAGCGCACGATGTCCTTGCCGATAATGTGCACGGCAGGCCAGTAGGCCCACTTCTCGGCGCTGGTGTCGGGATAGCCAAGAGCGGTGATGTAGTTGGTGAGCGCGTCGACCCAGACATACATGACATGCTTGTCGTCACCGGGCACCGGCACGCCCCAGTCGAATGTCGTGCGCGAGATCGACAGGTCCTTCAGGCCGGAGCGGACAAAGCTAGCCACCTCGTTACGGCGCTCGTTGGGGCCGATGAAGTCGGGCTGGCTGTCATAGAGCGCCAGCAGCTTGTCCTGGTAGGCCGACAAACGGAAAAAGTAGCTCTCCTCCTCGACCCATTCGACCGGCGTGCCCTGCGGCCCGTAGCGAACATTGTCGGGACGGAGTTCGGTCTCTTCCTCGCCGTAATAGGCTTCGTCGCGCACCGAGTACCAGCCGGCATAGCTGCTCTTGTAGATGTCGCCCCTGTCGGCCATCGCCTTCCAGATCGCCTGGGAGGCGGCGTAGTGGCGCTCTTCCGTGGTGCGGATGAAATCATCGTTCGACGCATTGAGAAGCGTCGCCATCTTCTTGAATTCATTCGAGTTACGATCAGCCAGTTCGCGAGCGGTGATGCCCTCGCGATTGGCCGTCTGCAGCATCTTGATGCCGTGCTCGTCGGTGCCCGTCAGGAAGAAGACGTCCTTGCCGTCATGGCGCTGGAAGCGGGCGAGTGCGTCGGTGGCGATCAACTCATAGGCATGGCCGATATGGGGCTTGCCGTTCGGATAAGAGATTGCGGTCGTGATGTAGAATTTTTCGCGGGACATGGGAGGCCGTCCTGAATGCAGAATGAAATGGTCGCGGGTCAGATAACGCATCGGGCGGCCGATTGCCACCCGGCGGACGAGCGTCACATTCGCATTGCGGCATTCAAGCGGTCGATCATGGCCAGTACGTGCTGCTTCTTGTCGAGATTGTAGGTCTCGGTCTCAGATATCGCGTTCTGCGCGTCCTGCCAAGCGTCAGCCAGAGCATTGGCCCGGGCCAACTCGGAGCTGCGCGCAGCATCCGCCGCGCTTTCGGCGAGCAGGTCCAGCGCCCGGCGGTTGAAGATCTCGAACTGGATGGCGCTGTCGCGTCCGGCAACCACGTCGGCGAGCTTGTGTGCGTCGGCTATCCCGGTGCGCCCGCCCGACACCGCCTTGTCGAGCGCATCGGCGATATCAAGGCCGCCATACTGGGTCAGCAGGATCGCGCCGCGCACGCTCCCCCCTGCCCGTTCGACAAGTGCTGCCCGCGCTTGCGGCTCGTCGGGCGCTGGCTGATCGGTGCCGGCCAAAGCCGACAAAAGGCTCGCATCGTCGAGCGGCGTCAGCCGGATCGTCTGGCAACGCGATCGGATGGTGGGCAAAAGGTTGCCCGGCGCATGCACGATCAGGATGAACAGCGTGCGCGCCGGCGGCTCTTCAAGGTTCTTCAGCAAGGCATTGGCGGCATTGACGTTCATGTCGTCGGCCGGGTCGACGATCACGACCCTGTAGCTGCCGTCATGCGAGGTCATCGACAGGAAACGCGAGACCTTGCGGATCTCATCGACGGTCACAACCGTCTTGAAACCCTTGGTCTTGTCGTTCTGCGGCCGCGTCAGGTGCAGCACACCAGGATGGGCGCCCGATGCGACCTGACGGAACTGCGCCGAGCCCGGATCCGGCGCGACGAACGCCTCGGGCGCGTTGCGATGGTCAGGATGGCGCAGCAGGTAGCTGGCGAGATGAAAGGCGAGCGTCGCCTTGCCGATGCCGACCGGTCCGGCGAAGATCAGCGCATGCGGCAGCTTGCCGGCGCGATAGGCTGCAGTCAGCATCGAGACAGCCTGTTCGTGACCATAGAGATGCGGGTTCTCTGCTGGCTCCGGTACGCCGTCGAGGGTGTCGTGCTGTTCGGGTGCGATGCGTTCGAACATCAGGCGTCCGCCCTCGCCCGGTCGCTGCTTGCCGCACGCTGCTCCAGTCCGGCAAACACCGCCGCTGTGATGGCGTTCTCCACATTCTCGGGCGTCTGCGCCGCATCGATCACCACGCAGCGCTCTGGTTCGCTTGCGGCGATGGCCAGATAGGCATCGCGCCGCCGTTGGTGGATTTCGAGTGTTTCCTTCTCGAACCGGTCGGCGATGTCTGCGCCGCGACGCGCCGTGGCCCGCCTCAGCCCTTCCGCCGGGTCGAGATCGAGGATCAGCGTCATGTCGGGCATCATGCCGTTGATCGCTACGCGCTCGACGGCCGCCATGAAATCGGGATCGAGATTGCCCGTTACGCCCTGGTAGACGCGCGAGGAATCGAGGAAGCGGTCGCACAGCACGATGGCGCCGCGTTCGACCGCAGGGCGGATGACCTGCTCGACATGATCAGAGCGGGCGGCGGCAAAAAGCAGCGCCTCCATTTCGGGGCCGAAGGGTTCGGCAGCGCCCGACAACAGCACATGACGCACAGCTTCGGCGCCGGGCGATCCACCGGGCTCGCGGGTGACGATGATGTCGTAGCGCTTGTCGCGCAGCTTGGCGGCCAGACGCTCGATCTGGGTCGACTTGCCTGCCCCCTCGCCGCCCTCGAATGTGATGAAGAAGCCGCGCGCCACTCCGATGCCTTTCCATCTGCGGCATCCGGTCGAAACGACCGGCTCGCCGCAGCTTATGTGTCTGCCGATGATCTAGCGTCGTGAGGTCTAAAGGTCCACCCGCACTATCGCAGCCAGCCTATGGCGAGTTCCTTGACCGCATCGAATGCCCTGCTCTGCAACGAACCGACGCCGACGGATTCGGCGGCGTAGAGCGGCGTCTCCTGGCTGAGCGTGTCGCCAATCCACACCTTCAGCTTGCCGACGGGCGTGCCCTTGTCGATCGGCGCCGATATCGGCCCGTCATAGACGACGCGCGCCACCAGCCGCTCCCTGTTGGTGATGGGCAGGAAGATGGCGATGGGCTTCTGCGCCACAAGCTGCACATGCGACTTGGTGCCGCCGAACACCTGCGCCTCGCCGACCGTCTCGTCCTGGGCAAAAATCTGGGTCTTCTCGAAGGCGCGCATGCCCCAGTCGAGCAGCTTGCGCGCTTCTTCCGAGCGTTCGCGGTCGCTGGCCATGCCCGACATCGCCGCAAACAGCCGTCGGCCGCCGCTGTTGGTCGAGCCGACGATGGCGAATCCCTCTCCCTCGGTGAAGCCGGTGGCCAGGCCGTCGGCGCCGAAGCCCATGGCAATCAGCGGGTTGCGGTTGCGCTGCAGGATCTTGTTCCAGGTAAACTCCGGCAGCGAATAATACTGGTAGAAATCGGGATAGGTGCGCCAGAGGTGCAGGCCGAGTTCGGCAAGCTCGCGCACCGAAGTCGTCTGGCCCGGTGCCGGCAGGCCGGTCGAATTGACGAAGGTCGATTTTTCCAACCCGATCTCGCGCGCCCGCTCCGTCATCTGCTGGGCGAAATTGGCCTCCGACCCGGCCATGCCCTCGGCCAGGATGATGCAGCCGTCATTGGCGAGCTGCACCGTCACGCCCTTGATCAGGTCCTCGATGCGGATTTGCGAGCGCACCGCGGCAAACATGGTCGAGGCACGGGAGGCAGCACCACCTGTGCGCCAGGCGTTCTCGCTGACGGCAAAGGTGTCATCGAGGCTGTAGCGGCCTGACTTCACCGCGTTGAACACCACTTCCATCGTCATCAGCTTGGCCAGCGACGCGGGCGAGATCGGTTTGTCGGGATCCTTGGAGAACAGCACGGTGCCGGTCTCGGCATCGATCATGTAGGCTTGGGGCGCTTTGGTCTCAAACAGCTGCGCGCCTGCCGGAGCCGACATGGCGATGGCTGCAAACAGGCCGGCCAAAAGAGCAAGCGGCACTGAAATTCTTGAAGTCATGGAGGAAACTGCCCCGTTCGAACCCGTCTTCCGGTCGAGCTAAGCGAGCCTATCAGGCTTCAACTGATCGGATCAACTGTGGCCGGGCAGATAGCCACAGTTGCCGAGCCGCTTGGCACATCGGCCCGAAAACCACCGACGATTTTCGGCAAATGCGATGTGCCGAGCGAGTAATTTGGAGCGTCCACGCGGGCGCCCTATTCTAATCGTGAACGGCGAAGGCGTCGGGCGCGCCATGCGACCATGCCGCCTTCAGCGCCGCGTCAAGCGAGGTCGCCTTGTTCGGATAGAGGTCGACCGAATACCAGGTCTTGCCATCGAATTCGGTGTGGTCGACGGCGATCCGGCCATAGGCTGAAAGCGCCTTGGCGACGCGCCGGGCCTCTTCATCGCTCTCGAAGGTGCCTGCAGAGACGTAAGGCTCGGCGTTTTCATTCATGGCGCGCGGGCCGGGGTTCAGGCGCTTCCACGAATCGACGATGTCATTGGACGACATGCCCTTGCCTTCGAGCGCCGAAAAGGCACGCGAGGCTGTCGCGACGCGCTCGCTGGCGTAGCCAAGGGTTGCGAGTGCCATGCGGGTCGGCTGGCCGTGAATGCCCTCTGGCCGCTCCGGTGCGATCGGGCCGAACTCCGGCAGTACGATGTTGACGACGCCCTGCCCTTGCGGCGCCATGTCAGCGGCCGGCTCCTCGAACTGGGCTGCCTGTGCCGCAAGCGTGTTGACGGGAGCGCTTGTGGGCAGCGGAACAACCGATGCCATCGCCACCGGGAATGCCGGCGCGTTGCCGACGGCAGCGCTCGGGGTCGGGCCGTTCATCGCCACCATCACGCCCGCAGGCAGGCCGATATTGGTCGGATCGTTCGCGCCCTTGCCCGGCCTGTAGGAAGCCAGCAGATAGCGGTCGTCCTGGCCGTCGAGCGGCGCCCGGCCGACATATTCCACCTTCACGTCGGCAGTGCCGCTATGGGCATAGTCGAGCATTTCGGCGGCGCGCTTGGAAAGATCTATCACCCGGTCGTTCGAGTAAGGGCCGCGGTCGTTGACACGTACGATCACCGACGAGCCGTTCTTGGTGTTGGTGACGCGCGCATAGCTCGGCAGCGGCATGGTCGGGTGCGCCGCGGTCAGGTGCGTCATGTCGTAGATTTCGCCATTGGCGGTCAGGCGGCCGTGGAAGGCATCACCGTACCAGGATGCCGGACCCATGGCGGCATAGTTCCGGTCTTCCTTGGGATAGTACCACTTGCCGCGCACTTTGTAGGGCTTGCCGGTCTGGTCGCGACCACCGCCGCGCGGCAGGTTCGACATAGCAGTTGTGACGCGCGGACTTGCCTTCACGCCATATTCGGACTCGGCAAAATACTCCTTCGGGCGCTTCTTGCCGGCGGTCACTGTCGGCTTTGAGGCGCATCCGGCAACGAATGCCGCAGTCGCAGCAAGGAGCGTGATCGTGGCTGCGCGACCGAGGCGCTTCCGCGTCGAATGCTGCATGTTCCTGAAGTCCCCTGCCAACGCTACTCGGGCAAGACCGGCGAATCAGCTGACCGTTGCGCCGAAGATGCAAAAACTCTTACGCACATCTTCCCCATCCCCCATGTGCGCAGGAAATGCTTGCCAGCGTATTAATCGAATGCGGTCCGAAGCGGGCGGGATTGTGGCGCAAATGTGGTCGGGCGGAATGGCATCGCCTGCCCTTTTGGATTGCATCGAACACGTTGACGGCAAGCGCATGCGAGCGCTACAAGCGCGCCACCAAGGTTCGGGCGCCGCATATGCGCCCTGCACCGTGGAGGGATGGCCGAGTGGTTTAAGGCAACGGTCTTGAAAACCGTCGAGGGCGCAAGTTCTCCGTGGGTTCGAATCCCACTCCCTCCGCCAGGTGCCTTTTAGCTCCCCACTCCGTCCTGGCCTCGCGCAGTCGCTGCAGCAATGCCTTGAGCATGTGCCACGAAGCGAACCTCGCTTGCCGTCGCACAAATCCGGATTTCGTCGCCGAGCGACCATTCGGCAGCACGCGCAGCCATGGCGGCGGGGACCCTGTCCGACCCAGGCCCGGCAGGGACGTCGTAGGTGGCATGCGCATCGTGCGGCAGGAGCACGCCATAGCCGCGTTCGATTGCGGACCTGGCCGTCGCCGCCACGCACATTTCAGACAGCACGCCCGAGATCGCGACATCGCGCACACCTGCGCGGGTCAGGATGTCCTCGAGATCGGTATGCTCGAAGCCGTCGTCCATTGTCTTGCGCACGACCGCCTCTCCAGGTCTTGGCTCGAAGTAGAGGGCCCAGCCCGGCTGATGTGGCTCGTCGACCATTCCGTCGGCGCCGTCATTCTGGAGAAAGATCACCGGCGCCCCGGCCGACCGTGCCTTTTCGACAAGAACCGCGATCGTAGGCAGCAGCCGGGCGTGGTCGGGCACCGCATCCGCACCGGTCACGAAGGCCCTCTGAACGTCGATCACGATTAGGGCATCGACTGTGGTTTGAAGAGCCGCCTGCTTTTTCGCCATTGGTGTAGTCGATCCATTTGCCGAGAAATGTCCGCAGCATATGGATACGCTACAGACGGGAATCAAAGCCTGCAGCTGGAGATAAAGATTGCTCGAAACGGCGCTATATGCCCCGGTCAAACGCTTCCTCGAGGACCTTGGCTTTTCGGTCAAGGGCGAGATCGGCGGCTGCGACCTGCTGGCCTTGAGCGCGGAGGCGCCACCCATCGTCGTGGTCTGCGAGCTCAAGCTGCAGTTCAATCTCGAGCTCATCCTCCAGGGCGTCGACCGTGCCGCGGCAGCCGACGAGGTCTGGCTGGCGGCCCGCATGTCGCCGCGCGGCAAGGGCCGCGAAGGTGACAGGCGCTTCCGCAATCTCTGCCGCAGGCTCGGCTTCGGCCTGCTCGGCGTCTTCGACGACGGGCGCGTCGAGGTGCTGATAAGCCCCGATGCTCCAGCCCCCAGGCGCGACCCGAAGCGGCGTTCGCGGCTGGTCAACGAACATCGTCGCCGTCAAGGCGACCCGGTGCGAGGCGGCAGCACGCGCGCGCCGATCATGACGGCCTATCGCCAGGACGCGCTGAAATGCGCGGCTGCCCTTTCCGACGGGCCAAAACGTCCGCGTGACCTGACGCCTGATGTCGGACGTGCGCCCAAGATCCTGCTCGACAATGTCTACGGCTGGTTCGCACGCGTCGACCGGGGCATCTACGACCTGACCGATGTCGGGCGCGAAGCCCTTTTGCGCTGGCCGCAGGCCGCTCCGGCAGTTGCTGCCGAGAGCTAGCAGGCGGGTCGTCAGCTGGCCTCTACGGCCTCCCCTGCCTCGGCGTGTTTCGAATGGTCGGCGGCGATCAGCATATAGACCGCCGGCACCACGAACAGCGTGAACAGCGTGCCGATGGAGAGCCCACTTGCGATCACCAGCCCCATGTTGAAGCGCGACACGGCTCCGGCGCCCGTGGCGATGATCAGCGGGATCACGCCCAGCACCATGGCGGCCGTGGTCATCAGGATAGGCCGCAACCGGATGCCGCAGGCCTGTTCGATCGCCTCGCGCTTGGTCTTGCCCTCCTGCTGCAGCGCATTGGCGAACTCGACGATCAGTATGCCGTGCTTGCTGATCAGCCCCATCAGCGTCACCAGCCCGACCTCGGTGTAGATGTTGAGACTGGCGCCGCCGATGCCGACGCTGATGAAGATGAGCGCGCCGGCAATCGACATCGGCACCGACACCAGGATGATGATGGGGTCGCGGAAGCTCTCGAACAGTGCCGCAAGCGCGAGATAGATGATGATGAGGGCAAATCCGAACGTCGTGATAAACCCGGACGATTCCTGAATGTATTGCCGCGACAGGCCGCCATAATCGACCGAATAGCCCTGCGGCAGCGTGCGCTTGGCCAAATCCTGCAGGAATTTCAGGGCGTCCGCCTGGGCAACGCCGGGCATGGCCACGCCCTGTATGACGGCGCTGTTCAGCTGCTGGAAATGGTTGATCGATTCCGGAATGGTCTTGGTGGTGATGGTCGCGACCGACGACAGCGGGATCGGAACGCCGTTCACCGTGCCGACATAGTAGTTCATCAGTTGCTCGGTGTTGAGCCGGCTGCGCTGCTGGACCTGCGGGATGACCTTGTAGGAGCGGTTGTCGAGGCTGAAATAATTGACATAGCCGCCGCCCAGCATCGAGCCGAGCGCTGCACCAACGTCGCTCATCTTCAGGCCAAGCTGGGCAGCCTTGTCGCGATCGATCTGCACGACCGACTGCGGATTATCGATCTTAAGGTCGGTGTCGAGGAAGATGAACATGCCGCTCTTCAGCGCGTCCTGGAGAAAAGTCTGTGCGACCTCATTGAGGCGGCTGAACGGCTCGGTGGTGGCCAGCACGAACTGAATGGGCAACCCCTGCCCGCCCGGCAGCGGCGGCAGCTGGAACGCCGCCACCCGGGCGCCGGCAATCTTGTTGAGTTCGTTCTGCACCACCGGCTGCAGCTGGTTCGTCGTCTGGGTGCGCTGATCCCAGGGCGTGAACACCATGCCGCCAATGGCGACGCCCGGCGCGTCGATCTGAAACACATGCGCAGTCTCAGGGTGTTGCGCGAATGTCTGGTAGACCTGTCGGGTGTAGAGCAGCTTCTGCTGTAGCGTGGCGTTCGGCGCCGCCGTCGACGAGGCGATGATGACGCCCTGGTCTTCCTGTGGAGCCAATTCGCTCTTGGCCCCGGCATAGAGGAAATAGATGCTGCCGAGCACTATGAACGCAAAGGTCATGGTGACGGAAAGATAGTTCAGGCTGCCGCCCAGCCAGCGCTCGTATCTGTTGCAGACGCGTTCGAAACTGCGGTCGATGAAATCCGACAGGCGCTGCTGCACCCCCGGATTTTTGCGGTTGCGTGGCTTGAGGATGCGCGAACACATCATCGGAGACAGCGTCAGTGCGACAATGGCCGACACGGTCACCGCGCCGACCAGCGTGAAGGCGAATTCGGTGAACAGTGCACCGGTCAGGCCGCCCTGGAAGCCGATCGGCACATAGACAGCGATCAGCACGACCGTCATGGCGATGATCGGTCCGCCCAGCTCCCGTGCCGCCATGATCGCAGCCGGCATGGGCTGCAACCCCTCATCCAGATGTCGGTTGACGTTTTCGACCACGATGATGGCGTCGTCGACGACCAGGCCGATGGCCAGCACCAGGGCGAGCAGCGTCAGCAGGTTGATGGAAAACCCGAGCGCCAGCATCAGCACGAAGGCGCCGATCAGCGACAGCGGTATGGCGACAGTCGGAATCAGCACCGAACGCAGCGATCCCAGGAACGCAAAAATGACCAGCGTGACGATGATCAGTGCCTCGCCGAGCGTCCAGATCACCTCGCTGATCGAGCTGTTCACGAAATCGGTGGAATCATAGACGATCTGGCCGCGCAGGCCTTCCGGCTGCTGCTCCTGGATGCCGGGAAACTCCTTGCGGACGCCGGCGATGACATCGAGCAGGTTGGCCCCCGGCGCAACCTGGATGCCGATATAGACCGCCTGCTTGCCGTCGAACCCCACCTGCGATTCATAATCGTCGGCCCCGAGCGTGACATTGGCCACGTCCTTCAGCCGCACCACCGCGCCATTCACCTGCTTGATCACCAGGTCGGCGAATTGTTCAGCCGTATGCAGGCTGGTGGAGGCGGTCAGGTTGACCTGCACCATCTGGCCCTTGGTGGCGCCAAGGCCGGCAATATAGTCGTTCTGCATGAGCGCGTTGGAAACGTCGGTTGCCGTAAGGCCGAAGGCGGCAAGCTTTGCCGGATCGAGCCAGGCGCGCAGCGCGAAATTCTGGCCGCCGAGGATTTCCGCCGTCTGCACCCCCGGCACCGCCTGCAGCTTTGGCTGCACCACGCGGGCCAGATAGTCGGTGATCTTGTTGCGCGGCAGCACCTCGCTGTCGAAGCCCATATACATGGCGTCGATGGTCTGGCCGACCTTGACGCTCAGCACCGGCTGCTGCGTGCCTGACGGCAGCTGGTTGATGACGGATGCGACCTTGGTGCTGATTTCGGTCAGCGCCTTGTCGGCATCGTAGTTGAGGCGGAGATAGATGGTGATGATGTTGACGCCGGATTGGCTGGTCGAGCTCATGTAGTCGATGCCGTTCGCCTGGGCGATGGCGTTCTCCAGCGGTGTGGCGATGAAGCCGGCGATCACATCGGGGTCGGCGCCGTAATAGGTCGTGGTGACGGTGACGACGGTGTTCTCCGTGCGGGGATATTGCAGGACCGGCAGCGAGCCTATGGCCCTCAGGCCCAGCACCAGGATGGCCAGGCTGACGACCATCGCCAGGACCGGACGGCGGATGAAGATGTCGGTGAAGTTCATCGCGACCTGCTGCGCTCTTGCTTGCTAACGCTTTGTCGGAACGATCATTTGTCCGTAGGGGCCGGCTGTGGGTTGTCTGTCGGCTGAACCGAGTTGTCGACTTCGACAGGCACGCCGTTATGAAGCTTCATCTGGCCTGACGTGACCACGACATCGCCGTCCTTGACGCCGCTGAGCACCGCCACCTGATCGCCGCGGGTCGCTCCCGTCGTGGCGAACACCTGTCGGGCGATGAGCTGGGGATGGCCGGCGGCATCCTTGCCCTTGTCGTCGATGAGATAGACGACGTTGCCATAGGAATTGTAGGTGACGGCCGTCTGCGGCAGCGTCACATATTTCTGCGGCTCGGCGACTTCGATGTCGATGGTCGCAAACATCCCCGGAAGCAGAACAAGGTCCTTGTTATCAAGGGTGGCGCGCATCTGCACGTTGCGCGTGGTGGTATCGACCTGCGCGTTGATCGCCGCGATCGTGCCGGCAAAGGTCTTGTCCGGGAATGTGTCGACCTTGGCCGAGATGGCCTGCCCGACCTTGATCTCCGCCAATGCCTGCTGCGGCACGTAGAAATCGATGTAGATCGGATCGAGCTGCTGCAGGCTGACGATCGTCGTGCCGGCTGCCAGATATTGGCCGATGTCGACCTGGCGAATGCCGAGACGGCCGGCAAATGGTGCCTTGATCGACTTGTAGTCGACCAGCGCCTGCTGCTGGGCGGCAAGCGCCTGGGCGTTGAGCATGTTGCCGCGGTCCGTGTCGACGACTTCCTTGCTCACGGCACCGGTCTGGCCGAGCTTGCTGTCGCGATCATAGGTGACCTTGTTCAGCGCTGCAGTGGCCTTCAGTGCCTCCAGATGCGCGACATCGTCGGCAGAGGCCAGTTCGAGCAACAGGTCGTCTTTCTTGACGTCCGCGCCGGAATCGAAATGCACCGCCGAGACGATGCCCGAAACCTCGGCGCTCAGATTGGCCCCGTTGACAGCCCTCAGGCTGCCGACGGCTTCAAGCTGGGACTGCCATTGCTGCGTGCCCGCCACCACCGTCGACACGGTCTGTGGCGGATTGGCCATGGAGGCCATCACCTTCTGGATCATCGAGGCCTTGAAGGCCTGGAAGCCGAAGACGCCGCCCAGAACAAGCGCCGTCAGCACAAGCATGACAAACATACGCTTCAGCATCGCCAACCCATTCGAAAGGTAACGATTGCTCTTGCGAAGCCTGCCCTACATCAATACCCCGGGCGCAACATTGATGTTGCGCAATCGCTGGTCGGGATGGAGTTCGCGCGGCAATAAACAGGCACGTTCCACGCTTAGCTAGGGCTGGCCTCTCGCGGCGGCAACCGACGCTGGTGCGAATTTTGCCGGAGCGCTCCATGGCGTCGGTTGAAATACGTCACGTGACCTGCGACAAAATCTTCTGCAACATGCTGGAAATGCGATCTTTCTTGCCACGGCGTCGCAGGTTATAGAGGAAGCATCATGACCTTGCAGCGCTTGGCCCTCGCACTTCCGATCTGTCTGTCGACCACGCTGGTCGCCGGCTGCAGCCGATCGTCGGATGGCACGGTCATCATCCCAAGGCACATGGACTCGCGCCGATTCTGGCAGGATGACGAGGCGAAGCGCACCGCCATCGAGCAGGCGCAGGCGGGCAACTTCCCGGCCGGCAGCGAAGAAATTCGCTTTGTCGATCCGCAGTCGGCTCCCACAAGGCGCTCGCCGCGTGCCCGGCCGGCCAATCCGGCACAGGCAAGCGATGCGACGCCGCTGGCCTGCCGTGCCGTCACCGGTCCGTCAGGCCGTGTGCGCTACGCCTGCGAATGATGCCTTGGCCGGCGTGAACACTCGCCGTCCGATTTCGACAGTTTTCACCACATTTCGTCAGCTTGGCGTCAGCAAAACCCTGGTTTTGCGCTATTTCAAACAAACGCGACCCTAGTCGGTTGACGCGCCGCCCGCGCACGTTATAGCCCGTTTCCCGACGCCGAACGGGAGAGGGTCACACCACATGGAAATTTTCACAGCCGCCGGCTTGACGGCCCTGCTGCAAGTCATCGCCATCGACCTTGTTCTGGCCGGTGACAACGCCATCGTCATCGGTCTTGCCGCCGCCGGCCTGCCCGCCGACCAGCGCAAGAAGGCCATCCTCGTCGGCATCATGGCTGCGACCGTGCTGCGCATCGGTTTCGCGCTTATCACCCAGTGGCTCCTGGCAATTGGTCCGATGCTCCTCATCGCCGGCGGCCTGCTGCTTCTGTGGGTATGCTGGAAGATGTGGCGCGAGCTGCGCGTCAGCCATGAGGAGGAACACGAGGCGACCGAGGCGCTCTCCGACGCCGACTACGACAAGGATGGCAAGATCGCCGGCAAGGGACCGCGCAAGACCTTTGCGCAGGCCGCCTGGCAGATCGTCATTGCCGACGTGTCGATGTCGCTCGACAACGTGCTCGCCGTGGCCGGCGCCGCCATGGATCATCCGACGGTTCTGATCATCGGCTTGGCGCTGTCGATTGCACTGATGGGCTTTGCCGCATCCTTTGTCGCTCGCCTGCTGCACCGCTATCGCTGGATCGCCTATATCGGCCTGCTGATCATTCTCTATGTCGCCATCAAGATGCTGCTCGACGGTGCGGTTGACCAGTTCCCGGACCAGTTCGGCTTCCTCAGCCAGTGGTTCGGCGGACACCGAGCCCCCGCCCACTGAGGCTGGAGCAACAGACCAAAGGGGGCCGGAGCAATCCGGCCCTTTCCGCATGTGGCGATCAGCCGGTTTGCTTGCGCTGCGATCTGTGCTATTGCGCCGCCCGAATTGAGCTCTCTTCAGAGCCGCCAGATCGACACATCAACAGATTTCCGGGCCGGACCTCATGGGTAACCGGCCCGCGTCCATTGGAAACCTGCCTATGTCAGCAGCACCCCGCGTCAGCTTCGTCAGCCTCGGATGCCCGAAGGCGCTTGTCGATTCCGAACGCATCCTCACTCAGCTCCGCGCCGAAGGTTACGAGATCGCCCGCAAGCATGACGGCGCCGACCTCGTCGTGGTCAACACCTGCGGTTTCCTCGATTCCGCCCGCACAGAGTCGCTGGATGCCATCGGCACGGCGATGAAGGAGAACGGCAAGGTCATCGTCACCGGCTGCATGGGCGCCACGCCCGAGCTGATCCGAGAGAAGCACCCCAACGTCTTCGCCATCACCGGCCCGCAGGCCTATGAAAGCGTCATGGCCGCCGTCCACGAGGCCGCGCCGCCGGCGCATGACCCGTTCACCGATCTTGTGCCGCCGCAGGGCGTCAAGCTTACCCCGCGCCACTATGCCTATCTCAAGATTTCCGAGGGCTGCAACAACCGCTGCACCTTCTGCATCATCCCCGACCTGCGCGGTGACCTCGTCTCGCGTCCGGCGGCCGACGTGCTGCGCGAGGCCGAGAAGCTGGCGAACGCAGGCGTCAAGGAACTGCTGGTCATCTCTCAGGACACCAGCGCCTACGGCATCGACGTCAAATATGCCACCAGCGTCTGGAAAGAGCGCGAGGTCCGCGCCAAATTCCTCGACCTGTCGCAGGAGCTCGGCGAACTCGGCATCTGGGTGCGCATGCACTATGTCTACCCCTACCCGCATGTCGCCGACGTCATCCCGCTGATGGCCGAGGGCAAGATCCTTCCCTATCTTGACATTCCCTTCCAGCATGCCTCGCCGCAGGTGCTCAAGAACATGCGCCGTCCCGCCCATGGCGAAAAGGCACTCGAGCGCATCCGCGGCTGGCGCGATGTCTGCCCTGACCTCGCCATCCGCTCGACCTTCATCGTCGGATTCCCTGGTGAAACAGAGGAAGACTTCGAGATGCTGCTCGACTGGATCGACGAGGCCAAGATCGATCGCGCCGGCTGTTTCAAATACGAGCCGGTCAAGGGCGCGCGTTCCAACGACCTCGGCCTCGAGCAGGTGCCTGAAGAGGTCAAGGAAGCCCGCTGGCACCGGTTCATGCAGCGCCAGCAGAAGATCTCGGCCGCCGCACAGGCCAAGAAGGTCGGCAAGCGCCTGCCCGTCATCATCGACGAAGCCAATGGTACGTCAGCCAAGGGCCGCACCAAGTACGATGCGCCCGAGATCGACGGTTCGGTCCACATCCAGTCGCGCCGCCCGCTGCGCGTCGGCGACATCGTCACCGTCAAGGTCGAACGTTCCGATCCCTACGATCTCTACGGCTCCGCCGTCTGAGCTTTCCGACACGAAGGGCCGCCAACAGCGGCCCTTTTCTTTTGAGCGACGCGCAACCGATTAATCCCGGCGCTAGTCCGTATGACGGATGACCTTTGCCGGGTCTGGTTCGATCTGGAGACAGGCACTCTGCCGCACAGGCGCCTGCCATCCTTCCAGCTGGGACCAGCGCCATGACATCAGACCAGGAAGACCGCCCGATCATGAGCGAGCGGCGCGTCACCATCGTCGGTGCCGTTCTTGCCGGCCTCGGCCCTGCCTCGCTGTCTCTGTTCACGCCGGCAATGCCCGAAATCGTCCACGCCTTCGGCACGACCGAAGAGGCGGTCAAGATGACGCTGGGGCTCTATTTCGCAGGCTTCGCACTCACCCAACTGGTCTGCGGCCCGTTGTCGGACGGCTATGGCCGCAAGCCGGTGACGCTGGTCTTTCTGGGCATCTACCTCATCGGCAGCCTGGGGGCTCTGGTGGCCCCCTCCATCGACGTGCTGATCCTGTCACGGCTGCTGCAGGGCGCGGGTGCGGCGGTCGGGCTGTCGCTGTCGCGCGCCATCGTGCGGGACCTTTTTGCCCACGAGCAGTCGGCGCGCATCCTCAACCTGATCACGCTGATACTGGCGCTGGCTCCCGCCCTTGCCCCGACCGTCGGCGGGTTGGTGATGGAGTTCGCCGGCTGGCACGCGATCTTTTCGATCATGTTTCTGATGGGTGTCGCGGCACTTCTGACGGTTCGCTTTGCGCTCGTCGAGACCGTCGAGCGCGACCCGAGTCGCGTGCGGCCGCGGGTTGTAGTTCAAACGTACGGAAAGCTGCTCGGGAGCGGCTATTTCCTGTATTCGAGCCTGGTCATCGCTGGCACGCTGGGTGCCTATTATACCCAGGCAACGGTCCTGCCCTTCATCCTGATGGACCGGCTGGGGCTCACCCCAGCGCAGTTCGGTCTGGCCATGCTGTTCCAGTCCGCCAGCTTCATCTCGGGCTCGCTGGTCATGCGCAACCTCATTCCGCGCTATGGCGCCTATCGCATGGTGCCGGTCGGACTGGCGATCAGCGGCCTGGGGGCGGCGGCCATGGCTGTTTTCCTCGGCCTCTATCAGCCCACTTTTGCCTCGGTGATGATCCCCATGGCGATGTTCGTCTTCGGCAACTCCTTCGTCATGCCGGCCATGTCTGCCGCGACTGTCGCTGCCTTTCCCGACAACGCAGGAGCGGCCGCCTCGCTGAGCGGGTTCCTGCAGATGGGCAGCGGGCTGCTGGGCACCGTCGTTGCCGGATTGCTCGGAGACGCTATGCTCGGCATGTCCGTCGTCGTCCCGTTGATGGGGCTCGGCGCGGTGCTGGCGTGGCTCGCCTGGCGCAGGCTGCCGGAGCCCGCCCTCGCCCGCGCCGTCGTGTCCAGGAAAGCGCCGCCACGCTGACGTGGTGCAACCTGAGCATTTGTTAGCGCCAACTGATACGAATTCACCTCCGCCACCCGCTCCATCGTCCAAGCGGACGATGCTTCGAACACATGGCCGTGACTGCTTATCGGTCGAAGTAAGCGGAGGAGATACGCATGCACTTCCAATGGAATAGTTCCATTTCCCGTCGCACAGCCATCGGAATGGTTTCGGTGGCCGCCCTTGCCCTGTCGGCAGGCATTTCGCAGGCACAGGAGGTCGTCAAGATCGGCGGCATCATGTCGATGACCGGCGGCGGTGCCTCGATCGGCAAGACGGCAGAGGTGGGCTGGAGGCTGGCCATCGAGGACATCAATGCCGCTGGCGGCATTCTCGGCAAGAAGGCTGAACTGGTCCTCGGCGACACCATGACCGACCCGACACATGCGGTCGCAGAAGTGCGTCGCCTGATTGAGAACGAAAAGGTCCAGGCTCTTGTCGGTCCGGCCACCAGCCAGGAGACCATCCCGGTCGTTCCGGTTGCCAGCGAAAAGAAGATCGCCCAGGTATCTTCGGCGGCCTCGACCCAGTTGACGCCTGAGGCCGGTCCGTTCCACTTCTCGGGTTCGGTCACCGGCCTGAACCAGATGAAGCCGAACATCGACTTCGCCATCGACGTGTTGAAGCTCAAGAAGCTGGCGCTGATTTCCGACAATGGCGGCATGTCGAAGGCTGCCGTGGTCGAGATCGTCGACTACCTCAAGTCCAAGGGCGTCGAACCGACCGCGGTGCAGGAATTCGCCTTCCGCACCGAGGACATGACCCCGCAGCTGTTCCAGATGCGCAGCTCGGGCGCCGAGGCGATCCTTCTGATCAACTCGATCGGCGACGATTCGCGCAAGCTGCTCGAAAACCGCGCCGACATCGGTTGGGACGTGCCGGTTCTCGCCAATCAGACGATGACCAACTACGCCGTCGGCAACGTCGCCGTGGTCGGCGAAGAGGCCTTCAAGGACGTCTACAGCGTGCAGTTCGTCGGCATGACCTACTGCCCGAGCGACCCTGTCGGCGAAAATGCCTTCGCCAAGTTTGCCAAGCGCGCCAAGGAGCAGGTCGCCGACGTCGATCGCATGGGCGGCGCCTCCGCGCTGATCCCCTACTACATCCAGCCGATCGTACTCGCTGCTGCCATCAATGGCTCGGGCAAGACCGACGGCGAGTCGATCGCTGCCTGGCTGCAGGCGAATGCTTCGACGGTCAAGATGCTGACCGGTCCGATCCAGGCCAGCGACAAGAGCCACTTCCTGCCGGCACCTGAGTCAATCAAGGTGGTGAAGAACCCCTACAAGCCGCGTGAAGACGGTCTAGTCGAGCGCGCCGACTGCGGCGCCTGATCCTTTCAGCCATTCCTGATCGAGCGGGCCGGGTCGCAAGACCCGGCCCGTTTTGTTTGCAGGGTGCTCAAGACATATCCACTGCTGACACCGTGTCAAAAATTTCACGCAGGCCATTTCAGATTTGACGAGGTGTCAATTTAGTGACATAACTGTCGACGTTAAGCATTTCGCATTCGGGAGGAAGCGCGATGGCCGGTTCAAGCATCATCAGCATGACAACTGCGTCGTCGTCGGTCCGGTATGTTGCCCGACGAGGTTTCCTCCCTCCGTCCTGATACGCCGGCGCCTGGGCCTAAGGCCCTAGCCATGAAAATCCAACTTATGACCTCCTGGCGTGCACTCGCCGCCGGGCACTGGTTCCGCACGCCCTTCGCGCCGTGCGGCGGATATTGGGAGCTCCTGCCTTGACCTTTCACGCCAGATCGATCGTCGAATTCGGCCAATTCCTCAATCGCGTTTCCGACAGCCTCATGAACGGCAAGCCGCTGCGCAGCTCGCTTGAGCTGGTCCGCGAGCAGTTCGACGCTTATGCCGCGGTCCTGGTGATTGAGGACCGTCTGCGCACCGGTGAAACCTACTACGCCTTCACCGAGATCGACGAGCAGATGACCGACAGCGCCGGTGCTGCCCTCACGCGACCGGCGCAGCTCGCCTATCTGTCCGAGCGTTGCCAACCGATGTCGGCCACCTATGTCCCTGTTGACGACACCGCCCGCTACACGCTCTGGCTCTTCCGCGACCGTTCAGGCGCCAAGTTCGACGACGATGCAGCCTCGGTCTGTGAAATCCTTGTGTCCCAGCTCGCTCGCGGCGTCGAAACGTCCTGGCGCATGGGCGCTACCGAGGTCGAGCGCCGGCTCTATTCCGACGTCATGGACAAGCTCTATGTCGGTGTCGTCATCCTCGACCATTCCGGCAAGATCATCCGCGCTTCCGATGCCGCGAGCCGCCTGCTCGAGGCGCGCGACGGCCTGCAGATCCAGGGCAACAAGCTGCGCGCCACCTCGGCCAAGGAGGACCGCGACTTTCAGACCGTGGTCAACGCCGCCATGCAGTTGGCGGCCGACGACGAGGGCACGATGTCGCGCGGCCTCTCGCTGACCAAGCAGTCGGGTTCGCGCAATCTCGGCGTCATCGTGCGACCGATCCGCGGCAGCAAGGACAATGCCGCGGCGGCGAATTCGGCTGTAGCGGTCTACATCCGCGACCCCGAGGCAAACCCCGAGGTTGAAGGCGACCTGGTCCGCCAGCTGTTCGACCTGACGCCGGCCGAAGCCGCCGTCGCCCGCCGCCTCACCGCTGGTCTGTCGCTCGAAGACGCCGCCACCTCGCTCGACATCTCCCGCAACACCGCGCGCGCCCATCTGCGCTCGATCTTCTCCAAGAGCGGCATCACGCGCCAGACCGAACTGGTGCGGCTGGTGCTGAACAGCGCCGTCATCCTCGGCCACGGGCCGCGCCAGGCGGCCTGACAGGTATCCTCCCAGCTTCCTGTCGACCCAAACTGAAAGCGCCGGCGGACAAAGTCCCCGGCGCTTCCTTTTTGTCTGGAAAAGGCTGATGTCGAGTGCCGCCACAAACAAAAAAGCGCCGAAGCCGGCGCCTTTCTGTCAGAACAGCGACTTCAGCTGTTCCTTCGTGTAGCCGACACCCTCATCGGTCCGGCCCTGCTTGACCTTCACCGCCCAGGCCGGATCGGCCAGCAGCGCTCGCCCGACTGCAAGGATGTCGAACTCGTCCCGCGCCAGTGGCTTCTCGATCACGTCAAGTGGCGCGACCTCGGCAACATTGAGGCCCGGCCGGTCGAGACCGACGCCACCGACTGCAATCACCGGAAGCCCGGTGATTTTCTTCGTCCAACCGGCAAGCGTCATGTCGTTTTCGGCCGCAAAGCCCGGTTCCCACATGCGGCGCGTCGAGCAGTGCAGGATGCTGACGCCGGCATCGACCAGTGGCTCCAGAACTTCGGCAAGCTCGGCTGGCGTCTCGCCCAGCATCGCCTTGTAGTCCTGCTGCTTCCACTGTGAATAACGGAAGGAGATCGGGAAGTCGGGACCGACCCTGCCACGCATCGCCTCAATCACCTCGACCGCGAACCGTGTGCGCTCGCGCCGGTTGCCGCCATAGCGGTCGGTACGGCGGTTGGATGTCGCCCAGAAGAATTCGTCGATCAGATAGCCATGCGCGCCGTGGATCTCGACGCCGTCGAAGCCCAGTCGCTGCGCCGCTTGCGCAGCTTCGGCATAGGCTTCGATGACCTCGAAGATTTCCGTCTCGGTCATCGCCTTGGTAGGCTCGGCATGACCGGTGAAGGCATTGAGGTTCTCCGACGGCCCCACACCGGGCACGCCCGGTTGCGGCGCCATGGCGGAGTTGCGGAAGCTGCCGGTGTGCCACAGCTGCGGGAAGATCTTGCCGCCGGCGGCATGCACGGCCGCCCGGACCTTGGCCCAGCCGGCCAACGCCGCCTCGCCATGGAAGTTTGGCACGCCTTCATAGCTCGGCGCGGTCGGATGGCCGATATAGGTCGCCTCGGTGATGATCAGCCCGACCTGGTTCAGCGCCCGGCGTGAATAATAGGCCTGCACCTTCTCGTGCGGCACGCCATCGGCGCAGAAATAGCGCGACATCGGCGCCATCGCGATGCGGTTGGAAAGCTCCAGGCCGCCGAGCTTGATGGGCTGGAACAGCTTCTCGGCGATCAGCCCGTCAGAGGTCAGATTGTCAGCGCACACGGTTGCCACGGATTTCATTGCCTTTGCGCATGGTTTCGATGAAGGCTTCGAGCGGTGCCGGCTCGGGCAGCGCTTCGTCGGGGCCGGAACGGGCCCAGAACTCCTTCCAGGACGGAAACAGCTCATGGAATGAGCCCTCATAGGGCTCACGGCCAGGCCAACGCATCTTGCGCGAGCCGACCGGTGGCTTGTTGAGGTCGGTGGCATACCAATAGAGTGGCTGGCGGCGGCGGAAGAACCAGCGGCCGTCGATGCGCTCGTAGCGGTCGTAATACATCATCTGCATGATGACCCACTCGGCGCCGCATTCGTGCTCGTTCTTCGAGTAGACGACCCCCACCGCATTGTCGGCGTCGACGAACTCGATGATGGTCGAGCCGACGTGATGCGAGGTGCCGTCGAACTGCTTGCGCATCGTCTCGTCGAGCCAGTCGCGCAGGGCCGCCCTGCCCGACTTGCCGCCGCCGACCTTGACGTCGGGCGCAAACAGCGAGGCCATCGCGTTCATGTCGCGCATGTCTAGCGCCAGCGAATATTTGGAAATCAGCTGGCGGATCTCGTCGCGCGACTCGAGCCTGTCCAGCCGCGCCAGGATCTCCGCCTGCGCGTCACCAGTCTTGTCCATTGTCACCTCCGGTGGCTGAAGCGCTCGGCGCTTCAGAAGTAGTAGCGGCCGACCATGTCGGCGACGCAGCCCGGCTTGACCGAGCCTTCGATCTCGATGGTTACGCGCACCGTCGTCTGCACGGCATTGCCCGGCAGGAACTCCGCATTGACGAGCTCGCCCGTCGCCCGGACCCTGGAATTGACCGGCACAGGGGCAGGAAAGCGCAGCCGGTCGCAGCCATAGTTGATGCCCATCTTCATGCCCTCGGCCTTGAACAGGTCCGGCAGGAAGCCGTTGATCAGCGAAAACGTCAGGCAGCCATGCGCAACGGTGCCGCCGAACGGGCCGTCCTTGGCGCGCGCCGGGTCGACATGGATCCACTGGTGGTCACCGGTCGCCTCAGCGAACATGTCGATGCGCGCCTGGTCGATGGTTATCCAGTCGGTCGCGCCGAGGTTCTGGCCGATCGCTGCCACCGCCTCGTCGGGCGAGGAGAAGACGAGGCCCATCGTCAGGCCCTCTGGCTGGAGACGGAAACGATCTCGCCAACCATGTAGCCGGCATAATCGCTAGCGAGGAACATCATGACATTGGCGATTTCCCACACTTCCGCCGCGCGGCCGAAAGCCTCGAGGCTGGTAAGCGCATCGAGTTGCTCCTGCGGCGCTGACTTCTTGAGGAAGTCGTGCATGGCAATCGACGGCGACACTGCGTTGATGCGGATGCCGTATTCGGCAGCTTCAACCGCCGAGCAGCGGGTGAAGGCCATGACGCCTGCCTTGGCCGCGGCATAATGCGATTGGCCTTTCTGGGCGCGCCAGCCAAGCACGGAGGCGTTGTTGACGATGGCGCCCTTGCCGCGCGGCTGCATCTTCTTGAGTGCTGCGCGGGTCATGCGCATCGTGCCGGTCAGGGTCACGTCGAGCACCAGGTTCCATTCCTGGTCAGTCATCTCGACCACAGGCTTGAGGCCGCCGAGACCGGCATTGTTGATCAGCACGTCGATGCCGCCGAGCTTGTCTTCTGCAGCGTCCACCAGCGCCTGCACCTGCCCCTCGTCGGTGACGTTGCAGAGCTGGCTGTAGATCTCGACGGTTGGCGAGAATTCGCGCAGCTTCGCCGCAGCTTCCGCCAGGCGACGCTCGTGAACGTCGGAGATCATGATGGCGCGGCAGCCTTCCTCGATCGCCTTGCGGGCGGCGGCAAAACCGATGCCGACACCGGCGGCCGCGGTGATGAGCACCGAGCGGCCCTTGAGCAGGCCATGGCCTTCGACATAGGGCGGGGCGGGAAGGATCTTGGTGGCAGTCATGTCGGGGCGTCCTGGTCTGGTTATTTCTTGAAGTCGGCGTCGCGCTTGCCGACGAAGGCGTCGCGCGCCTCCTGCGATTCCTGGGTGAGATAGGCCTGGGCAGTGAACCCCTGCTCCCAGCGGTATTTCTTTTCGAGATCGCCATCTTCGATGCCGTTCAGCGCCTCTTTGGCGAGACGGATCATGATCGCGCTCTTGGCGGCGATGGTCTTGGCGAGCTTGATGGCAGCGTCGCGCAGTTCCTCACGCGGCACCACCTTCTCGACCGCGCCAAGGCGATAGGCTTCCGCCGCATCGATCGGCTCGCCGGTGAAATACATCTGGCGAACCTTCTGCACCGGGAACAGGCGCTGCAGGTGGGCACCTGCTCCGAGCGCGCCGCGATCTACCTCGGGCACACCGAAAGTCGCGTCAGGCGAGCACAGGATGATGTCGGCCGACCCGCAGATACCGATGCCGCCGCCGAGAATGTAGCCATGGGCTGCCACGATCACCGGCTTCAGGCCGCGATGGATGGCGCGGAAGGTTTCCCAGTTGCCGGCGTTCACCTCAGGGATGCGCTCAGGGTACTTCTGCAACTCCTTGATATCCACGCCGGCGCAAAAGCCCCTGCCCTCGGCGCGGATGACGATCACGCGAACGTCGGCATTGGCGTTGAGCGCGTCGATCTCCTGCGAAAGCGTGCGCCAGCCGACGCTGTCGAGCGCATTCACAGGCGCATTCTCGATCACGAGCTCGGCAATGCCGTCCTCGATCTTGGTCCAAAATTGGTCGCTCATCGAAAATCTCTCCAATCAGTTGGCGGCGACGAGCGCCGAGACGGCCTTGAGCCGCGCTTCCGCCTCGCTGACGATGCGGGCGATCAGCTCTTCGCAGCTTTCGAGCTTGTCGATCATGGCTGCGGCCTGGCCGGATGGCAGCAGGCCGGTTTCGGTGTTGCCCTCGACCACGCCGCGCTGCACCAACGTCGGCAGGTTCGGCGCCATCACGGTCTGGGCGAAGCTGTTCTCGCCGCTCGACAGCACCTTGAGACCAAGCTTGGCCATGGCGATGGGCCCCAGCCCGCTCTCCTTGCCCCATTGGCGGGCGTATTTCATGCTCATGGCTAGCCGCGCCGGCAGGCCCATGCTTTCGAGCCGCTTGATCTCGGCGTTCTCGATGAAGCGCTGCGGCAGGCCGTCGACGGCGGTGGTGGTGCGGATCAGCGTCGGATCCTTGGTGGCGAGGTAGCGGTCAAGCGCGGAACGGGGAACTGGCGATTCCTTGGTCATCAGGAAGCGCGTGCCCATGGCGATGCCCGCAGCACCATAGCCGAGCGCCGCTGCAAGGCCGCGCCCGTCAAAGAAGCCGCCGGCGGCAACGACAGGAACCTTCACCGCGTCGAGCACCTGCGGCAACAGGATGGTCGTCGGCACGGCACCTGTATGGCCACCGCCCTCGCCGCCCTGGACGGTGATGATGTCGGCACCGAGTTCGACCGCCTTGACCGCGTGCTTGACCGCACCCACCGTCGGCATGCAGACGACGCCGGCATCCTTCAGCCGCTTGATCGTCTTGGCGTCGGGCCCACGGCCGTAGCTGACGGCGCGCACCTTGTGCTTGATGACCACCGAGATGACTTCCTCGGCGTTGGGCTGGAACATGTGGAAATTGACACCGAACGGACGGTCGGTCTTCGACTTGATGGCGAGGATCTGGTTCTCGACGTCGCCTGGCTCGGTGGTCGCACCGGCAAAGAAGCCGAAGCCGCCGGCATTGCAGGTCGCAGCGGTGAGATTGGCGTCGGCGACCCAGCCCATGGCCGTCTGCACCACCGGATAGCGGCTGCCGAGGCGTTCGCACAGGACGGTATGCAGGTTCATGGGCATTCTCTCTGGCTGAAGTTCCGGCGACCGCCCGCTTCTCTTGGGCGATCGCACTGTCTTGTTTCAAATGATGCGCCGCACAAACTGGAACATCGTCTGAATGAACTAACGAAAACGATCAGTAGAAGACGCGTCCGCCATTGACCATCAGCGTCTGGCCGGTGATGAAACGCGACTTCTCGCTCGATAGGAAAATCACTGCGTTTGCAATGTCTTCCGGCTCGCTGAGCTCGCCGAGCGGGATCATGTTCTTGGCGCGTTCATAGGCATCCTTGGGGATGCGCTGCATGGCGCGCGTGTTGGTCGGACCGGGGCACACGGCGTTGACGTTGACCTTGAAGGGCCCGAGCTCGCGGGCAAGCGCACGGGTGAAACCGAGCACGCCTGCCTTGGCCGAGGCGTAGTCGACGGTGCCGATGTCGCCGTTCATCGCCGAATCCGACGAGATCGACACGATCTTGCCCGAGCGCCGCTCGCGCATGTCCTCGACCACCTGGCGCGTGCACATCAGCGTCGTCATCAGCGACACGCCAACGACGAACTGCAGCGTCTCGGGCTTGGCCTGCCAGAACTCCGAATAGTTCTCGCGGGCGGTCTGGCCGATGTTGTTGAGCAGCATGTCGATCGGCCCGAGCTCGCGCTTGATCCGGGCAAAGCTGTCTGTCACCACCTCCTGGCTTGTCATGTCGCCGACCAAGGCCAGCGCCTTGACCTTGTGGGCGCGCACCAGTTCGGCGGTTTCGGCCAGTGCTTCGGCCTCGCGGTCGAGGATCGCGACATCGGCGCCTTCCTGGGCATAAGCGATCGCTGCGGCCCGGCCGATGCCGTTGCCGGCGCCGGTGACGACGGCAATCTTGCCGGCGAATTGTCTCTGGTCAGTCATGCTTTCCCTCCCTGCGGAAATGCTGGTCTGTGAACTGATTGGGCGTCAGCCGTGGCGGCCGAAAAGCGTCAGGGCTCGATAGGACAGGTCGTCGGGCCCTGGCAGGCCGGGCGGGCTGCCGGCGGCGAAATCCTTGTAGGCGTCTGCGTCGACGGCCCGCCTTGTCGACCAGTCGAGCGTGATCGAGCGGCCGAGGAAGCGCCACTCGCCATCGTCGCGCCTGTAGCGGTCGAGGCTGCGGCTGCCTGTTATGACCTCATGGGCGTCGGGGCCGTGAGTGCGGTGATAATTGATCTTGTAGACCTCGCCCTCGGCGCGGTCGCCATCGATCTCGAAGCTGGTGTTGACCACGTAGTGTGCGGTCGCAGCGTAGTTGGACAGGGCCTTCTCGACGAAGACCATGTATTCGTCTGGCCCACCCACGAACATATCGCCATGCTCCTCGAAGGCGTCGTCGTGATAGAGGCTACGCAAGAGCTTGAAGTCGCGCCGGTCGACTGCGCGCGAATAGGCCGTCACCAGCCGCCGCAGCGCCTCGCGCACCGCGATTTCCTGAAGATCTGCCTCCCGTATGCCCATGCCAAATTTCCTCCCTGGCCCAGGCGCGTCCTTGCCTCTTACAGCTTGCCGCGCGGCTCCCTGGGCATGCCGAGGCCTTGCTCGGCAATGATGTTGAGCTGGATTTCGTTGGTGCCGCCGTAAATCGTGTCGGCGCGCGCAAACAGGAACATCTGCTGCAGGCGTTCGCGGCGCGGATCGTCCGCTACAATGTTGGCGTCCATCTTCAGCACGTCCATGGCGAGGCGACCGAGATCGCGATGCCAGTTCGACCACTGGTACTTGTAGGTCAGCGCCTCGCGCCGCGTTTCCGCCGACTGGTCGTCGCTGAGTACGCGCATGGCGAGGTAGCGCATGGCGCGCAAGCCGGTCCAGGCATAGGCGACGCGCTGGCGTATTGCGGGCGACCGGTCGGAGCCATTCTCCTTTGATACTTCGACGATCAGGTCGAGTTCCTGCTGGAAGCTCATCTGCTGGCCGAGCGTCGAGATGCCGCGCTCGAAACCGAGCAGGGCCATGGCGATCTTCCAGCCATCGCCGGGCTGTCCCAGAACATCATCGGCCTTGGCGCGCGCGTCGTCGAAGAACACCGAATTGAACTCGGCGCCGCCGCCGATCTGCTTGATCGGGTGGATGTCGACGCCCGGCTGGTCTAGCGGCATGAGCAGGAAGATCAGGCCGTTGCGGCCGACCGAGCCTTCTTCGCAGCGCGCCACGACAAAAATCCAGTCGGACAGATGCGCGAGCGAGGTCCACACCTTCTGGCCCGAAACGATCCAGTCGCCGGTCTCGGGATCGAGTTTCGCACGGGTCTTGATGTTGCCGAAGTCTGACCCGGCGCTCGGTTCGGAATAGCCCTGGGCCCAGAACTCCGTGCCACTGCGGATGCCAGGCAGGAAGCGCTTCTTCTGTTCCTCCGTGCCGAAGGCGATCAGCGTCGGTCCCATCAGCCCCTCGCCGATATGGCCCATGCGGCCGGGACCGCCGGCGCGGCTGTATTCTTCCTGGAATGCCACCTGTTCGGCGACCGACAGTCCGCGTCCGCCGTGCTCGGCCGGCCAACCCGGGCAGGTCCAGCGGCCAGCGGCAAGCTCGCGTTCCCATTCCTTGCGCAGTTCCGGCAGGGCATCACCTTCGCCCGAGCCGCCACGATACTTCAGCGCAGCGAACTTGCCGGTCAGATGGCCAGCCATCCACTCGCGCACCTCGGTGCGGAAAGCGTTCAGTTCGCTCATTTCAAGCCTCCGTCGGCGAAGACAGATGCGGCAATTCGGTCGAGTTGCGCCTCGCGTGCCCCAAGCAGCGCCGCACTCGCCTGCGCGCGCTTGAAATAGAGATGCGGGTCATATTCCCAGGTAAAGCCGACGCCGCCATGCAGCTGGATCGCTTCCTCGGCGGCACGGAACTGGAGATCGGAGGCGAGCACACGGGCTCCGGCGATCTCCAGCGCGCTTTCAACTGCGCCGGAGGTGCCCACACCCTGCGCCGCTCCGAACACCAGCGACCGCGTCTCAGCAACGTCGACCACCAGCTTGGCGCAGCGGTGCTTGATCGCCTGGAAAGACGCGATGGTGCGCCCGAACTGGACGCGCTCGGCGATGTAGGCGAGCGTCACGTCGAGTGCCCCCTGCGCCGCGCCTAACTGTTCGGCGGCAAGGCCAAGATTGGCGAAGGTCAGCGCCCGCTGGAATTGTTCGGCGCTGACGCCTGCGTCATCGATGCGGCTTTCGGCGGAAACCTCCAGCGTCAGTTCGAGCGCAGCGACCGAACGCGTCGCGTCGAGCACCTTGAGTGGCGTGACCACCTGGCCAGAATCACGCGTCAGCGCAAACAGCGCCGTCGTTCCATCTTCCAGCCCGGCCGGCACCAGAACGACATCGGCAACCTCGAAGTCGATAACCTGCGCAACCTTGCCAGCCAGCCTGTACCCGCCGCCGGCACGGATGGCTTTGACCGCAACCGTCGCCGCCGGATCGGCCACAGAAAGATCGGCATAAGCGACGGTCACGGCCATTTCGCCCGCGGCGATGGCGCCTAGGTATCTTACCTTGGCTTCCTCGCTTCCGGCCGACTGCAGAAGCGGTGCCGCCAGGCACACCGTCGACCAGAATGGCACGCAGGCAAGTCGCGCACCGGTAAGTTCCATCAGGATCGCCACCTCGGTGGCACCGAGCCCCAGCCCGCCGAATTCCTCCGGGATCGCCATGGCGCACCAGCCGAGCTCGCGCGAAATGCTGTTCCACAGCACAGCGTCATGGCTGGTGCCGGTGTCGACCACGCGTCGGATCGCTTCGGATGATGACTGTTCGCGCAGGAAGCGCTGTGCCTCCTCGCGGATCATCTGCTGGTCTGGTGTGAATTCGAGCATGCGGTCCCGTCAGGCAAGGAATGGAGCAGCGGTGTCGCGCCACGCGGCAACGAATGCGCTTCATGCCGGATGCCACCGGCCAGCGCCAGCAACATCGTCCAAATGTGGGATGCCGGTGCTTGGTCCGGACTGGTCTGTTCGCAGCAGACTGCCGGCGCGAAACGGTCGCGCATTGCACTGGAGGCGACTATGGGACTCAAGCGTTTCGACAACAAGGTGGTGCTGGTCACTGGCGCCGCATCCGGCATCGGCCGCGCCACAGCACTGCGCCTGGGCTCTGAAGGGGCAACGCTGATCCTCGCCGACCGCAATGTCGACGGCGCACGACAGGTCTGCACCACGGCCAGCGAGCAATATGGCGTCCGCGCCGACGCGCTTGCCTATGACGCAGCCGACAGGGCCTCGGCGCGCCGGATGGTCGACGAAGCGCTGGCGCTGCACGGCCGCCTCGACAGCCTGATCAACAATGCCGGCATCTACCGTCGTGATCATTTCGCCAACCAGACGGGCGACGACTGGTCGCTCGTGTTCGGCATCAACCTCGAAAGCGTCTTCCACATCGTGCACCAGGCGTTGCCGGCACTTATCGCCTCACGCGGCAATGTCGTGTCGACGGCATCGACCGCCGGTCTGCAGGGCATCGCCTATGCCGCCGCCTACGCCGCCTCCAAGGCGGGTATCATCGCCATGACCAAGTCGCTGGCGACGGAATACGCTCCCAAGGGTGTGCGCTTCAATGCCATCTGCCCCGGCCGCGTCCGCACCGAGATCGGCATAGGACTGCAGCCGATCGAGGACCAGAACCCCGACATCATGGTCAAGCCTCCAAAACTCGACGGCAAGGAAAGCGGCGAGCCCGAGGACATCGCCAGCGCCTTCGCCTATCTCGCCTCCGACGAGGCCTGCTTCGTCACCGGCGCCGTGCTGGTGGTCGACGGCGCCCAGACTGTTGGTTGAGTTTTTCTGAGAGAAGCGCCGGCCGTTGAGCCGGCGCACCTGTCCTCAACCTTTGTGGGCGTGGGCCGTGATGACAGGACGGTTGGTCCACGTGCCATCGGCCGTCTGGCGCCATCCGCCGGCAGCCAGCGCGCCGCCGTCGAGATTGATCGTCGTGCCGGTGATCCAGCTCGACAGTGGCGACGCCAGGAACAGTGCGGCACCGGCCGCATCGTCAGGCTGGCCATAACGGCCCAGCGGCATCCAGCGCTTGACCATGTGCTGATGTTCTTCGGGAATCCATTTCAGGATCTGGATCTGCTCGGTTTCGGTCGTCTCCGGCGCGATCGCGTTGACCCTGATGTTTTCAGGCGCGAGTTCGAGCGCCAGGCTCTTGGTGAAGCCGGTGATCGCGGTCTTGAAGGCACTGTAGACGGCGAAGTTGGGAATGCCGCGGAAGGCTTCGATGGTCGAGATGTTGATAATGCTGGCGTTCTCGCCCTGGCGCAGCAGGGGCAGTGCGGCATGCGTCATCAGGAAGATGTGCTCGAGGTTGACGCCGTAGAGCGCGTTCCACTCGGCCCGCGTCGTCTCGGCGAACGGCTTGTGGACCCCGAGGAAGTCGCCGACATTATTGACCAGCACGTCGAGACGGCCGAAACCGTCCTTGACCCGTGCGATCACTTCGTCGACGGCGGCAGCGTCGGTGACGTCGGCGCAGACGACGACGTTGCAGACGTCGGCGGCATCAAGTTCGGCCCGCACCTTGTCGGCGCGACACTGGTCCTTCTCCGCCACCACGACGACGGCCCCGCAACGCCCGAAAGCCAGCGCGATGGCGCGTCCGATGCCGGCCCCGCCACCGCTGATCAGGGTGATTTTGCCCAGCAGTGCGTCTGCCATACCAGCGAGTGAGGTTTCAGCCATGATAGTCCCGTGAAAACAGATAATTGATGTTGATTGTTCAGCCGGCGCGGAAGGTCATGTCGGTACGCCGGTGGGCAAACCGCCAGCCATTGGCGGTGCGGACGAAGCGGTCGAAATAGCGTCCGACGACGCGCGGCAGGGTCGCCGTCGGATCGTCGCGGCTGGTGCCGTGATAGGTGAAGGTCGCAACCCCGCTTGCGCTGTCGGCATCAGTCACGTCGATGACGATGTTGTGCGCCATGTGGATGGTGGTGTCGGTCCGCGCCTTGGCATCGAGATAGGCGCGCATCTCGGAATGGCCTCTGAGCGGCCCCTTCCAGGTTTCCCACAAGCCGTCAGGCGCCCATAGCGCGACCAGTTCCTCATGCCTGTAGTCGTCGACAAGGACGCAGTAGCGCTGCACCAGCTTGGCGCATTCATGTTCGGCGGCCATCCGATCCAAAAGATTCATCCCATCCTCCCCTGATGTCGGTCCACCGTCGCGTCAGATGAAAGCGCCTTCATCCTCCAAACGAACGATGGCGGACGAGCTCGACGCGTCAGCTATGGGCCGACAGCAGATAGCGGAGGAGGAACAGATGTCAGAGCTCGAAGCGAGATTTGCCGCGCTCGAAGCGCGTATTGCAGGATTGGAGGACCAACTTGCCATCTACCAGCTGATCGCCACCTACGGCCCTTCGGTCGACAGCCGCACCGGCAGCGTCACCGCCTCGCTCTGGAGCGAGGACGGCGCCTATGACTTTGGCGGCGACCCGCTCGTCGGCGCCGAAAAGGTCGGTTCGCTGGTCAATATCGAACCGCATATCCACTACGTGGCCGACGGCTGCGCCCATGTGCTCAGCATGCCCCATATCACCGTCAACGGAGACAAGGCCGTGGCGACGGGCTACTCGCGCGTTTACCTCAATCAGGGCGATCACTGGCGTGTCGAGCGCGCTAGCGCGAACCGCTGGGAGCTTGTTCGCACCTCCAACGGCTGGCGCGTCCAGAATCGCGTCAATCGGCTGCTCAACGGCCAGGTCGAAGCGCGCGACCTGCTGTCGAGCGGCGTGAAAAGCGACGACTGACCGCATTCCGTCGATCCTCAGGCCCAAGGAGGTACCCTCGGCTGGCATCGTCCGAACGTGGGATGCCTTCTGGGGCCGGTTCATCGAGTCTGGCCGGCCGGGAGGACACGAAATGAATACACTTCAGGGCAAATCGGTGGTCATCACCGGAGCCGGATCAGGGCTGGGCGCAGCTTATGCACGCCATGCAGCAAGCCTGGGCGCTGCGGTCGTCGTCAACGACATCAGCACTGAGGCCGCGCAGTCGACGGTCGAATCGATCATGGCCGCAGGCGGCAAGGCCGTCGCGCATGCCGGCGACATCTCGTCCTGGAGTTATGCGCAGTCACTCGTCGACGCCTGCATAGACGCTTTCGGCACCATTTCAGGCGTCGTCAACAATGCCGGTATCCTGCGCATCGGCAAGATTCTAGACCTCACCGAGGCGGACATGCGCCGCATGGTCGAGATCAATCTGATAGGCACCGCCGCCTGCGCCAGCCATGCTGCGCGGCGTATGCTCGCCGCCGGCAAGGGCGGCTCGATCATCAATGTCGCCTCAGGTTCCCAGGCTGGTGACGTAGCCCTCGGCGGCTATGGTGCGACCAAGGGCGGCGTGGCGTCCCTCACCTACAGCTGGGCCATGGAGCTGCGTGGCACCGGCGTCCGCGTCAACGCATTGTCGCCGCTGGCGGAAACCGCCATGGCCGCCCAGAACAAGGCGCTGATGGCCGAGCAGGCAGCCAGCCGCGAAGTGCATTATGCTGCCCTGCCCGACGCCGGCGTCAACGCGCCCGTCGTCAGCTTCCTGCTCTCCGACGCTGCCGAAAAGATCAATGGCCAGGTCGTCCGCATCGCCGGCAAGCAGCTGTCCTTCGTCACCCATCCGCTGATCGCCGATCCTGTACTGGAGGGCGAATGGTCCTACGAGGCGGTTGCCGCGGCCTTCGCTGGCCCTCTGGCCGGCAGCCAGCAGCCGCTTGGCCTCGGCTACCAGAGGAAGCCCAAGTGAGCAGCACCGAACACAGGCGGGTCGCCGTCGTCACCGGCGCCAGCCGCGGCCTCGGCCGCGGCATTGCGATTGCACTCGGTGAGGCAGGCTTCACCGTCTATTGTACGGGCCGCAGCGACCGCAAGGCCATCGGCCCATGGGGTGGCACCGTCCGCGACACCGCCGAGGCCATAGATCAGGCCGGCGGCAAGGGTGTCGTTGCCATCTGCGATCATCTCGATGACAGCCAGACCGAAGCTCTTTTTAAACGGGTCGACGCCGAACAAGGCCGTCTCGACCTGCTGGTCAACAACGCCTTTGCCATGCCCGACTGGGCTGTGCCCGACGGCAAATTCTGGGAGCGCCCTTTGTCCTTGTGGCGCGACATGATCGATGTCGGCCTGCGCTCGAGCTATGCGGCCAGCCATTTCGCCGCGCCTATCATGGTGCGCCAGCGTTCCGGCCTGATCGCCAACACCTCCGGCCCGGGCGGCAAGGTCTACCGCCACAGCCTGCCCTATGGCGTCGGCAAGGCCGGCCAGGACAAGCTGGCCCACGACATGGCCCATGAGCTGCACCCCTTCGACGTTGCAGCGATCTCGCTGTGGCCGGGGCTGATCGGCACAGAGCGTACCCTCGCGGGCATCGCTGCTGGCGGCGTGGTCGGCGACAACGCCGGCAACCTGCCGCACATCGAGACACCGTTCTTCATCGGCCGCATCCTGGCGGCAGTCCATGCTGCCGGTGACGCCATGGCCCTCAGCGGCGGCACCTTCTATTCGACCGAGCTTGCCGACCGCTATGGCGTCACAGACGCCGATGGTCGCCGGCCGACATCGCGCCGGCCCCTGTTTGGCGCACCGCTTTACCAGCCCCTGACGGGCGAGGTCGTTCAAGGAACAGCATGATGCCGGACGAACGCCTTAAGAAACCTGCATCGTTGCGGGCTTACAGCGGCGCAATCAGTATTATAATCGATTTGGCTAGACATTCCGGCACCGGACGATTCGACCCTTGGTTGACGACTGTCCAACACAGGGCTTTTCGAAGCGCCGCCAGCCGGGAGGCCGTGCAATGAGCAGGATGGTGCGCATGGTACAGACGGACGCGGGCAGCATCGCCACCGACACCTACGATCGCGACGCCTCGGCGCGTGCGTCGACCAACCCCCGCAAGGAGTTGGTGCGCGAGCAGCTGATCGACATCGCTGCCGAGCTGTTCGACAGCAAGGGTTACGTCCAGACCAGCATCAACGATATCGCCCAGGCGCTGGGGCTCGGCCGTTCGGCCGTCTACCACTACTTCCGCAACAAGGAAGAGATGCTGGCCGCACTGGTCGAATCCGAGGCGCTGACGCCGTCCCACCGGCTGCAGGAACTAATGGCGGAGCCCAGCCTTTCGCCCACCGAGCGGCTGCGCCGCGCCGTGGTTGACGGCATCGTCCGCCGCCTGTCTTCCGGCGCCCGCTTCATTCTGCTGTCGCGGCTTGAAACACAGATCCCGGAGGCGCTCGGCCCGCTTTACAACCAGGGTCGCCGCCACATTTACGACTTCTATGTGCGCTGCATCTCCGACGGCATGGCCTCGGGCGAGTTCCGTACCGTCGATCCCAAGGTCACGGCCTTTGCCGTGATCGGCATGGCCAACTGGACGTCGCGCTGGTACTCGCCTTCAGGCTCCCGCACGCCGACTGAAATCGGCGAGATCATCGCCGACATGGCGCTTGCCGGCCTGCGCGCCCATCACGACCAGCCGCGCGACACTGAGGCGGTGCGCCAGACCATTTCGGGCCTGCGTCAGCAGATCGATGAGCTGGAAAAGCTGGTCAAATAGAAACGGCCGCCGGTTTCCAGACGGCCGCATCATCTCGCAATCTGTTGGAAATCAGTCGAACTTCACGCCGGCATGCTGGATGAAAGCGCTGTAGGTGTCGAAACGGATGATCGGATCCGTGCCGGCGTAAGCGCGGATATGGTCCAGCACCGCCTGGCGCGAGCGTCGCCACATCGGCGGCACGATCTCCAGCATCGGCCCGTAGAGGTCGGGCGAGCGATAATAGAGGATCGACTGGTCCTGGCCGGCGACTCGGATTTCATAGTCGCGCTCGTAGCCAGCGGCTTCGACGCGAGCGGTTGCCTCGGCATGATCATGCACCCAGAAACCCAGATGCTGCAGGCCCTCACGGCCGGCCGCCAAAAAATCCGTGTAGGGCGACGAGGCGTCGTTGGTCTGTTCGATCAGCTCGATCTGCACGTCGCCCATATAGCCGAAGGCGAGCTTGAGCTCGACTTCGACCGGCTGGCCGCGATGCCAGGTGGTGCTGACCGGCTGGCTGACGCCACGCTCCATGAAGATGAACGGGCCGACGCCGAAGACGTCGATCCAGTGGCGCATCGTCTTTTCAACGTCACGGACGACGAAGCCGAGTTGGGTTGCCGGCCCAAGGATAGGTTTCAAACCCTGTGCAAGTCCGAGATCGGCTACGGTCATCATCCCCTCCCCAAGGAACGCCGCCTGCGGAGGCAGGCGGTTCAACGTCTTGAAACTCTGCGTCAGTTGAAGATTTCGAACAGGCCGGCAGCGCCCATGCCGCCGCCGACGCACATGGTGACCACGCCGTATTTCACGCCACGGCGACGGCCTTCGATCAGCACATGGCCGGCCGTGCGCGCGCCGGTCATGCCGAACGGATGACCGACCGCGATGGCGCCGCCATTGACGTTGACCTTGTCCGGGTCGATGCCGAGCGTGTCGCGGCAATAGACCGCCTGGCTGGCGAAGGCCTCGTTGAGTTCCCAAAGACCGATGTCATCGACCTTGAGGCCGTGCTTCTGCAACAGCTTCGGCACCGCGAAGATCGGGCCGATGCCCATCTCCTCGGGTGCGCAACCGGCGACAGCCATGCCGCGATAGGCGCCCAGCGGCTTGAGGCCGAGCTGTTCGGCGCGCCTGGCCTCCATCACGACCAGCGCAGCCGCGCCGTCCGACAGCTGCGACGAGTTGCCAGCGGTCACATATTCGCCAAGCTTTATCACTTCGCCGTCGGCAAAGACCGGCTTCAGCTTGGCCAGTCCCTCGAGATTGGTGTCGGCGCGGAAACCTTCGTCCTGCATCAGGGTCACGTCCTGGAAGCTGGTCTCGTTGGTTTCCTTGTTGACCACCATCTTTCGCGAGGCCATCGGGGCGATCTCGTCTTCAAAGCGGCCCGCCTGGTGGGCGGCAGCCGTGCGCAGCTGGCTGGTCAGCGAGAACTCGTCCTGTGCCTCCCGGCTGATGCCATACTTCTTCGCGACGATCTCGGCTGTCTCGATCATCGTCATGTACATGTGCGGCCACTGCGAGGTCACCGCCTGCGAGCGCGAGCGGTAGCTGTTCTTGTGCTTGTTCTGGGTCAGGCTGATCGACTCGACGCCGCCGGCGACGATCGTCTCCATGCCATCGACGATGATCTGCTTGGCGGCGATCGACACCGCCATCAGGCCCGACGAGCACATACGGTCGATGGTCATGCCCGGCACGCTGTCGGGCAGGCCGGCGGAGGCGGCGCTCAGGCGGCCGATATTGTAGCCCTGCGTGCCCTGCTGGGCCGAGCAGCCCATGATCACGTCTTCAACTGTATCGAGGGCGATGCCGGCGCGCTTGACCGCCTCGCGAACGGCGTGACCCGACAACGCCGGCGCCTCGGTGTCGTTGAAGGCGCCACGGAAGGCCTTGCCGATGGGGGTGCGGGCGACGGAAACGATGACGGCTTCGCGCAAAGGATTGCTCCAGAACAGTTGTTTTAAGCAGGGAACCAGGCAGGCAACGCGCAGGACATTTTCTGCTGCGCAGCGCCCGGAACCGAAGTTTTCCAAATACTTGCTAGGAGCGACGGGGCGGCCGAACATCGTCTGAAAAGACTAACGGCAATTCCGCGTCACGCATCGATGGCAAAAGCCCGGTGCGGAAGGGGCAACGGCGCAGGCAATGCAGCCCGCGCCGAAGAAGGGGTCAGACGTGGTAGCCGCCATCGACATTGATGACCTCGCCGGAAATGAAGCCGGCGCGGCTGGAGGCGAGGAACGACACAGCCTCGGCAATGTCGATCGCCTTGCCGTTGCGGCGCAGCGGCGTGTTCATGGCCGCCGCCTGCATGTATTTGTCGTCGATGTAGCCGAGCTTGCTGAGCTCGGTGTGCTGGCCGGTCTCGATGATGCCGAGCGCCACGCCATTGGAGCGGATGCCGTAGCGGCCCTCTTCCTTGGCGACCCCTTTCATCAGCGCATGGACCGCCGATTTCGGCACGACCGAAAGGCCGTCGGCAGAGGCGAAGCGATACTGCGCCGAACTCTGGCAGGCGACGACAGAGCCGCGCGTCTTGCGCAGATGCGGGATGGCGTAGTGGATCACGTTGAAGAAACCGAAGGCGTCCTGCATCAAATGCTTGCGCATCTGCTCGGGCTCGATCTTGCTGAGATGGATCAGCGGCACCAGCGGCCCGGCAGCGTAGATAACGGTGTGGATCCCGCCAGAGGCTTCGGCGACGCCGTCAATGAAGGCGCGGGTCGCCTCGACATCCTCGATGTTGAGCTTGTGGGTCGAGGCTTTGCGCCCCTCGCTGCGTACGGACTCTGCCGCAGCTTCCGCCTTGGCCTGATTGCTGTGATAGGTCAGCGCCACGTCGCAGCCGTCGCGTGCCAGCACCCGGCAAATCTCAGCGCCGACGCCGCCGCTGCCACCGATGACGATGGCCGCTCCCTCGGCCGGATACAGTCCGCTCATGTCCATCCTCCCTTATGATTTCATCGCCAGCTCGGCATAGTGCCAGCCGAATTCGGCCACCGGCCGTGCCAAAGCACCGGCCTCGCGGGCATGCGCGCTCGCAGCATTGCCATCGACCACACGCTTCATGATGCCCTGGCGAATGCCGGCGACGCGGAACAGGCTGTAGGCCAGATAGGCGTACCAGTGGCGGTCCGACACGCCTTCCTGACGCGTGCCCTTGAGATAGGCGTCGCGATAGCTGCGTTCGTCAGGAATGCCGAGTGCGCCGATGTCGAGGTCGCCGAGGCCGCGATAAGGCTGGTTGGGCAGGCGCCAAGTCAGCATGTGATAGGCGAAATCGGCCATGGGCTCGCCCAGCGTCGACAGCTCCCAGTCGACCACAGCCAACACCCGCGCCTCGGTCGGGTGGAAGATCATGTTGTCGATCCGGAAGTCGCCATGGATCAGCGACGTGCGTGTTTCCGGCGGAATATTGCCGGGCAGCCATTCGATCAGCCGGTCCATCGCCTCGATGATTTCGGTCTCGGAGGCGCGATACTGCTTGGACCACCGGGCCACCTGACGGGCGACATAGTCTCCCGGCTTGCCGAAATCCTCGAGGCCGACAGCCTTGTAGTCGGTGGTGTGGAGAGCGGCTGCGACGCGGTTCATCTCCATGTAGATCGCCTTGCGCTCCGCAGGCGACTGCTCTGGCAAGGCAGGTGCCCAGAACGAACGCCCCTCGACGAAATCCATGACGTAGAACATCGCGCCAACAATGCTCTCGTCGTCGCAGAGCAACCGCGCACCCGCGACCGGCACGTCGCTATCGCGCAAGGCGCTGATGACGCGGAACTCGCGGTCTACTGCATGGGCCGACGGCAGCAACTTCCCGTCAGGCTTCTTGCGCAGCACCAGTTTGCGCACGCCATCAAAAGACAGCAACATCGTCGGGTTGGACTGGCCACCGCGGAAGCGCTCGACCGAAAGCTCACCCTCGCAACCCTCAATGTTGGCCTTGAGATAGCCATGCAGCCGCGCGACGTCGATCTTGCTGTCGGCGGCGAGCGGCTCGGTGCCGACAAAACGGCTGGCATCCATGGCGCGCCTCCCCGCTCAATCCACGTATTTGGCGAGTTCGATGCGCCCGATCTGGTTGCGGTGCACCTCGTCGGGGCCGTCGGCGAAGCGCAGCTTGCGGGCATGCGCATAATAGTTGGCGAGCACGAAGTCCTGTGAAACGCCAGCAGCGCCATGCGCCTGGATCGCCCAGTCGATGACCTTGCAGGCCATGTTCGGCGCGGCCACCTTGATCATGCCGATCTCGGCGCGCGCCGCCTTGTTGCCGACAGTGTCCATCATGTAGGCGGCCTTCAGCGTCAGCAGCCGGGCCTGGTCGATGAGGATGCGGGATTCGGCAATGCGCTCGAGCGTCACCGACTGTTCGGCGATCGGTCGGCCGAAGGCGACGCGGCTCTTCACCCGCCGGCACATCAGCTCCAGGCAACGTTCGGCAAGGCCGATCAGACGCATGCAGTGGTGGATACGCCCCGGTCCGAGGCGCCCCTGTGCGATCTCGAAGCCGCGGCCTTCGCCGAGCAGCATGCTGGATACCGGCACACGCACATTCTCGAACAGCATGTCCATGTGGCCATGCGGGGCATCGTCGTAGCCGAACACCGTCATCGGCCGCAGCACCTTGATGCCTGGCGTGTCCATCGGCACCAGGATCATCGACTGCTGCTGGTGCTTGGCCGCATTGGGGTCGGTCTTGCCCATGAAGATCAGCAGCTCGCAATGGCGGTCGCCCACACCCGAAATCCACCATTTGCGGCCGTTGATGACATAGTCATCGCCGTCGCGGACAATCGAGCTCTGGATGTTGGTCGCGTCACTGGAAGCGACGTCAGGCTCGGTCATGGCGAAGGCCGAGCGGATCGAACCGTCGAGCATGCCGGGCAGCCAGCGCGCCTTCTGCTCCTCGGTGCCGTAGCGCTCGATGGTCTCGATGTTGCCGGTGTCGGGCGCTGAACAGTTGAAGATCTGCGACGAGAAATGCACCCGGCCCATGACTTCGCAGAGCGGTGCGTATTCGGTGTTGGTCAGGCCCGCACCATGAGAAGAATCCGGCAGGAACAGGTTCCACAGTCCGGCGGCCTTGGCCTTGGTCTTCAGTTCTTCAAGAACAGCCGGATGCCCCCAGCGGTCTGCTTCCACTTCCTCGTGATAGCGGCGTTCATTGGGATAGACATGCTCGTCCATAAAGGCATTGAGCCGTTCGAGCAGGTTTTTCGTCTTGTCGCTGTATTCGAAGTCCATCTTGCGTCCGCCAATGCCATTCCAAGGAAGAACCGCCGGCAGATGACTGCCGGCGGCGATGTCGTCACGCGGCGCGGACGCCTGAAGGATTGCCCTTCAGCACGGTGGCGCGGACATTGTATGGGTCGAGCTTGGCGATGATGGCCAGCTGTTCCTCGGTCGGGGCTGCCGTGGTGGTCATGCCTTCGGCGCGCAGCAGTGGGAAGCCGGTGGCATCCTGTACCTGCTCGAAGGTGACGCCAGGATGCAGCGACAGCACCTGGGCTGCATGATCGGGACCGTTGAAGTCGAACACGCACAGGTCGGTGATGACCACGCCGAGCTTGACGTCGGCGGGCTTGGCGCCCTCCGGCCAGTTCTTGGCGTTATAGCCGACGCTTGCCACCACATCGACCTCACCCTCGACGAAGGTGCGCTTCGAATGGTTGGGCAGGAACATCGAGTTCTTGTGGCAGATCGAGTTGCCCGGGAAGCCGCGGACGCCCAGCATCGCAACCTTCGGCTTCTGGAACTCGCCGCCCAGTGCGGAGATGTTGCCCTGGCCGTAGCGGTCGACCTGCACGGGCGTCACCATGGCGTGGCGGCGACCGCTCCAGACGCTGTCAAAGACGCGGCTGTAAGGCATCCAGCCTGACAGCTTCGGCTTGTAGTCGCCGCGCGGTCCAAGCGGGATCGGGTCTTCGACGAGGTAGGCCTCGCCGTCGGTCATCATGATGCCGGGGGCGCAGGTCAGCTTGGCAAGGCCAGCCGCAAGCCTCGGCAGCGGGCCGATGCCGGTGGCGAGAACTTCACCATCGGCAGCCCATGCCTGCGCGCCGGCGGCGATGATCAGTTCGGCAAGAGTGAATTCTTTTGCAGTCGTCATGTCGTGTCCGATCAGAAAATGGGGAGCGGCAGGGCGCGGATCTTGGCTTCGCCGCCAACGCTCGCGGCGTAGCTGGCCTCGTCGCCCTTCACATATTGGTCGAAATAGCGCTGCCAGCCGCCCTCTTCGGTCGCCGATGCGGCGTAGTCCTTGAGGTGCCCCATGTCCCAGCCATAGGCGTCGTGTGCCGCCGTCGGGTGGGCGCCGAGCGGTGCCTTGACCACGCCGGTTACCAGGCAGCGCTCGAACAGCTGGCTCTTGGCCTTGTCGGAATACTCGGCGTCGATGCGGTCGACCAGCACCTCGGTGGTGACGAACACCTTGTTGGCGGCGCGCGCAAACAGGCCGTCGAAGAACGGGTCCGGACCGTCGGTCTGGGTGTTGCCCAGGCGGTCGGCGCGGCTGGTGTGGATCAGCGCCACGTCGAGCTTGATTGCCGGCATCGCCAGCAACACTTCGCCGTCGTGGTAAGGCGACTTCACCGTCTTGAAGTGCGGATTGTACTTCATGACGTCGGAGCCGAGGCCGACGCGCGTCGCGGCGAAGGGAAGGTTGTGGCCAGCAGCCTGCAGGCCGAGCAGCAGAAGGCCCTCGTCGAGTTCCGCGACCTCGACAGCACCTGCTTCGCGCGCCTTGCGGAAGTAGGGCTCGATCGGCATCGCATCGAGCGAGACGAAGCCATACATCAGCTTCTTGACCTTGCCCGCAGCACACAGCATGCCGATTTCCGGCCCGCCATAAGCGACGAGCGTCAGGTCCTTGAGGTCCGAGCGCAGGATCTCGCGCACCAGCGCCATCGGCTTGCGACGGGGACCCCAACCGCCAAATCCGATCGTCATGCCGTCGCGCAGCTGGGCGACGACCGATTTCAGGTCCATTTCCTTGTTCATAGATACCTAATCCGTTTGTTCTTCGTATTGTTTCGACAAGGATCCACGGCTCAGCCGTAGAAACCCCTGCCCTCGGCTACCAGCCGCTCTATGAGCGCGGCCGGCTTGAAATATTGATCGCCCACGAGCCCGGCGTACTTGTCGAGCGCCGCCTTGACCGCTGGCAGGCCGACCTGGTCGGCGTAGAACATCGGGCCGCCCAGATAGGTCGGAAAGCCGAAGCCATTGGTCCAGATGACGTCGATATCGCCGGGCCGCGCCGCCGCACTCTCGTCGAGGATCTTGGCTGCCTCGTTGACCATGGCAAACAGGCAGCGTTCGAGGATTTCCTCGTCGGTGATGGTGCGCGCGGTGAAGCCGCGCTCCTTGCGATGCGCGTCGAGCAGTTCGTCTACGAGGGGATCGTGCGAAGCCTTGCGGTTCTCGTCATAGACATAGTAGCCCGCGCCCGACTTCTGGCCGAGCCGGCCGGCAGCAACCAGCCTGTCGACGATGTTGCACTGCTGCTCCCGCGGCGACATACGGGCGACGCGTGCCGCCCGTGCTGCGGCCATGATGTCCATGCCGGCGAGATCGGCCAGCGCGAACGGGCCGATCGGGAAGCCGAAAGCGGTTAGCACGCGGTCGACCTGTTGCGGCGTCGCACCGTCCTCGAGCAGGAACTGAGCCTCGCGCGTGCGCTTGGAAAGCATGCGGTTGGCAACGAAACCTTCGGAGCGTCCGACCATGACCGGCACCTTGCCGAGGCGCTTGCCCAGCGCCGTGGTGGTCGCCAGAACGTCCGGAGCCGTCTTCGCTGCCCGCACGTTTTCAAGCAGCTTCATGACATTGGCGGGGTTGAAGAAATGCATGCCGGCGACGCGCGCCGGGTTCTTCGACGACGCGGCCAGTTCCTCGATGTCGAGGAACGAGGTGTTGGTGGCGATGATGGCATCGTCGCGCAGGACTGCATCGAGCTTGGCGAATACGTCCTTCTTGACGTCGAGCTGTTCGGTCACCGCCTCGATCACCAAATCGACATCGCCAAGGCCGTCATAAGCAGTCGTGGCGCTCAGCAACGCCATGCGGCGCTGCATCTCATCGGTCGACAGGCTTCCGCGCTTGACACTGCCTTCATAGATCTTGCCGATCGCCTTGGTTGCAGAAGCAAGCCCCTCGTCGGTCAGGCCGATCAGGGTTACCGGAATGCCGATGCTGAGGAAGCAGGCGGCAATGCCGCGGCCCATGGTGCCGGGACCGACAATGGCTACCTTCTTGACCTCTCGCGGCTTCACCTCGGCATCGACGCCGTCGATCTTCAGCGCCTCTCGTTCCGCCGCGAAGATATGGCGCAGCGCCTTGGACTGCGGCGAAACCAACAGCTCCTTGCAGGTCTTGTATTCGAGCGCGATGGCCTCGCCGACTGGTGTTTCGGTGACCATCTTGATCAGATCAACCGCGACAAGAGGCGCCTTGAAGCCTTTGTATTTCTTGGCCAATGCCGCACGGCTGGTTTCAAGGACGGCAGGATCGAACGCCGGCACCGGCAGGTCGCTGGTTCGGCGCAATTTTGCACCGTCAGCAATCACCCTTGCGGCGAATGCGACTGCAGCTACCTTCAGGTCCCCCGAGACGACCTCGTCGACAATGCCCTTTTCGCGGGCGTCGCGTGCCGAGATCTGGCCACCCTCGCTGATCATCGCCAGTGCCTGCTCGACACCGGCGAGACGCGGCAGGCGAACCGTGCCGCCCGACCCCGGCAGGATGCCGAGTTTGACTTCCGGCAGACCGACCTTCGAGCCTTCGAGCGCGATGCGATAGCTACAGGCGAGCGCCACTTCGAGGCCGCCGCCAAGCGCCGTGCCGTGGATAGCGGCCACGATCGGCTTGGTCGCTGCGTCGAGCGTGTCGATCACTTCGCCCAAAAGCGGCGCCACCATCGGCTTCTTGAATTCGTGGATGTCGGCGCCGGCGATGAAGGTGCGGCCGTCGCACAGAATGACCATGGCACGTGCTTCGGTATCGCTTTCCAGCGCTTTCACGGCCTCGATCAGCCCAACGCGCACCGAATGAGACAGCGCATTGACCGGCGCATTGTCGACGGTCGCGACCAGAATGTTGCCTTGCTTGACGACCGAGACGGTCTTGACGAGTTGCTCGGTCATGCCGGCACTCCTTCCCTGCTATGTCCTGAATTGCCTGTCACCAGAACGACCTTGCCCTTGACGGCACGCTCCATAACGACGTCGAGCGCCTCGGCGAAGCGGTCGAGCGGATATTCGGCCGAGATATGCGGCCTGAGCGCGCCCTTGGCGAACCAGTCCATCAACTCGGCAATGTTCTCGGCATTCTTATCGGGCGACGAGCGCGCATAGGCACCCCAGAACACGCCGATCAGTGCAGACTGCTTGAGCAGCAACAGGTTGAGCGCGATCTTGGGGATGTCGCCGGCGGCAAAGCCGATCACCAGCAGCCGACCGAAAAGCGCCAACCCGCGCACCGCCGTCTCTGTCATGCTACCGCCGACCGGATCATAGACCACGTCGACGCCCTGGCCGTTGGTCAGATCCTTGAGCCGCTGGCGAAGGTCCTCGGTCGAATAGTTGATCGTCTCGTCGGCACCGTATTCGCGGCACAGCGCCAGCTTCTCGTCGCTGGAGGCGGCAGCGATGACGCGTGCCCCCATCTGCTTGCCGAGCTCGACGGCAGTCAGGCCGACGCCACCGGCTGCACCGAGAACCAGAAGGGTCTCGCCCGGCTTGATCTGCGCGCGATCCTTGAGTGCATGGTGCGAGGTCGCATAGGTGATCAGGAAACCGGCTGCCTCGACGAAGCTCATCTCGGCGGGGATCGGAAACACCTTCCAGGCATCGACCGCGACCTGCTCGCCATAGCCACCGATACCGGAAAAGGCCAGGACGCGCATCCCAGCCGTCAGGCGTTCGACGCCCTCGCCGACCGAAATGATCGTGCCGGCGGCCTCACTGCCCGGCGTGAACGGCAGTTCGGGTTTGGTCTGGTACTTGCCCTCGACCATCAGACCGTCGAAGAAGTTGATGCCGCATGCCTCGATGCGGATCACCACCTGACCCGGCTTTGCCACCGGGTCCGATACCTCTTCAATCCTGAGTTCCGCCCTCGGGGCGAACTCCTTGCAGATCACTGCCTTCATTTTCCTACGCCGCTTGTTGCTGCCATTTCGGCACTGCCAAATTCTTCAATCGAGGCAAGGAATGGGACAGGGGCAGACCGCTAACATCGTCTGATGGGACTAGTCGCTGAACAGCAGGCATTTTGGCCGCCAAACCGCTGATATGCCGAACAATCTTAGTCCCTTCGGACGATGTTGCCGGCGCCTGCGCGCGCAGGTTCGCGGGTACCGTTTCGAGGAGATCATCATGGCCCGTTTGGCAGGCAAAGTAGCATTCATCACCGGCGCGACCGGCGGCATCGGCGAGGCGGCAGCGCGGCTGTTTGCGCAGGAAGGCGCCAAGGTCGCCGTTGCCGGCCGCAGCCGTGAAAAAGGCGAGGCTATCGCCTCCTCCATCAAGGCATCAGGCGGCACGGCACTCTATGTCGAGACCGACGTCACCGAGCCCGACAGCGTCGGGGCATCCTTCAAGACCGTTATGGATGCCTGGGGCCGGCTCGACGTGCTCTACAACAATGCCGGCGGCTCGAGCTCGGCCGACGGTCCGGTGACGGTGGCGCCGTTCGAGGAGTTCTGGCGTTGCATCAAGCTCGACCTGTTCGGCACCTGGGTCTGCTGCCGCAACGCCATCCCGCTGATGCAGCAGTCGGGCGGCGGCTCGATCGTCAATTGCTCGTCCATTGTCGGCGCCATGGGCATTCCCAATCGCGACGCCTATTCGGCGGCCAAGGGCGGGATCATCTCGCTGACCCGCTCGATGGCGGTCGAATTCGCCAAGGACAACATCCGCGTCAACGTGCTGGTGCCGGGAGCGGTTGCCACCGACCGCGTGCTCGGCTTCTTCGAGCGCGAACCGCATCTCAAGGCGCAGTTCGACGCCTATCTGCTCGGCATCGCCGAACCCATCGACGTGGCCAATGCAGCCCTTTACCTGGCCTCCGACGAATCGCGGAAGATGACCGGCCATCAATTGCCCATCGACGGCGGTATTCTGATTTCGTGACCGCCGCGCCTGGCCTGGCTTAGTCTGTGCAGACGATGCCTGCCCCTTCGGGCAGGTTTTCAAGTCGGCACAGAATCCCAATTTCGACTGCAGGAAATACGAGCATGGAAATCCTGAGCCAGGTGCTGGCGCGGAACGCGAGGCTGATCGGCGAGCGTAACTTCATCGTCACCGACAAGGAGACGATCACCTATGCGCGCTTTGCCGAGCTGACGGCACAGCTTGCCAACGTGCTCAAAGCGCGCGGCGTGGCCAAGGGCGACCGCGTCGGGCTCTATCTGCCAAGCACGCCGATGATGGCCATCGGCTTCTGGGCTTGTCAGCGTCTCGGCGCGATCCCTGCCCCGCTCAGCGCCATGTTCCGCCATGCCGAGCTGCGCAAGATCGTCAGCCAGACCGGCATGAAGGCGCTCATCGCCGACGGCTCGACTTGGCCGTACCTCTCCGAGATCAGGGCCGAATTTGCCGATCTCGCTCATTGCCTGGTCGTGTCGGGCGACGGCAGCGCCGACGACCTCACCTCTCTTATGGCCGCAGCGCCCAAGACGTTCGAAGATGTTGCCTGCCATATTGACGACATCTGCGCCTTGTTCTTCACCTCGGGCACGACAGGCGCCCCCAAGGGTGCGGCGCAATCGCAGTTCAACCAGTGTTCGACCCTGCGCGACATGATGGTGTCCCACCGCACGCGCTTTGCCGAGGAAGTCTATCTCTGCGCTGTGCCGCTGTTTACCAATTTTGGCCTGACGGTGACGCTGAACCTGTGCCTCTACACCGGCGGCACCATCGTGCTGCACGAGCGCTGGGACACCCTGCGTGTCCTTGCCGACATTGGTCGTTACAAGGCCACCTATTTCGGTGGCACGCCGACAATGTATGTCTACATGGTCAACGAGGTCGATCCAGCGAAACACGACCTGTCGTCGCTGCGCATCTGCACCACGGGCGGCTCGCCGGTGCCCCAGCCGGTCATCCGCCGTTTCGAGGAGTTGTCGGGCGCCCGCGTCACGCAAGTTTACGGCTCGACCGAAACCAGCGGCCAGAACGTCATGGAACCGACTGCGGGTATTCGCAAGCCTGGCTCGGCCGGCCTTCCGGTCGGCAGCTCGCGCATCTCTATCGTCGACGACGAAGGCAGTGTCGTGCCGCAGGGCGAAATCGGCGAGGTCATCATTTCAGGCGATTGCGTCGCCCAGGGCTACTGGATGGATGAGAAGGCATCGGCCGAGGCCTTCGGCAATGGCGGCTGGAAGTCGGGCGACCTCGGTTATGTCGACGAGGACGGCTACCTGTTCATCGTCGACCGCAAGAAGGACGTCATCATCGCCGGCGGCCACAATGTCTATCCGCTGGAAATCGAGGCCCTGCTCTACAAGCATCCGGCGGTCGCCATGTGCGCGGTGGTCGGCGCGCCCGACGAGAGCAAGGGCGAAATCCCGGTCGCGGTCATCGTCAAGGCCGATGGACAGGACGCGACCGCGGAAGAACTGATCCGCTATTGCCGCGAGAGCCTCGCCGCCTACAAGGCCCCGCGCGCCGTCCACTTCATCGACACGATGCCGGTCGAGGCGGCCAAAATCCGCAAGCGCGCACTGGTACTGGCGCTGCGCGAGAACCGCCTGGACGATTTCCGGAACAAGTGAACCCGCGACGTTGGCGAAGCAAAAGAACGGCCGCGCATGACGCGGCCGCTCTGTTATAAATCAGTTGGTTGCCAGCACTTGCTGAACTGAATTGTCGGCCTTCTCAGGCTGTCGCGACGTCGCCCGCACCACCAAAGGCGCTCCAGCCGCCGTCGACCGGCAGAACCGTCCCAGTGATGTAGGATGCCCAGTCTGACAGCAGGAACATCGCCGCCTTCGCCATCTCCTCCGGCGTCGCAAGCCGCCCGAGCGGCGTGCGGCGTTCCAGGATCGTTGGGTCGAATGCCTTGCGCTCGAGCAGCGCCTGGACCATCGGCGTCAGCGTATAGGCTGGCGCGATCGCATTGACGCGGATGCCCGAGGGCCCCCATTCGCAGGCCAGCGTCTGCGTCAGGTGGTTGATGCCTGCCTTGGCGGCCGCATAGGCCGAACGTCTGGGGAAGCCGCCGAGCCCTACGATGGACGACACATTGACGATGGCGCCTTGCTTCTGCCGGAGCATCGGCCGCGACGCCGCGCGGCACATCAGGTAGGTGCCCTTGAGGTTGACGTCGATCACACGCTGCCAGCGCTCCACCGACTGCTCATGAACAGGCACGAGATCGTCGCCGATGCCGGCTGAGTTGAAGACGAGGTCGAGCCCGCCGAGGGCCGCTATCGCCTCCCCGACCATGCGCTCGGCATCCGCTTCGCTTGCAACATCGCCCTGGGTGATGCCGGCCGCAGCAGTGCGCTGCGCCGCCGGATCGAGATGATCGCGGTTGAGGTCGGCAATGACCACGCGAGCGCCGAGTTCGCCCAGAAGCCTTGCTGCTGTTTCACCGATGCCACTGCCACCGCCTGTGACCAGCGCGCGTTTGCCGTCGAAGCGGATTATGCTCATGCGTCGGGATCCCCGCCGTCTTCCGCATCCTGCTTGAAATGGAAATCAGGTTGCCACTGGTCGCGCGGCTGGACATGCAGTTTCCAGTAGGCTTGGGCGACCAGGTCGTGATCGTAGGGCGTTCCGGCCTGCATCGTGCCGTGGATGGCAACCGTCGAGACATGAATACCCGCAGGCGAAAGCTCTTTCTCCAGCGAATGTCCGAGGCTGCGCAGCGCCGCCTTGCCAAGCGAGGTCACGCCCCACTCGATCCACGGCCCGAAGGCGAGCACCCCGCCGGTGAGCAGGATCGTGCCGCGGCCGCGCTCGATCATTTTGGACGCAACCGCCTGCGCCGCATGCAGCGCACCAGCGACATTGGTCCTGAAGGCCTCGACGACATAGTCGACGCTTGCTGCCTCGCCGTGTGACTTCCAGCCTTCGGCGGTACCGTACTTCACCTCGCCCAGCCGCGATGGCGTGACGAACCGTGCCGGCTCTATGATGGCGGCATTGTAGATCAGCGCTTCGGCATCACCATGCTGCTCGCGGATCGCCGCATGGACGCGGTCCATCTCCTCAGGCTTGCCGGCGTCACCGACAAACCCGGAGACGTCGAGCCCTTCGGCCCTGAAGTCCTGCTCGTAGCGCGCGATCGCCTCGGCCCGGCGGCCGACGAAGGCAACGCGATGGCCCTCGCGCGCGAACTTCTTCACCAGGGCCTGGCCAAGTCCGGGCCCCATGCCGATGACGATTGTCGATGGTCCACTCATTGCGCCACCTTCGCCTTGGTCGCGACTCCGGTGCGGTCTGCCGTCCGCTGCGCCTTGCGCTCGGCGCGGTTTGCCAGAAACTCTTCCAGCGTGCCGACGATGCCCTTGCGCAGGAACAGCACGCAGAGAACGAAGATGATGCCCTGAACGACCACCACCCAGGCACCGAGCGTCGCCAGCTCGCGCTGCAACGTCACCAGCACCGCTGCACCGACCACTGGTCCGAGCAACGTGCCGACGCCACCTATCAGCGTCATCAACAGCACGTCGGCCGAAGTCATGAAGAACACGTCAGCCAGCGACGCCAGCTGGAAGATGATCGCCTTGAGGCCGCCTGCCACGCCCGACAGCATGGCCGACAGCGTGAACGCGATCAGCTTGAAACGGTCGGTCGAATAGCCGAGCGAAATGGCCCTCGGCTCGTTCTCGCGGATAGATTTGAGCGTCTGGCCGAAGGGTGAGTGGATGATGCGATAGACGAAGGCGAAGCCGACCAGGAACACTGCAAGCGTCACGTAATACATGTTCAGCGTGTTCGAGAGATCAATCAGGCCGAACAGAGTGCCGCGTGGCACTGACTGGATACCATCCTCGCCATTGGTCCATGGCGCCTGCACCGCGTAGAAATAGATGATCTGCGCCATCGCCATGGTGATCATGGCGAAATAAAGCCCCTGTCGGCGGATCGCCAGCCAACCGAACAGCGCGCCGATGGCGGTCGCCACAGCCACGCCCATCAGGATGCTCAGTTCAGGCGGCAGACCCCAGGCGGCCGCGGCGTGTGCGGTGACATAGGCAGACGAGCCGTAGAAGGCGGCATGGCCGAAGGCGAGCAGGCCGACGTAGCCAAAGATCAGATTGTAGGCGAGCGCGAACAGCGCCAGCACCAGGATCTTCATGCCCATGACCGGGTAAACCAGGAACGGCAGCGCCACGCCACCGACCGTAAAGATCGCCAGCCACAGGCGGCCGTTCTCGAGGAAGCTGCCGGAGCGACCTGACGACACGTCAGCGACAGAGTGGCTTGATGTCTCCTTGCCGAACAGGCCGGCCGGGCGGAAGATCAGCACCAGAGCCATGATGATGAAGATCACGGTCGCCGAAGCCTGCGGGTAAAAAACCTTTGTCAGGCCTTCGATCACGCCGAGCATCAGACCGGAGACGATGGCGCCAAAGATCGAGCCCATGCCGCCGATGACGACCACCGCGAAGATGGTGATGATGATGCCCTGTCCCATCTGTGGGCTGACCTGGTAGATCGGTGCTGCCATCACGCCTGCGAAGCCGGCGAGGCCGACGCCGAAAGCATAGGTCAGCATCAGCAGCCTGGGCACGTTGATGCCGAAGGCGCGGACAAGATCGGGATTTTCTGTCGCCGCACGCAGATATGAACCGAGCTTGGTGCGCTCGACGACGTACCAGGTGCCGAAGCAAACGACGATGGCGGCCGCAATCACCCAGGCGCGATAGATTGGCAGGAACATGAAGCCGAGATTCAGGCCACCCTTCAACGAGTCCGGAACGCCGTACATCTGGCCGGCAGCGCCGTAATAGACGTTGAAAGCGCCCTCGATCGCCATGGCGAGACCGACGGTCAGGAGCAGGCCGTAGGCATGGTCGAGGTCGTAGACCCGGCGGATGAAGATGCGCTCCATCAGCGCGCCGATGACCGCCACCACCAGCGGTACGATGACCAGCGCCCACCAGTAGCCGATGGATGGCAGGCCGAGCCCGGGGAACAGTTCGGGTAGGCGCATCAGATACCACGCGCCGAATGCGCCCAGCATGTATTGCGCACCATGGACGAAGTTGCCGATGCGCAGCATGCCGAAGATGATCGCCACGCCCAGGCTCATCATGGCGTAGAACGAACCGTTGATGAGGCCGACGAGCAGCTGGCCGAAAAGAAGGGTTGGCGGAACGCCAATCAGGTCCATCATGGCCATCACACCCCGAGATAAGCTTGGATTTTGGCTTCGTTGCCGGCGAGTTCGTCACGGCTGAAGCGCTCGACCACCTTGCCGTGGTCGACCACGAAATGCCGGTCGGCGAGCTTCGAGGCGAAGCGGAAGTTCTGTTCGACCAAAAGGATGGTGAAGCCCCTCGCCTTCAGCTTTTCAAGCACGACGGCAATCTGCTTGACGATGACAGGCGCAAGGCCCTCTGTCGGCTCGTCGAAGATCAGGAGCTTGGCGCTCGTGCGCAGGATGCGGCCGATGGCCAGCATCTGCTGCTCGCCGCCCGACAGCTTGGTGCCGGGGCTCTGCCAGCGCGCCTTGAGGTTGGGAAACAGCTCCAGGATTTCGTCCACCGTCATGCCGCCCTTGGCGATGACGGGCGGCAGTTCCAGGTTTTCGGCCACCGACAGGCTCGAGAAAATGCCACGCTCCTCCGGGCAATAGGCGATGCCGCGCCGGGCGATGAACTCGGGCGCCCTCGCCGCGACATTCTCGCCGCGATAGGCAATAGTGCCCGTCTTCTTGCGCACCAGGCCCATGATGCAGCGCAACGCCGTTGTCTTGCCGGCACCGTTGCGGCCCAGGAGCGTGACGAGCTCGCCCTCGCGGATGTCGAAATTCATGCCGTGGAGCGCCTTGCTCTCGCCGTACCAGGCATGGAGGTCGGCGATGTCGAGCACCACCTTGGAAATCTCAGTCATCTGCGCCACCGATGTAGGCTTCGATCACGCGCGGGTCGCGCGACACGGTCTCGTAGTTGCCCTCGGCCAGCACCCGTCCCTGCGCCAGCACGGTGATGGTGTCGGAAAGGGCCGCGACAACAGACAGATTGTGCTCGACCATCAGGATGGTGCGCTCGCTTGAGACCTTGCGGATCAGCTCGGCGATGCGGTCGACGTCCTCGTGGCCCATGCCCGAAGTCGGCTCGTCAAGAAGCAGCATCTCGGGATCGAGGGCCAGCGTGGTGGCAATCTCCAGCGCGCGCTTGCGCCCGTAAGGCAGGTTGACCGCCACATGGTTGCGATAGGACAGCATGCCGACGGCATCGAGCAGCTCGTCGATGCGGTCGTTGAGCACGCCGAGCGTGCGTTCGCTCTGCCAGAAGCGGTAAGAGCTACCCGTCGGACGCTGCAGCGCCATGCGCACGTTCTCGCGCACGCTCATGCGCGGGAACACAGCCGATATCTGGAACGAGCGGACAATGCCCTTGCGCGCCACCTCCTCCGGCTTCAGAGCGGTGATGTCCTCGCCATTGTAGCGGATCGAACCTTCGCTGGGCTGCAGGAACTTGGTGATCAGATTGAATGTGGTCGTCTTGCCGGCGCCATTGGGGCCGATCAGGGCGTGGATGGTATTGCGCCGGACCTTGAGGTCGACGTCCTTTACGGCAGCAAAGCCGTAGAAATACCGGCTCAGCCCGGACGCCTCGATAATGTAGTCGTCCGCAGTGCCTTGTCGCACCTTGTCCTCCACGTATTCTAGAAAATGCGCGGGCCCGGGCCGTCCCGTCATGCTTCGACGAGTATGCCCTTGCCACGTGATGCCAGCTGCCTGAGCGCCACCACCTTCTGGTAGTCTTCCGAATGGTAGAAACGCCGCGCAGCGTCAGCACTCGGGAACTCGACCACCGAGATGGAGGCCGGCTGCCAGCCGCCTTCGAGGCTCTCCACGCGATCGCTCGACAGAACGAAGCGCCCACCGCCGGCGGCCATAATCGGCCCGGCGACCTCGCGATAATGCTGCCAGGCCGCCTCGTCGGTGATTTGGATCTCGAAGATCAGATAGCCGGGCAAGTGGTCACTCCTATCGGGTGAATGCGCCGGATGACTTGATCGCCACCCGGCGCTGTCGGCTCAGCCCTTGGCCAGCTTGCAGGCGCTCTTGTCGATCGAGCGGAAGGCGACGTCAGCCGGTACGGTGGTCACGACCTTGAACACGTCCTGCGGGTCGGATGCCTCGCCGGGCGCGCGCACTTCGAGCAACTGCATGTCGTGCACGAGACGGCCGTTGGGCAGCAGCGTCGCGTTGTGCGCGAACAGGTCGTTGATCTTGCCTTCGCGCAGCTTGGCCAGCACGGCGGTCGGCTCGTCGGTGCCGGCGGCCTTTACGGCGTTCAGATAGTTGGTGGCTGCCGAATAGGCGCCCGCGGCTACCCAACCCGGTGCGTTGCCGGTCTTCTTCTGCATCTCTTCCTTGAAATGCTTGGACGCATCGTCGGTGTTCCAGTACCAGGCGGCTGCAAACTGGATGCCCTTCAGCGCGTCGAGGCCGATGGCGCGCGCATCCGACTGGTGGAGCACGGTCAGCGCCACGCGCATGCCCTGGTCGATCAGACCGAATTCCTGGACCTGCTTGAGCGCATTGACCAGTTCCGGACCGTTGACGGTCAGCGCCAGAACCTTTGCGCCCGATGCCTGCGCCTGCAGGATGTAGGACGAGAAATCGGTGGTGCCGAGCGGTGCGCGCACCGAACCGAGGATCTTGCCGCCTTCTTCCTCGACGGCGGTCTTCACGCCGGCTTCCAGGACCTTGCCGGCCTCATAGTCGGGCGACAGAATGAACCAGGTCTCGCCGCCAGCCTTGAGCTGGGCACTGACCGACGAACGCACCTGCGAATAGGCATCGTAGGCCCAGGCGAGGCCATAGCCGTTGCAGTCGGCTTCGGTCATCTTGTCGGTCATCGGCGACACGAAGAAGCCGAGCTTCTTCTGTTCGCCCAACAGGTTGTTGACCGAAAGCGCGATGGCCGAATTGGCGACGTCGAACAGCGCGTCGACATTGTCGCGTTCCAGCCATTCGCGAGCGATGGACAGCGCGATCTCGGGCTTGTTCTGGTGATCTGCCGACACCAGCTCAATCGGCTTGCCAAGCACCTGGCCGCCGAAATCGGAAATGGCGAGCTTGACCGCCTCGGTCACCTCGGTACCGCCGAGCGCGGAGAAGGACGAACTCTGGTCGTTGAGCACGCCAAGCTTGACGCTGGCATCCTGTGCGGCTGCGGTCAGCGCGGTCGACAGCAGCAGCGCTGCCGCGAGAATGGATTTCTTCATGTCATTCCTCCCCAGGAACGTAGGCTTTGGTGCCGGTCTGGATGCGCGCCGGCATGGATGTGCGCGCAAGGCCGCCACGCATGATGGCGTGTCGACTCCTCAAGGAGAAATCACAGGATGCGGGACAGCCGAACATCGTCCATGCGGACTAGCGCATATGCCGGTCTGGACCGGAGCGACCTTCGCCTGAGCTAGTTCGTTTGCAGGATGCGAGCCGGCATCCGAGAGCAAGACATCACGACATGAGTGAATTCGATACGATCATCGTCGGGGCCGGCTCTGCCGGCTGTGTTCTGGCCAACAGGCTGAGCGAGAACCCTGGGCACAGGGTACTTGTGCTCGAGGCCGGCCCTTCAGACCTTCATCCCTTCGTCCGCATGCCCCGGGGATGGGTCAAATTGACCAAACACCCCAAGCGCTCCTGGAATTTCCCGGTCCAGCACGAGGAGGGCCGGCCGCAAGCCGAGACATGGGCGCGTGGGCGCGGGCTTGGCGGCTCGAGCTCGATCAACGGCATGCTCTATTGCCGCGGCGCGCCGGAGGATTACGACGGCTGGGCGAATTTCGGCGTCAAGGGCTGGGACTGGTCCGACATGGCGTCAATCTTCCGCAAGATCGAGAACCATCAGCTTGGCGGCGATGCCGTCAGGGGAAGCAATGGCCCCTTGCAGGTGAGCGTTCGTCCTCTTCCCGCCCCTCTCGGCCAGGCGGTCCTCGACGCCGGTGCCTCGCTCGGTCTCGACCATCTCGACGACCTCAACGGCATCAGGCGCGATGGGGTCGGCACCTATGCCCATACCGTCGACCACAAGGGACGACGGATGAGTGCTGCACGTGCCTTCCTGCGCCCGGCGATGCCGCGCAAGAACCTTGTTGTCCAAACCGGCGCGCAGGTCCTGCGTATTCTGTTCGACGGGCGCCGGGCGGTCGGCGTCGAATACATCGAGGGCGGTCGCCAACGCACCGCGCGCGCGGCACGTGAGGTCATCGTCGCCTGCGGCGCGATCCAGTCGCCGCAACTGCTCCAGGTTTCCGGCATCGGCCGATCCGATGTGCTGTCGGCCGCAGGCGCCCAGACGGTGGCGGAATTGCCGGGCGTCGGCCGCAACTTCGCCGAACACCTTGTCGTGGCGCTCCCATATCGTCTTGCCGGTCTGTATGGACACAACCGCCGGCTCAGCGGCTTGCGTCTGGTCGGCGAGGTGCTGCGCTACTATCTCGCCGGCACCGGGCTGATGAGCTTCGGCGCATCCGAAATGGGCGGCTTTGTCAGCTCATCGCCTGATGTCGCCTATCCCGACCTGCAGCTGTCGCTGTCGCCCTACACCTTCGCCCGCGGGCTGCTCCAGGGCCGGCTGAAGCTCGAGAACAAGCCCGGCATCACCATCATCGGCTATGCCCTGCGGCCGGAAAGCCGCGGCGAGATCACGATCCGCTCCGCCGACATGCGCGACATGCCGTCTATTCGACCGAACTGGCTGGCGACCGAGAGCGACCGGCGTACCGCAGTCTCAATGATGCGCATCATGCGTGACTTCGTCGCCCAGCCGGCCTTGCAGCCCTACGTCAAAGAAGAACTATGGCCGGGCCGGACTGTGCAATCGGACGCCGACATGCTCGCTGCCTTCCGTTCGACCTTCGTGTCGGGACTGCACGCGGTCGGCACCTGCAGGATGGGCGACGACGCCGATGCGGTCGTCGACGAGCGGCTGCGGGTCCGAGGCGTCGAGGGTCTGCGTGTCGTCGATGCCTCGGTCATTCCTGCGCCGATCTCGGGCAACACCAACGGCCCCGTCATGGCACTCGCCTGGCGTGCGGCTGATCTGATACTTCAGGAAAGGCGCTGAACCTTCAGAAATCGAAGAATTCACTGCGCGCGCTGGTGAACGCCTTTTCCAAGCGGTGGACCATGCGCCAGCCCTCTTCGGTCCTGCGATAGCGCACATCGTACTGCCCGCAGGCGGTGCGGCTCATGGTGTGGTTCTGGGCGAGCCTGCCGATAGCGACGAACTGGAAATGCAGGTGCCCAATGGCCTCGTCGCCGTCGATTTCGAGCAACGGCAGTCCCGGAACGTGAACGCCTGAAAACTTCGACGTGAAGTCGAGGCAGAAAGCCGACAGTTGCTCCCTGCCCTCCACCTTGAGTGCCGGACGATCGCCGACGGCCGCAATCTCGAACACGCCGTCGACGGTGAACACATCGGCCCATGCATTGCCGTCGCCGCTGTCCCAGGCGCGGGCATAGCGCGCCTCCAGCGCAATGATGTCGAGCATGGCCTCGGCGCGCGCAAGCCTTGCCTCCAGCATCTCAGGCACTCCTGGCAAACGCATCGCGCAGCCTGGCGCCGCCATGGTCGATCGCCAGCCGCGCCTTGCCGATCAGGCCGACCATGCTGGCAAAGCCATGCGAGACGCCGTCATAGCGACGAGCCTCCAAATCGACACCGGCCTCGGCCAGCGCCGCACAGAAGGCCTCGACCTCGCTGCGCAAGGGATCGAACTCGGCGACGGCCACCGTCGTCTGCGGCAGCCCGGCAAGATCAGCCGACCGCAGCAACGCGACTCGCGGATCAGCCAGGTCAGCCGGTTGGCGGACATATTGCCGCCAATACCAGTGCATCATTTCAGCACTGAGGAATGGCGTTCGTGGAAAGGTTTCGTAGCTCGCGCCGGAGGCCGTCGGATCCGCAGCCGGATAAAACAGCAGCAAGTGCCGCAGCATCTGGCGCACCTCTGGCGATGCGTGGAGCGCAGCGGCTGCCGCCAGATTGCCCCCGGCACTATCTCCGGCAAGCGCCAGCCTGCTAGGATCGCAACCCAGCGCGGTAGCGTTGGCAGCGGCCCACTCCAGCGCCGCCTGCGCATCCTCATAGGCCGCCGGGAATTTGTGTTCCGGAGCCAACCGATAGTCGACCGACAGCACGGCGCAGTCGCCCGCCTTTGCCAGCGCCCGGCAGAAATTGTCATGCGTATCCAGAGAACACAGCACGAAACCACCGCCATGCAGGAACACCAGCAGCGGCAGCGCCTCGCCGTGCCGGGGCCTGTAAAGCCGCGCCGGAATACCGCCAGCGCCGCCAGCGACAAAAATGTCCTCGACCGAGGCCATCTCTGCGCACTCGGTCGGCCATCCTGCCGCGTTCACGGCTGCCCGCAATGCAGGAACATCGACGTTGGAGAGATCGAGCGGCGGCCGCCGAGCGATGATCTCCGCCATCGCGGCAATATCCGCATCGAGCACCATTTCCATCGCCACCTCCCAGCATGCTTCGGCTGAAATGAAGGCCAACCCTAAGGTTCGCCGCATCGTTCGATCGGGTGAACCAACGAAAAGGCGCCGTCGGAAACCGGCGACGCCTCGGCTCGGTTTCAGCCCTGGCGCCCGCAGTCCGCTCTTTCGACCAGCCCGCCTTCGCGGGGCCGGTCGGGGTTCTTGACGATTTTCAGGCTGGTTGCCGGCGGCAGAAAATGGTTGCCGGCACTGGCCGACAGTTTGCCGACAATGGTGTCCACCGTCTGGACATTGTTTTCCAGCCAGGCCGTCACCGATGGCCCGTCGGTCTTGCCTGATCCGTTCATCGCGGCCGCCAGCAGATAAGGCTGGATGTAGTAGAGCTGCAGCGATGCCGGTCCGCCAATACGCTCCAGATCGGGGACGGCTGATTCGGCACGCTTGGCGTACTTGGAAAACAACGACTGGCCAAGTGGATCCCCGTCGCAATAGGTCAGCCCTTCGAATTGCAGGCTGTAGACGCCGTTGAAAGGTTCGTGCCCGACGACGGCTGCATTGCCTACGGCAGTCGTCGTCATCGCCGGGCTGGCCAAAACCGGCACGTCCCAACCGATATCCATCCGGTTCTCAAGAAACTTGCGTGCATCGTCGCCGGTCGAATTCATCAACACCACGACCTCGGCACCGGAACTGCGCAGTCCCAGCAATTGCGGTGTCATGTCTTCAGTGCGGAAGGTGAATTCCTGCACGCTCGACGGTTCAACGCCCTTTTCTTTCATGTAGGGAACGATGTCGGCGATGGCCGACTTCGCTGCCCCGCCATTGTCGGAGATAAGCCCGATCCTGGTCACCTTCAGGCTGTCGAGGGCGTAGTCGATGCTTGGGATGAGCTGGTTTGCTCCCCGCGGCGACGTGGTGAAATGATATGGCGCCGTTTCCACCGTGATCTGTGTCGAGGCCGCGGTTGAAAGCTGTGTCACCCTGGCAGCCGTGGTCACAGCAAGGGTCGGCACCGTCTCCTGGCTTGTCGCAGGGCCAAGGATTGCCACCACTTTTTCGCTGTCGACCAGACGCCGTGCTTCATTCAGCGCATGCGTCGGATCCGTCGTGGTATCGGCCATGACAAGTTCGATCTTCTTGCCCAGGACGCCACCTGATGCGTTGATCTCGTCAATCGCCAGTTTCCATGCCGTTCCGGCGATCTTGCCGATCGATGCAGCACCTCCTGTGATCGACACCAGGCCGCCGACCTTGATCGTTTCGTCCGCCTTTGCACTTCCGCCCCCCATTATCGTCGCTGTCAGCAGCGCGAGTGCGAGCGGATGCAACACGCGGTTCCCAATAACTGTTCCAGACATTGCAACTCCTCCAACTTGCATGATTGCGGATACGACTTCCCTGCCCGGCAGGCCAAAACCTGCCAGTTGATTCCGTTGTTCTTGTCGAGTGACGGTGCCGTTCAGCGGGCCAGGAAGCCGCCATCGACCGGCAGGCAGACGCCGTTGACATAGGCGGCAGCTAGCGAGCACAGCCATACCACGGCCTCCGCCAGATCAGTCGGCTGCCCGAAGCGCGACTGGGGGATCGTTGCCAGGGCTGCCTTGCCAATGTCAGGATTTTCGAAGAAGCGCTTGGTCATCGGCGTCTCGACGACCCCCGGAGCCACCGCATTGCAGCGGATGTTGCGCGCTCCATATTCATCGCAAACCACCTTGGTGAGCCCGAGCACCCCGTGCTTGGCAGCGACATAGGCTGCGATGTTGGGGCTGCTGCGGAACCCCATTATCGAACTCGTATTGACGATCGCCCCGCCTCCGCTTTCAAGCATCAGCGGCAGCTCGTATTTCGTGCAGTAGAAAACGCCAGACAAATTGATGTCGATGACCTTGCGCCAGACTTGGAGGTCGTAATCGGCAATATCGGCGCGATCCGGCCCACCGCCCGAGATTCCGGCATTGTTGAAAGCCATGTCGAGCCGGCCAAAACGCGTGCGCGTGGCCGCGATCATTTCCCGACACTGGTCGGGATCGCCAACATCGGCGATGACAGCAAGAGCTTCCCCACCATCCTCTCCGATCAGGCTGGCGAGCGCCCGAACACCGGCTTCATCCGTGTCGGCAAGAACCACCGACGCACCGCGCCTCGCGAAAGCAAGAGCAGTGGCACGACCGATCCCGTTAGCGGCGCCGGTCACCAGCGCCACTTTGCCTGTCATTTCGGCCATCAACGCCTCCCTTGATACCTGGCTTCGATTGAAGCCGGCCGGGGGCGCTGCTGCATCGTTCGATCGGGTGAGCCAACAAAAAACGCGCCGCCGGGGCCGGCGGCGCGTTTTGCAAGTGTAACCGTCCTGAGGGCCTACTGGGCGCAGTCGGCGCGCTCGACGAGACCGTCCTCGCGCAGTTGGTAAGGGTTCTTGACGACCTTGAGGCTTTCCACCGACGGCAGGAAGTGGTTGTCGGCACTGGCCGCCAGCTTGCCGGTCAGCGTCTTGATCTCGCCTGCATTGGCTTCGATCCAGGCGGCAACGGACTTGCCGTCGGTCTTGCCCGAGCCGTTCATGGCCGCCGCCAGAATGAAGGGCTGGATGTAATAGGGCACCAGTGCCGAGGGGCCGCCCATACGGTCGAGGTCGGCGATGTCGGCCTTGGCTTTCTCGGCGAACTTGGCGAAAGCCTTTTCACCCAGCGCCTCGCCCGGGCAATAGGTCATGCCCTCGAACTGCACCGAATAGACGCCCTCGAACGGTTCGGTGCCGATGGTGGCCGCGTTGCCGACAGCGTAGTTGGTCATGGTCAGGCTTGCCAGAACAGGTACGTCCCAGCCGATGTCATAGCGGTTTTCCAGCATCTTGCGGGCGTCGTCGCCGATCGAATTGATCAGCAGCACCGCCTGTGCCTCGGAGCTGCGCAGCGAAAACAGCTGCGGGGTCATGTCTTCGGTGCGGAAGGCAAATTCCTGAACGGCTACGGGCTCCACGCCCTTGCCCTTCATGTAGTTGACGATGTCGGCCACCGCCGCCTTCGACATGCCGCCATTGTCCGATATCAGCGCCAGCTTTGTCAGCTTCAGCGTGTCGAGTGCATAGCTGATGTTAGGGATCATCTGGTTCTCGCCGATCGGCGAGGTCGAGAAGTGGTAGGGACCGACCTGCGGTGTCAGCTGCGTCGAGGCGGCGCTCGAAACCTGGGCGATGTTGGCTTCGGTGGCAATCGGAACGACCGGCATTGTCTCCTGGCTGGTGGCGGGGCCGACAACGGCGGCAACCTTCTCGCTCTCCACCAGGCGACGCATCTCGCTGACGCCATGCGTCGGGTCGGTCATCGTGTCGGCCAGAACCAGCTCGACCTTCTTGCCGAGGATACCGCCCGAGGCGTTGATGTCGTCGACGGCGCGCTGCCAGGCGACCTGCGCCACCTTGCCGATCGAGGCACCGGCACCGGTCAACGACATGATACCGCCGATCTTGATCGTCTCCTCTGCCCGGGCCGTGCCGGCACCGGCCAGGGCGGTGAACGACATCAGGGCGGCGGCGAGCGCGCGCCGGCTGCGATTGCTGGAAATCATGGTCTCTCTCCTCGGAAATCGGATGCCGCCGTTTCGGCCTAACGTGATTGGCCGGCATCGTCCATAAGGACCATTGAATTGAGCCAGCAGCCAACTGGCCTGGCCCAATGCCATCAGCGCAAAACGGCTCTCACCCAATCGAACGATGAATTTCCAGGCCTGCAGCCAGACACTCCAGCTCATGCCGAAAGGGCAATCGTCTCAAGCGGAGGAGCCTGCCAATGAAATTTTCCATGATCTACGAGGCGCAGATCGCCGAAACCCACAGGGAAGCCGAACAGCAGGTGTTCCGCGAAATGGCGGAGCAATGCGTGTTGCTCGACAGGAGTGGATTCGATGGCGTCTGGTGCGTCGAGCACCACGGCCTGACCCAATATTCGCACATGTCGGCACCGGAAACCTTCCTCGCCTTCGTCGCCGGCCAGACGAAGACCCTCGAGATCGGCCACGGTGTCGTCTGCCTGCCGCCGGCGATGAACCATCCCATCAAGGTCGCCGAACGTGTCGCCATGCTCGATATCCTGTCGAATGGCCGCGTCAATTTCGGCGTCGGCAAGGGCGGCAGCCAGCAGGAAGCCGGAGCCTTCGGCTATCAGTTGTCCGAGCTGCAGCCGCTGATCGACGAGAGCATGTATCTGATCCCGCGCCTCTTCACCGAAGAGATGGTGGAGCATGACGGCCAGTACATCAAGTTCCCTGCCCGCCCGGTCCATCCCAAGCCGCTGCAGAATCCGCACCCGCGCATGTACATGGCCTGCACGCGCTGGGAGGCCGTGGTGACGGCTGGTTCGCGCGGCCTCGGCGCGCTGGTCATGGGTTTCGGCGGCCCCGACGAGATCAAGACCAAGAGCGATGCCTATCGCAAGGCTTTCGCCGAACGCAAACTGGAAGACCAGGTCGGTTTCCGCCCGACCGAACATCTCTCGGCCCTGTGCCCGGCCATCGTCCTGCGCGACCGCGACAAGGCCCGCCGCATCGGGCTGCGTGGCCAGCGCTTCTTCGCCGAGGCGCTGTCGCACTGGTACCAAGGCGGCCCCAAGCCCAAGGTCGACGACATGAGCCCGCAGGAACATTTGGCAGCCCTCGACAAGGTGCGCGAGCACAAGTTCGCCAAGCTCGGCGAGGACAAGATCGCCTACAATCCGCAAGCCTATGGCTATCTCGACGACATCAACGACGCCTACGGCACGCCTGAGGACTGCATCCGCTATGTCGAGCGCCTGTTCGAGGCCGGCGCCGACGAGATCATGTTCCTGTCGCAAATGGGCACCGTGCCGCATGAAGCGATCATGGAGACGATCGAGTTGATCGGCAGCGAGGTCATCCCCCATTTCCGCGGCAAGAAGCTGCGCATCGCTGCGGCCGAATAGAAGGGCCGGCGGCCAGGTACCGGCCGCCTTTCCCACATTCGAAAGAAAAAAGGCCGGCATCGCGATGCCGGCCTTTCTGCCATGTGGCAGAGACTTGCGTCCGTATCACATCGCCAGATGCGCCCCGACATAACGGGCATCGGCGTAGATCAGCGGCTCGATGTTGCCGAACAGCGCGACAGCGGTCACCCGCCCGACGAACACGCCATGGGTGCCGTAATAGAACTCGCCGTCATTGGCGCAGAAGATGTTGGCCTGGGCATCGCCGAGATAGGGAATGCCATGGCGCGCGTGCCAGTCGCCCTCGGCAAAGCGCGCCTCGCCCTTCACCAGCCCACCACAACGTTGAGCCAATGCTTCATGATTGCGCGCCAATATATTGACACAGAAAGGGGATTTTGCCTGAAAAGCTGCAAAGATCGAAGCGCTCCGGTTGACGCAGGCGAGCAGCGACGGCGGCTCCATGCTGAGGCTGTCGACGGCGGTCGCCGCCATCGCCAGCCGTTGGCCCTCATGGCTGGTGGTCAGGATGACCACAGACTTCGCCAGACGGCGCATCGCCGCTCGCGTGTCCGCCACCAGCTCGTTGATTTCAATGGACATTCCGCGCTCCTCCACATCCGCAACAATCGCAGCATCGCGCGGTCGAGGGCCTGGAGCATCGTTCGAACGGGCGAGCCGCCTGCAATCGCGGAGAAACGGCCTCTAGCTCAACTCGTCGACCGAGCGCAGCAGCAGGCGCACGAGCTCGCTCTGCCTGTTGACGCCGGTCTTGGAAAATACCATGCGCAGATGCGCCTTGGCCGTGTTCTTGGTGATGCCGAGCGTTGCGCTCGCATCATCGAGATCGAGACCCTGTCCCATGAGCGCCGCAAGCTCGGCTTCCGCCGGCGTCAGGCCGAACAGCCTGACCAGCACTGCCGGCTGCGGCGCAACGCTGCTGCCGGCGTCGGCGATGATGACGAGTGCTGCTCCACGCAGTGGTGCATGCAGCTTGGCCGAATGCGGTGCCGGCCTGACGACGAGCCCGAGCGCCTCGCCGCTGGAGCGGTGGATCGAAAACGCGCGCGAGCCGGCAAAGGAAGCGTCGCTGGTCTCGGCAATCTCGGCCACCGCCGCCGCAAACGCGCCACTCGGCCCGGCTTCGTCGAGCAAGCGCAGTCGGCCTCGGTCGTTCTTCAGCACATCTTTTTCCCCCAGGATTGCCTCGGCCTGCGGTGTCGTCTGCATGATGCGGCAGTCGCGGTCGACAATGATCGCCCCCACCGCAAGCCGCCCCAGCGCGCCGGCAAAAAGCTCGCGTTCGGCCTCCAGCCCGTTCAGCCTGAGGAACAGGCCCATCGCCTGGATCAGATGCGGCAGAAGGCGCTGGAATGTCTCCCGCTCGGCGGCACCGAAATTGTCCCGGCCCAGCACACGTGTCGCCCGCATCCTGACCCGGGCGCCTGACGGCTCGACGATGTCGGCGCCGACCACATGCATCCAGCCCGAGCCGGTCATGAAGCTCAGCATGAATTCCGAGCGCGAGAACCCGTCATCGCCAACAAGCTCTGCCAGCGTCGTCACCTTGCCGAGCGGCAGATCGATGAAGGGGTCTTGCGTGTAAAGGTCGTTGTAGCGGGCGATGCGCTCTTCCGATGCGGCACCCGAGTAGATCGCGCCTGGCCGGTCGCGGCGCTGGCGCTCGATGATCAGCGTGCTGCTTTCAGCATCAACCGACGACCGTAACCCTTTGAGAAAACTGTCGAAGGGTTTTACTTCACTAATTCCGGCATAAAGCAGTTCGACCAGCTGGTCGTGGTCGGGCGCGGCACTTGGTACTTCCGCCCGATCAGCCACTGTCACTTCGCGTCCGGTGCGTAGCGCCTGATGAGATCGAGGAACAGCGGGGTTTCGCCTCCGCCATGCACCTCGAGCTGTGCGCCGGTAACGAAGGTGGCGGTCGGGCTTGCGAGGTAGAGAGCAGCGCGCGCAATGTCGTCGCCACGTCCCATGCGCTTCATTGGCACCGATGCGGCAATCGCCTGCTGGGCTTCGCGCGAGCCATAGGTTTCATCGGCTTTTTCGGTCTCGATGAGGCCGACGATGATGGCGTTGACGCGCACCTTGGGTGCCCATTCCTGCGCCAGGCTGGTGGTCAGGCTGAGCAGGCCCGCCTTGGCCGCGCCATAGACCGAGGTGCCCGGAGATGGCCGGCGGCCGGACACGCTGGCGATGTTGATGATGCTGCCGCCTTCCGGAAGCCTGGCCATCCAGTGGTAGACCGCCTGCGACAGGTAGACGGGCGCCATCAGGTTGAGATTGACGATGGCGTCGGAGAAACGCGGCGATACGGTCGCCGCATCGACATGGGGCGAGCCGCCGGCGTTGTTGACCAGCACGTCGATGCGGCCATGTTCCTCGCCGACACGGTCAACCAGCTCCTTGCAGGCCTGCGCGGTGCGCACGTCGCATTGCATGAAGATCGCCCTGTTGCCGTTAGAATGCGGCAGGCTGTCAGGCTCGGTGCGCGCGCAAACGACGACGGTCGCGCCGACGCCAAGAAAACCTTCGGCAATCGCCCGGCCAATGCCCTTGGTGCCGCCGGTCACGATGACGACCCTGCCCTCGAAGGTCGAGCCAACAGGTTGCGGGGCATTGCTCATGTCATAACTCCGGGCGTGGTCCGTCGCGCGTGCATCTGCACGCAGTCCTACAGCCTTTATGTCGGTCGCCGTAAGGTTTATTCGTCTCTTCGGACGATGCTGGCCGCCCGCCGACGCCTATGTTCCCGCCAAACTAGCCCGGTGACCGCCTGCGGCCGCCATACCGTCGAACAGGCCCAGTGCCTCCAGGTAGACAGATGATCTCAGAAGACGCCGACTGGAAGTTCACCACCATTCCTGCCCTCTGCGCGCGAGCCGCCGAGGTTTATGGCACCCGCACCGCAGTTGACGACAACGGCGTCGTGCTGAACTTCGTCGAGCTCGACGCGATGCGCAAGCGCGTCGCCAAGGCGATGATTGCCGCCGGCGTCCAGAAGGGCGACCGCATCATGGTCTGGGCGCCCAACACCTGGAAATGGTTTGCCACGGCCCTTGGCCTCGTCACCGCAGGCGCCATACTCATCCCCGCAAGCACCCGCTTCAAGGGCGCCGAAATCGCTGAACTGGTCAAGCGCAGCGGCACCTCGGTGCTGTTTTCGGTCGGCACCTTTCTCAACACCTACTATCCAGACCAACTCCGTGCCGAGACGCGCGAACTGCTGCGCGAAGTGGTCGTCATCGGCGACAGCAGCAACGGCGACCGCAGCTGGGACGATTTCGTCGCCGCCGGTGACACGATCAGCGACGCCGAACTTGCTGTACGCGAGGCCAGCGTCGGCCCCGACGATCTCTGTGACATGCTCTTCACCTCAGGCACCACGGGCTATCCCAAGGGCGTCATGTATGGCCACCAGCAGTGCCTGCAGGCGATCGACGCCTGGGCGACGCGCGTCGGCATCCGCGAGCACGACCGCATCCTGGTCATCCCGCCCTTTTTCCACGCCTTCGGTTATCGATCCGGCGCCATCGTTTCGTTGATGCGCGGCGCGGTGCTGTTGCCGCATCTCACTTATGACGCCGGCGAAATCCTGAAGCGCGTCGCCGAGGAGAAGATCAGCGTCATTCCCGGCCCGCCCGCCATCTTCCAGGGCATGCTCCAGCATCCGGAACTGGCGAAATTCGACACCTCCAGCCTGCGCCTCGGCGTCACCGGCGGCGCGGTCGTGCCCTCGATCTTGATCCGCCGCATGCGCGAGGAGCTTGGTTTCGCCGGCGTCGTCAACGGCTATGGCCTGACCGAATGCGGCGGCTATGGCACGATGTGCCTGGCAACCGACCCGGATGACGTGATCGCCAACACAGCCGGCAAGGCGGCTCCCGGCGTAGAGGTCCGCATCATGGGCGACGACGGCCACTTCCTGCCCGACGGCAAGCCCGGCGAAGTCGTCATCCGCGGCTACATCGTCATGAAGGGCTATTTCAACGACCCCAAGGCGACGTCCAAGACCATCGACCCCGAGGGCTGGCTGCACACCGGCGACATCGGTTACTTCGACACGGACGGCAATCTGCGCATCGAGGACCGTCTCAAGGACATGTACATCACCGGCGGCTTCAACTGCTATCCGGCCGAGATCGAACGCATCCTGAGCCAGCACCCTGCCATCGGTATCGTCGCCGTCATTGGTGTTGCAGACGACCGCCTCGGCGAAGTCGGCAAGGCCTATGTCGTGCTGCGTCCAGGCACCAGCGCCACCGACAAGGACATCATCGACTGGTCGCGCGCCAACATGGCCAATTACAAGTGCCCGCGCAGCGTCGAGATCCGTCCTTCCCTGCCCACCAGCCCGCAAGGCAAGGTGCTCAAGAACATTCTGCGCGAAGAGGTCCCCCAAGACGCCTGACCGCGCCGCCTGCCCTCCGACGCGGGGTCCGGAGCGGCAGGCATAGAATTTTTTCCCAAAGGGGCGGTACGCCAAGCGCCGCCCCTTTTTCTTGGCCGTCGCTGCTGTTTCTTGGTCGCCGGTGCTATTTGCCGACGTCATCACGGAAAAAGGAAAAGGCGCCGGTTACCCGACGCCCTTCCAAAATCCTGGACAGGTATAGCTGGCCTACGCGCCGTAGACGGCCTTCGACGCCGGACGCGTTGCCACCAGATCCTTGATCCGGTCGCCGAGCTCGGCCGCGTCCCAGCGGCTGCCCTTGTCGAACTCCGGCCCGTCGTTCCAGCCGAGGCAGACGCGGATCTTGCCGCCGATCAGCTCGAAAATCTGGCCGGTGACATCGGCCGACGCCGAACTGCACAGCCAGGCGACCAGCGGTGCGGTGTTCTCCGGCGCGAAGATGTCGAACTCGCCGTCCTTTGCCTGCATGGCCTCGGCAAAGGCCGTCTCGGTCATGCGCGTGCGGGCGTTGGGCGCGAGGCCATTGGCGGTGATGCCATAGCGGCGAAGCTCGGCCGCCTGCACAAGCGTCAGCGACGCGATGCCGCCCTTGGCCGCCGAGTAGGCGCTCTGGCCGACGCTGCCCTGCAGGCCGGCGCCTGACGAGGTGTTGATGATGCGGGCGTCGACCGGCTTGCCAGCCTTCTGCTGCGCGCGCCAGTAGTCCACCGCATGGCGGCTGACGCAGAAATGGCCGCGCAGATGTACGCGCAGCACAGCGTCCCATTCGTCCGGCGTGCACGACACGAACATGCGGTCGCGGACGAAGCCGGCATTGTTGACCACGGCATGCAGGTCGCCGAAGGCGTCGAGTGCTGCCTTGACGATGCGGCCGCCAGCCTCGAAATCCGTCACGTCGTCATAATTGGCCACAGCCTGGCCGCCCATCGCCTTGATTTCGTCCACCACCTGCTGCGCCGGCGTCTCCGTCGTCGCATCGCCATGGGTGCCGACGCCGAGATCGTTGACCACGACCTTGGCGCCTTCGGCCGCGAGGCCCAGTGCATAGGCACGGCCGAGGCCGCGTCCGGCGCCGGTGACGATCACAACCCTATTTTCGCAGATCCCTGCCATCTCAGTCCTTCTCACTTTGTCTTGGTCGACAGCCGCACGGCGCGCGCCTTGCCGGCATTGCGCTTGCGGTCGGGCTCCGCCACGCGGAGCGGTTCGCATTCCACGAGATCGGCAAGCGACCGGTCGGCCAGCCGCTGGTATTCGCCGTCGCCATTGTTGCGCCAGATGATCGCCTGCTCGGGCATTTCCTTGATCACCTTGGCCGGATTGCCAGCGATCAGGCTGCGCTCAGGCGTCACAACCTCGTTTTTCACCAGGCTGAGTGCCGCCACCAGGCTGTCGTCGCCGATGACGGCACCATCGAGCACCACGGCATTCATGCCGATCAACGCATTCTCGCCCACCGTGCAGCCATGGAGGATGGCGCCATGGCCGACAGTCGCGCCGCGTCCGACGATGCAGTCCGAGCCCGAGCCCGTGTGCAAGGTGCAATTGTCCTGGACACTGGCGTCGCCAACAACGGTGATGCGGCCGAAATCGCCCCGCAGCGAGGCACCCGGGCCGATGTAGCAGCGCGGGCCGATGGTCACGTCGCCGATCAGCACCGCCGTCGGGTGCAGGTAGGTCGACGGGTCGACCACCGGCACGATGCCCTCGAAGGCATAGCACGGCATGGTCAGAGCCTTTCGATGATGGTCACGTTTGCCTGGCCACCGCCTTCGCACATGGTCTGCAGCGCGTAGCGGCCGTTGCGGCGCTCGAGTTCGTTCAGCATCGTCGTCATGATGCGCGCGCCCGTCGCACCGAGTGGGTGACCCAGCGCGATCGCGCCGCCATTGACGTTGACCCTGTCACGCGGAATACCAAGATCCTTGATCCAGGCGAGCGGGATCGAGGCAAAGGCCTCGTTGCACTCGAACAGATCGATGTCCTCGACCTTGAGACCGGTCCTTGCAAGCGCATGGCGCGTCGCCGGGATTGGTGCCGTCAGCATCCACACCGGGTCGTCGCCACGCACGCTGATGTGATGGATGCGAGCACGCGGCTTGAGATTATGGTCCTTCACCGCCTGTTCTGAAGCGAGCAGCAACGCAGCGGAGGCATCGGCGTTCTGGCTGGCCACGCCGGCGTGAACGCGGCCGCCTTCGATCAGCGTCTTCAGCGTCGCCATCTTGTCGAGCGAGGTGTCACGGCGGGGCGTCTCGTCGACGGCGAAGTCGCCGACAGGAACGATCTCATCAGTGAACCGGCCTGCATCGATGGCGGCAATCGCGCGCTGATGGCTTTCGAGCGCGAACTGCTCCATCTCATCGCGGCTGCACTGCCATTTCTCGGCGATCATCTCGGCCGAGCGGAACTGGCTGACCTCCTGGTCGCCATAACGGGCAATCCAGCCCGGCGAGGTGCTGAACGGATCGGGAATGCCGAACTGCGGCCCGACCAGCATGGCGGACGCCATCGGGATCATGTTCATGTTCTGCACGCCGCCGGCAATCACCAGGTCCTGCGTGCCGCTCATCACGGCCTGCGCCGCGAAATGCACCGCCTGCTGGGCCGAGCCGCACTGGCGGTCGACGGTCACGCCGGGCACATGGTCCGGCAGGCCCGCCACCAGCCAGCAGGTGCGGGCAATGTCGCCGGCCTGCGAGGCAATCGTGTCGGTGCAGCCATAGATGACGTCATCGACCGCATTCGGATCGATGCCGGTGCGGGCGATCAGCGCCTTGATCGGCTGGGCCCCGAGATCCGCCGAATGGAAGCCGGCGAGCGAGCCCTTCTTGCGTCCGACCGGCGTGCGGATGGCGTCGACGATATAGGCTTCAGGCATATCAGGCCTCTCTGGCAAAGGTGTGTTCGGGTCCGAGCGGACGCGCAAAAACGCGGGCGGCGACGCGCTCGCGATGGAAGGCGGTCCCGCCCCACCAGTTGGTCAAGGCGATGCCGCGCTTGAGGAAGAAATGGACGTCCACCTCCCAGGAATAGCCCATGGCGCCATGCACCTGGATCGAGGTGCGGGCAGCGACATCGGCGGCATCAGTGCAAGCGAGCTTGGCCTGCGAGATGCGCGCGCGGCTGTAGAGATCGCCCTGTTCCAACTGCGCGGCAGCCGCATGCAACACCGGGCGGGCGAACTCGATCTTCACCTGGGCTGTCGCCAGATGGTGCTTGACCGCCTGGTAGGAGCCGATCGGCTTGCCGAACTGCTGGCGTTCCTTGGCATAGGCGACGCCGAGGTCTACACAGCGCTGGGCGATGCCCTGCATCTGGGCGGCGGCAAACAGCGCGCCACGGTCGAGCGCGGCTGCAAGAGGGACGCCAGCCTCATCGGCACCGGCGACCAGCGTTGCGTCGCTCGGCTCGAACTCGACCGTGAACAGTCGGCGGAACGGATCGACGCTCGCCTGCGCCACGAGCGTTGCCTTGGCGGTTTCGACCAGATGCATGGCACCGTCGCGCACGACCAGCACTGCCTCGGCCGTATCGCCATCGGCGACGAACGGATTGGCCGGATGCGCCACCGTCACCGTCACTTCGCCAGCCAGCGCACGTTCAAGCAATGCGGCCACGCGGGCGTTTTCAGAGAAGGCAGCAAGCAGCGGCAGTGCCACGCCTGCATTCTCGACCAGCGGTTCCGGCAGCCCGGCGTAGCCACAGGCTTCAGCGATCTGCACGAAGTCGATCGCCGACAGGCCGAGCCCGCCCTTGCCTTCAGCCACCAGCGCGCCGGCGAGGCCCATCTCCACGATCTTGGCCCAACGCTCCTCATCGCGCGCAGCGCCGTCGCCCATCAGGCGTCGCAGATCGGCCGGCTGGCAGACGTCATTGAGCAGTTCGCGGACAACGTCAGCCGTCATCGTCTGTTCTTCGGAGAAACGGAAATCCATCTTTTCGCCTCCCCTTACGCCCGCGGCAGCCCGAGCATGCGCTCGGCGATGATGTTGCGCTGGATCTCATTCGAGCCGGCATAGATCGGCCCGGCCAACGAGAAGAAATAGCCGTCCAGCCAGCGGCCGATGTCGCCTGCCTCGGGTGCGCTGCGCAGCAGTTCCGCGCGCGCGCCCAGGATCGACAATGCCGCCTTGTGCATGGCGATGTCCATTTCCGACCAGAAGATCTTGTTGGTGCTGGCCTCGGCGCCGATATGGCCGCCAGCGGCGAGCCGCGACGCAGTGGCGTAGATCGACAACGCGTAGGCTTCCGCGTCCATCCAGGACTGCAGCACGGCTGCCTTGACTGTCGGCTCGACCTCGGCCTCGTGTGCCTTGTAGAGTTCGACCAGCTTGCGCGCCGCCACCTGGAAGCGCGCCGGGCTGCGCAGCATCAAGCCACGCTCAAAGCCGGCCGTTGCCATGCAGATGTTCCAGCCCTCGCCCTCGCCGCCAAGGCGGTTGAAGGCGGGAACGCGGACGTCATCGAGGAAGATTTCGGCAAAACCGGTCTCGCCGTCGATCTGCGGGATCGCCTGCACCCGCACACCGGAAGCGTTGAGCGGGAAGAAGATCAGCGACAGGCCCTTGTGGCGCTGCGAGGCCGGATCGGTGCGGAACAGGCCGAAAGCCCAGTCGGCGAACACAGCGCGCGACGACCAGATCTTGTGGCCCTTGAGCACATATTCGTCACCTTCCAGCACCGCCGTCGCGCGCACCGAAGCAAGATCGGAACCGGCCTGCGGCTCGGACCAGGCCTGCGCCCAGATCTCGTCGCCTGAGGCCATCGAGGTCAGGAAGCGCGCCTTCTGCTCATCCGTGCCATATTCCATCAGCGTTGGGCCGAGCAGGAAGATGCCGTTCTGGTTGACGCGCAGCGGCGCGCCGGCGCGATAATACTCTTCCTCGAAGATCAACCACTGGATCAGGTCGAGCCCGCGTCCGCCATAGCTCTCCGGCCAGGTCACCATGCCCCAGCGGCCTTCTGCCAGGACGCGTTCCCAGGCGCGATGCGCCTCAAAACCCTCGCGGCTGGCGTCGAAGGACGGCAGCGGCTTGCCGGGCACATGCTTCTCGAGCCAGGAGCGCACTTCCTGGCGGAAGGCCTGCTGCTCGTCGGTGTAATCAAGATCCACGCTTGGAAATTCCCGTTGGTCAGCGGGCGGGCTCAGGCCTCGCCGGCCTGCTTCTTGTTGGCGGCGGCCATGCTCTTTGCGTCCTGCCCGCCCAGCGTGTTGCCGGTGGTCAGGTCGTTCTGGGCATGGGCGAAATGATGCATATGGTAATGCGCGTCCATGGCGGTGCGCTTGCCGCGCAGGTCTTCGACATGATTGATCGCCTGCTTCGATAGCCAGAGGCCGAGGCGCGGGTACTGCGCCAGCTTTTCGGCCATGGCCCGGCCGGCGCCTTCCAGTTCGTCGCGGCTCACCACCTTGTTGACCATGCCGAACTGTTCGGCGCGTACCGCCGGCATACGTTCGCCCATCATCAGAAATTCCTTGGCGACGCGCGGCGGCAGTTCGAAGGCATGCGCAAAATACTCGACGCCGGGAATGCCCATGCGCACCACCGGATCCTGGAAGAAGGCATCGTCGGTGGCAACGATGAAGTCGCAGACCCAGGCAAGCATCAGCCCGCCGGCGATGCAGGCGCCCTGCACCAGCGCGATCGTCGGCTTGGGGATGTCGCGCCAGCGCCGGCACATGCCGAGATAGACCTCATGCTCCCTGGTGTAGAGCATTTCGGCCGCCGGCTTGTTGGTGTGGTCGGACCACATCAGGCGGCGGTCAAAGGTCTTGTTGACGTCCCGTCCCGGCGTGCCGATGTCGTGGCCGGCCGAAAAATGCTTGCCCGCGCCGCGCAGGATGATGACCTTCACCGCGTCATCGTCGACGGCGCGCTTGAAGGCGTCGTCGAGTGCATAGGTCATCTGCGAGTTCTGGGCATTGTTGAACGTCGGGCGGTTCATCGTCACCCAGGCGATGGGCCCCTCGGTTTCGTAGAGAACCGGCTCGCCCGTCTCATAGGTGATGTCTGCCGTACGCGGCTCAACCAGATCGCTCATATCAAGGGTTTCCGCTGACAATTCAACTTGGTAGCTGACGGGAAACTACGTTCCCCGCCAAGGGGCGCAATCGTCCAAAGAGACTAACGCGTGGCCAACTTTGTGCGCCGCACAATCATTTGCCGCACGATCACTGGCAGATCGTGTCGATCTCGGCGAGCTCAACCGCAGTCAGCTTCCACGATGCCGCTGCCGCATTGGCCACAACCTGCTCCGCACGGGTGGCGCCTGCAATCACGCTGGACACGATCGGCTGGCAGGCCAACCAGGAGAACGCCAGCTCGAGGATGGTGCGCCCGCGGGCCTCGCTGAAGCCGATCAGCTTCTCCACCTTGTCGAGATTGGCATCGGTCAGGCCGGCCTTGAAATAAGCCATGTTCATGCGCGTGTCCTCTGGCAGCGCCTGGCCCTTGCGGTACTTGCCGGTCAAAAGGCCGCTCGCCAGCGGGAAATAGGGCAACAGCGTCATGCCGGTGCGGCGCATTGCCGGGAACAGTTCGGTTTCTGCCTTGCGCGAGATCAGGTTGTACTCGGCCTGGGTGGACTGCAGGCCGTGCAGATTGTGGTGGCGCGAGGTCCAGCTGGCATCGACCAGCATCCAAGCCGGCAGGTTCGAGCAACCGAGATAACGCACCTTGCCCTGTTTCACGAGATCGTCCAACGCTCTCAGCGTCTCTTCGATCGGCGTCTGCGGATCCGGGAAATGATACTGGTAGAGGTCGATGTAATCGGTCTTGAGCCGGCGCAGGCTGTCCTCGACAGCGCCCATGATGTAACCGCGCGAGCCGTTGTAGCGATTGCTCTTTTCACGATTGAGCGGCGAGGCAAACTTGGTCGCCAGCACCACATCCTTGCGCCGGTCGCCCAGCACTTCGCCCAGCGTGATCTCCGATCCGCCATTGACGCCGTAGGAATCCGAGGTGTCGAGCAGCGTGATGCCGGCATCGAGCGCCGCATGCACCACCTTGCGGGCCCCCTCGGTGTCGAGGCTCTTGATCATGCCGCCGAAGTTGTTGCAGCCGAGACCGACAACTGAAACTTCAAGGCCCGTACGGCCGAGAACGCGCTTTTCCATCTCGTCTACTCCATCATGTCCATTCGATAAATATCGTAATTCGTTGGCAAACTGCCTAGGCCGTCATCTTGATCATGTCGGCAGCCTTCTCAGCGATCATCACGGTCGCAGCATAAGTGTTGCCATTGACCAGAACGGGCATGATCGACGCATCGGCCACGCGCAGCCTTTCGACCCCACGCACCCGCAACTGCGGATCGACCACCGAGTCGGCATCCGCGCCCATCCGGCAGGTGCCGGCGGCATGGTAGTGCGTCACCGCCGTCGCCAGTATGTCCTCGGCGATGTCGTCGAGCGAGCGGATCGGCCGCACCGGCAGCAACTCCTTGTCCAGCACATTGCGCAATGCCGGCTGGTTGACGATCGCACGGGTCCGGTCGGCTCCTTCTGCAAGGATCCTGAGGTCGCGCGGATCGGAGAAATAGTTCGGCGAGATCGCCGCATGCGCCATCGGATCGGCCGACTTCAGCGTCACCTCCCCACGGCTGTAAGGCGAACCGTGGTTCAGCAGCAGCGTGAAACCATGCTCCCGTGGCAGGATGCCAAGCACGCCCGGCCCTCGACGGATCACGGTTGCCGGCGCCATGCAGACCTGGATCTCGCTGCCAGGATCGCCTTCGATGGCGTGGAAATAGCCTGATGTCGGGAACAGTCCCCGGCTCAACACGCCTCGTCGCTGCAACACATATTGAGCGCCAGCCTTCAGCGCGCCCCACGGTTTGACGTGATTGTAGGCGCTGACCGGCTTGGTCGTCGTGTACATCAGCCGGTACATCGGGTGGTTCTGCAGGTTCTGACCGACCTCGGGCCTGTCCGCGTTTACCTTGATGCCGAGACGCTGCAGGCTGCCCGCCTCGCCCACGCCCGAAAGCATCAGCAATTGCGGCGAATTGACCGCGCCGCCGCTGAGGATCACCTCCTTGACCGCGCGCGCCACGCGTGACCGCCCCTCATGGGCGAACACCACGCCAGTCGCGCCCCCTGCCTCGATCACCACCCGCTTTACTGGCGCATTGACGATCAGCGTCAAGTTCGGACGCTTCAACGCCGGATGCAGGAAGGCCGCAGCCGTGCTTGAGCGCTTGCCCTTGCCGATCGTCAGGTCGACATGACCGAAGGCCTCAGCCGCATCCTTGTTGAGGTCATCGGTCAACGGCAGGCATTCCCCGGCCGCCGCGTCGAGGAACATGTCGCAGACGGGTGCCGTGCCCTGCCCCTTCGACACCTGCATAGGCCCGCTGCCGCCATGAATGTCGTTGGCGCCGCGCTCGTTGGTCTCCGATTTCTTGAAATAGGGCAGGACATCGTCATAGCCCCAGCCATCGTTGCCGAGCGCCTTCCAGTTGTCATAGTCGCGGCGGTGGCCGCGCATATACATCATGCCATTGATCGAGCTCGAGCCGCCGACAAGCTTGCCCTGCGCCCAGTAGAGCTTGCGTCCACCCAATGCCTCCACCGGTTCGCTCTCGTAGCTCCAGTTGTAGGCCGGATGCGTGCCGGTCACGACATTGGCGCCGGGGATGCGGATGAGCATGCCCTTGTCCAGCCCGCCGGCCTCGATGACGGCAACCCGCACATTGGGGTTCTCTGAAAGCCGGGCGGCAAGCACGCAGCCGGCGGCGCCCGCGCCGACGACCACATAGTCGAACTCGAGGTCGCTGAAGGTCACGTCCGTTTCCTGAAATCGCGTCGCGCTACGCCAACAGGCCAAGGCAGGCGCGCATGCTCCTGGGCGAGCCTCGTCAGAGGGTCGGCGACGGCAGCCTCGACGATCCTGGCCGCCTTGCGCAGGCGCAGGTCGACATGGATCGACAGGCCTTCCACCGTTGCCGCGCGGTAGTTCTGGTCGATGTTCCACAACTCGTGAAAATGGTGGACGCGCTTTAGGTCGGTCCACAGAACGAGGCTGCGGGCTTCCAGCTTTGCATCAGGCATCAGTTCGCGTTCGTAACGAACGCTCTTTTCAAGCCGGAAGAAGCTGTAGCTGGTGCGTCTGATATAGTCGTCATGGATGCCGAAGACCTCGAACAGATCGCTTTCGGCGATGTCGAAGACGCGGTCGTACCAGGAGACGTTCATGTGCCGGTTGACGTCGAGCCAGTGCGGCTCGACCTGCCCTCGGTAGCTGATATAGGGGCGCGGCCCGCTGTCGGGGTCTCCGGCATTCGCGCCCAAAACCGCGTCCCTGACCGCGCCTTCGTCGTTCATCAACTCTTACTCCGCGGCCACCGGAGCGTTCAGCTTCTCGTCCAGTTCGGACGCGAGGCAGGAGAACTTCACCTGGCCGCGCTCGATGATCATGGCACGATCGGCATAGGGAGCGGTCACAGCGAGATGCTGCTCGACGATGACCACTGCCGTGCCCGTTTGCGCCCATCGGCGCAGGAAGGCGAGGATCGGCGGCAGCAGCGCCTGGGCAAGGCCCATCGACGGCTCGTCGCAGAGCAGCACCTTGGGCTGGGCGATGAAGGCCTGCCCCAGCGCCAGCATCTGCTGCTGGCCGCCCGAGAGATCGCGGGCGTAGAGCTTCTGCTTTTCCTTCAGGATCGGGAAGACAGAATAGATCTCCTCGACCGCGTTGTTGAAGCCGGCGCGGTCGCCGCGGCGTGCCGCAGCCCCCATGCGCAGATTGTCGAAGACGCTGAGCTCTGGAAATACGCGGTGCCCGTCAAGCACCAGGCGCAGGCCCGACTGCGCGATTTTTTCTGGGGCCTGACCGCCGATCGCTTTGCCGTCGAGCAGGATCTCGCCGCTGTCAGGCTTGTTGAAGCCTGCGATCGCGCGCATCAGCGTCGACTTGCCAGCGCCGTTCTCTCCGCCGATGAGCAAGATTTCGCCGGCCTTGGCCGTCAGCGACACCTCACGCAGCACCGGGATGGTGCCATAGCCTGCAACCAGATTCTTGACCTCAAGCATGGCGCGACCCCACGAACATATGCTGCACCGCCGGGTCCTTGGCGACCACGTCCGGCTTGCCAGATGAAACCACCCGGCCCTGCTCCAGCACCGTGATGGTGTCGGCAATGCCCCAAACCAGGTCGAGATCGTGCTCGACCAGGATGACGGTCTTCCCCATCTGGCGGCTCAGGAATTTGACGAGATTGGCGAAGTTGGTGCGCTCGCTTTGCGACAGGCCGGCGGCCGGCTCGTCGAACAGCACGATGGTCGCCTCCTTCAGCACCGTGCGCATTACCTCCACCAGGCGGCGCTGGCCGTGCGAGAGCAGGTTGGCGCTGTCCTGGCCGAAGCTTTCCTCCATCGCCTTGGCGAGTGCGGTGACATCGGCGCTGGCCGGACCGACGCGGGCGTCCATGCCGATCTTCAGATTGTCCCACAAGGACAGTTGGCTGAAGATGCGCGGCGCCTGGAAGGTGCGGCCGAGGCTCATATTGGCGATGCGGTCGGCGGCCATGTTGGTGGCGTCGACGCCATTGATCATGAACGAGCCGGTGTTCAGGCGCGACAGGCCGCTCAGCACGTTGAGCAGGCTGGTCTTGCCGGAGCCGTTGGCGCCGATCAGGCCGTGCACCTCGCCCTTGCGGACCTTGAGGTCGACGGCACTGACAGCCACCACCTCACCGAACTTCTTGGTGCCGTTGCGCACTTCGACCGCGATCTCCTCGCTTGGCTCGCGCACCGTCTTGCCGGCCTGCAGGTCGGCAAGAAAGCCGTCGATGCGGAAGGCCTGCTCGCCACCACCTGATTGTTTGCGCTTGGCGCGCAGCCGCTCGACGGAGCCGACGATGCCATCTGGGAAGGCCATGACGGCGAGAAGCGTCAGGCAGCCATACATCAAGAGACGATATTCGACGAAACCGGCCAGCAGGATGTTCGGCAGGATGTAGACGATCCAGATGCCGATGATGGGACCGAGCATCTGGCCGCGTCCGCCGACGACGACGGCGAAGAAGAAGACGAAGGATAGCTCGATGTTGAAGCCTTGCGGGCTGACGAAGGCAACAGTCGGCAAGTAGAGGATGCCGCAGATGCCGGTGCCGATAGAGGCGATGATGAAGGCCGTGAAGCGCATCACGCCCGGCTTGATGCCGAGAGAACGCGCCGCCTCCGGGCTGAGTGCTGCCACGAACATGCTGCGGCCGAGCTTCGAGCGGCGGATCAGGTAATGCGAGGCAAGCGCGATCATCGGGAACACGGCGACCGCAATCGCCAGCGGCGACATGCCGAAGACCAGAGGGTTGGTGAGCGCCGGAACCGTGACGCTGATGCCGTTGATGCCGTTGGTCCACTTGTCGAGCGTCACCAGAAGCTGCGGGAAGACGATTGCCGCGCTCATGGTGACGAAGCCGAGATGGAAGCCCTGCACGCGCAGCGCCGGCAAGGCAAACAGCAGGCCGCCGAGAATGGCGGCGACGATGCCGCCCATCGAGGCGCCGCCAAACGACCAGCCATGCAGGCCGTAGAGGATCGCCGCGACATAGGCGGCAAGGCCGAGGATTGCGCCCTGGCCGAACGACTTCTGGCCGGCATCGACGAACAGCATGTTCTGGAAGATGGCCGCGGCGATGTAGATGTTCACCAGCTGGAACGTGTGAATCCAGTAGGAATTGCCGGCGATGACGGGCCCGAACCCGGTGATGGCGATCAGCGCCACGCCGATCCAGACCTGCGTCAGGTCGGAGTTGAAGCGGCCTTTCGGCTTGGTCTCGGCCATGGAAACGGGTCCGGTTTGTATGCTTGTGGCTATCTGCATGGTCACACCCGCCTTGCGCCGACGCGCCCGAACAGGCCCTGCGGCCGGAACATCAGGATCAGCACCAGAACCAGCAGCGACGCCAGGTCCTGATAGGCACCGCCGACCTTGTAGGCCGTCAGCATCGCTACCACACCCACAAGCGGGCCGCCGATCAGCGTGCCGGCATTGGAGCCGATACCGCCGACAACGGCAGCAACGAAGCCGTTGAGCACATATTTCAAGCCGGCGTCGGGGCTGACCGAAATGACGGGTGCAACAAGGAAGCCGACCGTGCCGACCATCAGGCCGCTGATTGCAAACGAGATGAGCTGAAGCCGGCGCACCGGAAGACCGGCCGCGCGGGCAGCGTCAAAATCCTGCGACAATGCACTGATGGCGAGGCCGATGAAGGTCTTGCGCAGGAAAAAGCGCAACGCGAAGAACCAGAAGATCATTGCCGCGATCGCCAGAGCATAGGCGCCCGGCGTGCGCGTTCCCAAGATGCGGAAGCTCGGCACGACGCTCTGGACGGAATAGGCGAACGGCCCCTGCGTGATCATCAGAAGCGCTGCAACGATGACGGAGACCGAAACGGTGGAAATCAGCCAACTGTCCTGCTCGACCGACGAGCGCAGCGGCAAAAGCGTGATGTAGCCCTGGAAGGCTACGACGGCGGCAATGCCAAGCCCCGTCAGCAGCAGCATCAGGCTCCACTGGCCGAGACCGACCTGATTGGCCAGGAAATATGCCGCGAAACCGCCCAGTATGAACATGTTGCCCTGGGCGAAGTTGAAGATGTTCGTCGCCCCATGGACGATGTTGAAGCTCATCGCGATGGTGGCAAAGATCGACCCGATGGCGATCCCGCGTATCACGATGATCAGTATTTCGCTGAGCATAAGCTCGCCTCCCTGACCTCACTTATGAACCTGCCTTGCCTGCACCGCGGGCAAGCCCGGAACGCTGACGAGGAAGGGGTATTTTGAGGTCAGCTTATGCGTGCCATCGGCAGTCGCAACATCGTTCGAACGGACTAACGACAATTGCATGCAAACGCAGCGTTTGGCTGTCCTGCGCAAGGGGCTGGAGATGGTCGACCGGCAACGTCCTTGCCACCGCCATCGCCCCCCGAATTGGTGATGCCGGCAAGTCAGCAAAAGCAGTCCCGAGCCGTATCCAACGAAACATTCGCCGCTTCATTGAGACCAAGGGCCGCGAGATTGGGCGAGATGACCTCGACACTGAAAGGCACGGAAACGCCCATTGCGTCCAGCGTCGCAGCGAAAGCGGTGAGATCGAAACCACCCTGCCCGCACAGCCTGCGGTTCATGGTCTCCACTGCTGGCAGTCCAACAGGTACGCTGTCTGCGTCATTGACCTGCACGCACAGGACCTTGTTGGCAGATATCCGCCTGAGATCGGCGAGCGGCACTCCGGCGCGGAAGAGGTGCCACGAATCGATGACGAGCCCGGCATTGGGAATGTCGCCGATGATATCAAGCGCCGTATCGACGTCACGGACATTGCCCCAGGCCACCAGCTCCAGCGCGATCGTCACCTCGTGTTCCGCTGCCCGACTACAGAGTTCATGGAATTTCTGCTGCATGGTCTCCAGCGAAATGCCGCGCTCGCCGAGATCGGGTCCGACATTGACCACCTTGGCGCCGAAGGCCGTCGCCGCCCGAAAGGCGGTCTCCTCGTTGCGTCGCGAAACCGCTCCCTCCTCGCCGTCCATGAACCAGTCGGTCAGGAACTCGACCGACACATGCTTCATGCCATGGGCATCGAGGATGGCGCGCAACTCGCCGTCGCCGAAACCCTTGGCGCGTTGCTCCGCGTAGTCGCGGAAATGCAGGCACATGCCAGTGTAGCCGACCGCAGCACAGGCCTCGACGCGCTCGGCAAAGCCATGGCGCGAAGCGACCGGGCCGCCCGGAATCACACCGCTGATGGTGTGCGAACTGCAGACGAATTCATGTGTCTTCATGGTCATCCCGGGGGCTGGCTGCGATAGGCCCAAAATGTCTCTGCGCCGTCAGGCATACAGGTCCATTTGGACTAGGCGCCAGCTGCACGACGCCGGAAACGAAAAGCCCCCGGCAAAACCGGGGGCTTTCCTTGACCTGCGAGATGTCTCGCAGCCGATATCGATCCGCTTACTGCGGCAGCTTGTCGTCCACGCCCTTGACGTAGAAGTTCAGGCCGAGCAGCACCGAATCCTGCGCCACTTCGCCGGCCTTCAGCCACTCGGTGCCGTCCTGCTTGGTCACAGGGCCGGTGAACGGGTTGAAGGCGCCAGACTTGATCTTGGCTTCGGTTTCCTCGGCCAGCTTCTTGGTCTCGTCCGACATGTTGGCGTAAGGCGCCATCACGACGTGGCCTTCCTTCATGCCGCCCCAGACGTCGCTCTGCTTCCAGGTGCCGTCGATGACTTCCTGGATGCGCTCGATGTAGTACGGACCCCAGTCGTCGACGATCGAGGTCAGCTGGGTCTTCGGGCCGAACTTGATCATGTCCGAAGCCTGGCCGAAGGCCTTGATGCCGCGCTCGGTCGCAACCTGCATCGGGGCCGTCGAGTCGGTGTGCTGGGTGATGATGTCGACGCCCTGGTCGATCAGCGCCTTCGCGGCGTCGGCTTCCTTGCCGGCGTCGAACCAGGTGTTGGCCCACACGACCTTGACCTTGAAGTCAGGGTTGACCGACTGCGCGCCCAGCATGAAGGCGTTGATGCCCATCACGACCTCAGGGATCGGGAAGGAAGCGATGTAGCCGGCGACGCCAGCCTTCGATTCCTTGGCGGCGATCACGCCCTGCACATAGCGGCCTTCATGGAACTTCGAGTTGTAGGTCGAGACGTTTGGATGCTCGCGCTTGTAGCCGGTGGCGTGCTCGAACTTCACATCCGGGAACTTGCCGGCAACCTTGTTCAGCGGATCCATGTAGCCGAATGAGGTCGCGAAGATGATGTTGCAGCCCGAACGAGCAAAACGCTCGATGGCACGTTCGGCGTCCGCACCTTCCGGCACGCTTTCGAGATAGGCGGTCTCGAGCTGGTCGCCGAACTTCTCCTTGGCCTGCAGCAGGCCCTGGTGGTGCTGGTAGGAATAACCGAAGTCACCGATCGGCCCGACATAGATCCAGCAGGCCTTGACCTTGGCTTCGGCGGCAATGGTGCCGAACGACATCACGGCGGCGGCCGCGGCCAGCGACAGAATTGTCTTCTTCATGCTTTTGTTCCTCTTAGTGGTTGCCCGGGGCACTATCCCATCCTTTTTATAGTCCCAGAGACAGGGTCGTCCTCGAAATCCGCCTGACAGATTCGAGATGGCGACCATGCCCTTAGCGATCTGGCACAAACGGCCGCCCCAATGAAGCCGGAGTGTTCACCATCGTCAGTCGCCTGTTGCGCGAAATGAGCACAAGCACCACGACGGTTGCCAGATAGGGTAGAGAAGAAAGCAGTTGCGACGGCACGCCGATGCCCAAAGCCTGGGCATGCAGCTGGCCGATCGAAACCGCTCCGAACAGATAGGCGCCCGCAAGCACCCGCCATGGCCGCCAGGACGCGAACACGACCAGCGCCAGCGCGATCCAGCCGCGCCCGGCAGTCATGTTTTCGTTCCATTGCGGCGTGTAGACCAGCGACAGATAGGCGCCTGCCAAGCCGGCACAGGCACCGCCGAACATCACCGCCATATAGCGGATGGCGATGACCTTGATGCCGAGCGCATGTGCCGAGGTGTGATTGTCGCCAATCGAGCGCAGGGTAAGGCCGGCGCGCGTCTTGAACAGGAAGTATCCGACGCCGGCGGTCAGCAGGATCGAGACGTAGAACAGCGGATCCTGGCCGAAGAACAGCCTGCCCACCATCGGCAGGTCGGTGAGCACGGGTATGTATACGTAATCCATCTTCACGCCCGGCAGCCCGACGAAGCTCTCGCCCAGCATGCCTGCCAGGCCAAGGCCAAGCAGCGTCAGCGCAAGGCCGGTCGCCACTTGGTTGGTCACCAGCGTGAGCGTCAGGAAGCCGAACAGCAGCGAAAACAGCGCCCCGACGATGATGGCGGCGAGCACGCCGAGCCATGGACACTCAGTGGCGAGCGCCACGCCGAAGCCGGTCACGGCCCCCATCACCATCATGCCCTCGACGCCGAGGTTGAGAACGCCGGAGCGTTCGACCACCAGTTCGCCGACGGCTGCGATCAGAAGCGGGGTTGCCGCCGTCGCAATCGTTATCAGGATACCTTCAAACATTTTGCGTGACCTCCACGGTCTTTGCAGCGGAGGAGCCGACAAAGCGGATGCGGTAGAGAATGAGCGTGTCGCAGGCGAGCACGAAGAACAAAAGCATGCCTTGGAAAGCGCGCACCACCTTATCGGAGACGCCGATCGAAATCTGGGCCGCCTCGCCGCCGAGATAGGACAGCGCCAGCACCAGGCCGGCGGCAACGATGCCGAGCGGGTTGAGACGCCCAAGGAAGGCTACGATGATCGCGGCAAAACCATAGCCGGGCGAAATCGTCGGCCTCAGCTGGCCGATGGCGCCCGACACTTCCGAGATGCCGGCGAGGCCAGCAAGGCCACCGGACAGAAGGAATGCGAAGAACACCATCTTGGATGACGAGAAGCCCGCAAACTTGCCGGCACGCGGGCTCTGTCCCAGCACCTGCACCTCAAAGCCCCTGAGCGTGCGCGACAGCATGAACCAGACGGCCACGGCTGCCACGATGGCGAAGACAAAACCCCAGTTGGCACGGCCCGAGGCCGACCAGATCTCAGGCAGCGTTGCCGCGGCGCTGAAGGTCCGCGTCTCCGGGAAGTTCATGCCGGCCGGGTTGCGCCAGGGACCGCGCACCATCCAGTCGAGGAACAGCTGCGCCACATAGACCAGCATCAGGCTGGTCAGGATCTCGTTGGTGTTGAACCGCACCTTGAGATAGGCCGGAATGGCGCCATAGGCAGCACCGCCGGCAATGCCCATGAGCAGCATCAGCGGCAGAACGACCCACGACTGGAAGTCGGGGAACATGACGGGAAAGATCGAGCCGACGATGGCGCCGACGATGAATTGGCCTTCGGCGCCGATGTTCCAGTTGTTGGAAAGGTAGCAGATCGACAGGCCGACCGCGATCAGGATCAGCGGCGCAGCCTTCACTGCAAGCTCATGGAGCGACCAGACCTCACGCAGCGGATCGATGAAATAATAATAAAGCGCCTCGACCGGGTCCTTGCCGAGCACCGAAAACATGATCGCGCCGGCAATCAGCGTCAGCGCAAGCGCAAGGAACGGCGAGAGTGCCGCAAAGAGCGCAGATCGCTCCGGACGTTTGACGAGTTCGATCCGCATCACGCGACCTCCTTCGAATGGTCGAGGTGACCGGGTTCGGCACCGCCCATCAAGAGGCCAATGCGTTCGAGCGTCGCGTCCGCAATCGGGATCGGCTTCGACAGCTCGCCATTGTGCATGACGGCGATCGAGTCCGAGATTTCAAACAACTCGTCGAGATCCTGACTGATGACCAGCACGGCTGAGCCCTTGCGGGCGAGTTCGATTAGCGCCTGGCGGATGCGCGCGGCAGCACCCGCGTCGACACCCCAGGTCGGCTGGTTGACCACCATGACCGATGGATTGCGATCGAGCTCGCGGCCGATGATGAACTTCTGCAGATTGCCGCCCGAAAGCGCTGCAGCTTCGGGGTCCGGCGCGCTCTTGCGCACGTCCATCACCTCGATGATGCGCTGAGCCGCCTTCTGGATCGCGCCCGACTTTACCATGCCGGCCGCGCCGACAAAGGCCTTGCCGTCGGTGCTGTGCCGCGACAGCAAGAGATTGTCAGACAGGCGCATGCGCGGGGCAGCACCATGGCCGAGCCGCTCCTCAGGAACGAAGGCAGCACCCAAGAGACGGCGTGCCGAAATCCCCATCCGGCCGGCCGACTTGCCGCGAATGCGGATGGCATCGGCACTGTCCTGCAGCGCCTCGCCCGAAATCGCCTCGAACAATTCGCCCTGGCCGTTGCCGGCAACACCGGCGATGCCGATGACTTCGCCGCCGGCGACGCTCAGCCAGATGTTCTTGAGCGGCGTCGAGAACGGTCCGGCAGGCTTGCGGCTCATGCCGCAGATGCTGAGCAGTTCCTCGCCACGTGTCGCAGCCGTTGTCCGCTCGGCGTTCTTGACGTCGCTGCCCACCATCATTCGGGCGAGCGACGCCGGCGTCTCCTGGCGCGGGTCGCAATGGCCGACCACCTTGCCGTGGCGCATGATCGTGGCGCGGTCGCACAGGCGGCGGACCTCGTCGAGGCGGTGCGAGATGTAAAGGATCGACTTACCTTCGGAACGCAACCGCTCAAGCGTCTCGAACAGCTTGTCGGCCTCCTGCGGTGTCAGCACCGAGGTAGGTTCGTCGAGGATAATGAGTTCGGGTGTCTGCAGCAGACAGCGGATGATCTCGATGCGCTGGCGCTCGCCGACCGACAGGTCGCCCACCAGCGACTCCGGATCCAGCGGCAGCCCATAGCTGTAGGACAGCGCGCGCGCCTTGGCGGCAATGGTGGCGATGGGCGTGTCGTCGGCAAGCGAGAGCGCGATGTTTTCCGCCGCGGTCAGCGCCTCGAACAGAGAAAAATGCTGGAAAACCATGCCGATGCCGAGTTTCTTGGCAACGCCCGGGCTGGTGATCCGCACCTGTTGGCCGTTCCACAGGATCTCACCGGCATTGGGCTCGAGCGAACCGAACAGCATCTTCACAAGCGTCGACTTGCCGGCGCCGTTCTCGCCGAGAAGCGCGTGTATTTCACCCTTTGCGATGGTCAGGTCGACCTGATTGCACGCCTTCAGCGTGCCAAATATCTTCGTCAGGCCTCGAACCTCCAGAAGGTTCGGACCATTGGCTAAAGGGGTTGTGTCCACAACGCCTCCCATTGTCTTACTTTTTTATGTTCCCAAGAGCATGGTAGGCGCGTCCTGCTCTCGGAGCAAAGCATGTCACAAGTTGAAAGAGCTTCAAGAAATAAAGTGAAAACTCACGGGATAAGTATGGTTGTCCCCGTGGTCTTGCGGCCTTCCAGATCGGCATGCGCCTGGCCCGCGTCACTCAGAGCATAACGCTGGTTGATCCTGATCTTGACCGCCCCTTTCAGCACCACGTCGAACAGCGCGTCTGCCGAACGCACAAGGTCGTCGCGCAGCGCATTGTAGGCAAACAGTGTCGGCCGTGTCGCATAGAGCGCGCCTTTCTGCGCCAGCAGCGAAATGTTGAACGGCGGGATCGGACCAGACGACTGGCCGAAACTCACGAACATGCCCATCGGCTTAAGGCAGTCGAGCGAACCGGGGAAGGTGTCGGCACCGACGGAATCGTAGACCACGGCGCATTTCTTGCCACCGGTGATCGCTGCCACTTCGGCGACGAAATCCTTGTCGCGATAGTTGATGACGTGGTCGAAGCCATGCGCCCTGGCCAGTTCGCCCTTGTCGTCCGAGCCCACCGTACCGATAACGGTCGCGCCGAGATGCTTGGCCCACTGGCCAAGGATCAGGCCGACGCCGCCGGCCGCAGCATGATAGAGGATCGTGTCGCCGGCCTTCACCTTGAAGGTCCGCTGCAACAGATATTCGGCAGTCATGCCCTTGAGCATCATGGCCGCCGCCTGCTCATCGGAAATGCCGTCTGGCACCTTCACCAGCCTGTCGGCTGCGATCAACCGCTCTTCGCAATAAGCGCCCGTCGGCACGGCATAGGCGACGCGGTCGCCGACCTTCAGCCAGTCGACGCCTTCACCGAGTTCGAGCACCACTCCAGCAGCCTCGCCACCCGGCGTCACCGGCATTCCGGCAGGCGCCGGATAGAGCCCGGTGCGGAAATAGACGTCGAGGAAATTGAGCCCGATCGCCTTGTGCCTGATCAGGGCCTGGCCCGGACCGGGGCTGCCGGCGTCCACATCCTCGTAGACAAGCGCTTCCGGCCCGCCATGGGTATGAACTCGCAGAGCTTTCGGCAACGCCTCAGTCCTTCTTTCCGAGATTGGGCTTTCCGAGATTGGGGAAGAGCTGCATCACGCCACCGATGAAGAATAGGTAGATGCCGCTGATCGCGATACCGATCTTGACCCATTCGCTGGCTTCCATGCCCTGCCACAGCGCCAATCCGCCGAAGGCGCACCAGATCAGCGTCATCGGCAGGTTGATGTTCCTGAGCCTGACGACGCGCACCGGATGCAGGAAGTTCATCGGCACGAAGGTCAGGATGCCGGCGACGAGGACGACCGCAAACGACACCCATTGCCCGGGCTGAATGACGAACAAGGTGAAGACAACCATGTTCCAGACGACGGGGAACCCCTTGAAGAAGTTCTCCTTCGTCTTCATGCCCGTATCGGCATAATAGATCGCGCTCGACACGACGATGATGGCGCCCGACAGGAACGACAGTCCCTCGCCCATGAAACCACCCTGATAGAGCGCAAAGGCCGGGATCAACACGTAGGTGACGTAGTCGATGATGTTGTCGAGCAGTTCGCCCGACCATGTCGGCAGGATTTCCTTGACCTCGAGCTTGCGCGCGATCGGCCCGTCGATTCCGTCGACGAACAGCGCGAGCCCCAGCCACCAGAACATAGCGGTCCAACGCTCCTCGCTCGCGGCGACCAGCGACACGAAGGCCAGGAATGAGCCCGATGCTGTGAGGAGGTGGACCGAAAAGGCGCGTGCCTGCGGCCATGTGACTTTTTTAGGCTTCACGGTCCTCGCCAATCAAGTTTGCCGCCCAGTTCCGTCCGTCGTCTCGAAAGACATCGCAGGCGGCTATTTGCGCACGACAAGGGTCATGCAAGAGAAATGCAAGGTCCCTATTGCTCGATACGGCCAGCACCATGCAATCCCCTTTCGTCGGCAATTAATAGCAGGGCCGCAGTTCATACAAGCCGAAAGCCATTTGTGCCCAACGAACGTTGCGTAAGCCCTGCGCGATTTGTGCCAGCCGCCGGCGCATGAGCCCAATCGCCACGTTGATCAATGGCTTGGCCCTGCCATATATCGGAGAACCAAACTATCGATGACGCAGCCGGCGACGGTCCGGCGGATTTGGACTGCACATGGCGAACGAGAAATCAGCGAACCGTATCCTGGTGGCCGGCACCGGCCCCGTCGGGCTGATCTCGGCGCTGGCTTTCGCCGATGCCGGCTTCGGCGTTCTGCTCGCCGGCCCGCCCGCGCGAGCCGACGACGGCCGCACCACGGCCCTGATGGTGCCCGCGCTGAAGGTCCTGGAGCGGATTGGCGTGCTGGGTGCGCTGTCGGCAGATGCCGCACCACTCAAGGTCATGCGCATCGTCGATGGCACCGCACGCCTGATCCGCAGCCCCATCGTCACCTTCCGTGCCGGCGAGATCGGCGAGGATCACTTCGGCTACAATTTCCAGAATCGCGTCCTCAACGCCGTGCTCGAACAGGCAGTTGCCCACCATCCCGATATCGAATGGCGCCGGGCGCTGGTTGAAGGCTGGACGCTTGAGGGCGATCATGTCACCGCTGCCCTTTCGGACGGCACGACTGTCGTTTCGCCGCTGGCGGTTGCCGCCGACGGCCGCAATTCGCCGGCGCGCATGGCTGCCGGCATTTCCGCCAGCGCGCGCGCTTTGCCGCAATCGGCGCTGGTGCTGAATTTTGCCCATACGCGCGACCACGGTTTCACGTCGACGGAGTTCCACACCGAAACCGGCCCGTTCACGGTGGTGCCGCTGCCTGGCCGCCGATCGAGCCTCGTCTGGGTGCTGCGTCCGGAAACGGCGCGCGAATTCGCCGGGCTCGACAACGATGCGCTTGCCCAGCGCGTCGAACGGCAGATGCAATCGATGCTCGGGCGCGTCACCATCGACAGCGGCCGCCAGATCTACCCGCTGTCGACCTCGCTGCCCGCTCGCTTCGCCCAGAACCGCGTCGCACTGGTCGGCGAGGCTGCCCATGTCTTCCCGCCCATCGGTGCCCAGGGGCTCAATCTCGGCATCCGCGACGTCGACCAGCTCGTTGAGACTGCCCTGCACCATGCGGCCGATCCGGGCGCGCCGACGGCGCTCAAGGCTTATGACGCGGCACGCCGGCCCGACATCCTGGCCCGCACCAGTGCCGTCAACCTGCTCAACATGTCGCTGCTTTCGGACATGCTGCCCGCCCAGCTCGCCCGCGGCCTTGGCCTCAACGTTCTGGGTGGCTTCTCCCCCATCCGCGCCTTCTTCATGCGTGAAGGCCTGCGCCCGGGCAGCGGCTTTTCGGCCATCGCCTCATCGCTGCGAGCGACGCGCCGCATCGGTGTATCGAGCGAATAAGGTCGGAGGTCATCCGAAAAATCGGCCCGTCCGACAGGACCTGGCTGGGGGGCTCAAGGGAAAAGATCGGGCGGCAGAACGCCGTGCTGGATCAGGTAGAGCAGCCCGGTAACGGTCAGAACCGACAGACAGGTGGTGACGAGCACACTGGCCGAAGCACGCTCGACCCAGACGCCGTATTGCTGGGCGATGACGAACACGTTCGTCGCCGTCGGCAAGGCGGCCATCAGCATGGCAGAGTAAACCCAGACCGGTGAGAAATTGCCAATCCAGCTCAGCACGACATAGCAAAGCAGCGGGTGCACGATGAGCTTGAGCAGCGCGATCGGCACCATCTCGTGTGGAACGCGTTTCAAAGGCCTGAGCGCCAGCGTCACGCCCATGGCAAACAGCGCGCAAGGGGCTGCCGCCCGCGACAGATATTCGAGGAAGCGCTCGACCGGCACCGGCGCGCGGAACTCGAAGTAGGCAGCGAGAACGCCCACCGCCGTCGCGATGATGAAGGGATGGAGGGCGATCTTCCTGACGACATCGGCCGCCACGCCCAAAGGTGGGCGCGGTTCGTCGCCGGCCAGCGCCATCATCATCGGCGCTATGGTGAAATGCATGATGTTTTCGAAACAGAAGATCAGCGCCACCGGCACCGCCGCTTCCTCGCCGAAGGCCAGCAGCGCCAGGCCGGGGCCCATATAGCCGATGTTGCCATAGGCCGAGGCCAGCCCCTTGATGGTCGATTCGGCAATCTCGCCGCGCCCCTTGATGAAAGAAGCGGTAAACATGATCGCGAAGATGACGAAGGTCGAAAACACTGCGCCTGATATGTAGGCCCACTCGGTCAGGCGCTCGAACGGCGTCTTGGCCAGCAGCTGGAAGAACAGCGCCGGCAGCGCGACATAAACGATGAAGGTCGTCATCCAGCCGAGCGCTTCGAGCGGCTGGCGGGTGATGCGCGCCACCACGAAGCCCATGAAGATCAGCCCGAAGAACGGCAGGACCAGACCGATCACGTCCGACATCAGCGCTTTCCCGATCGAGATTGGTTGGGCCGCAGCAAAAAAAGCGACGCGAAGGGCAAATATGCCCTCGGCCGTATCGCGTCGCTTTGCCGCCCGTCAAGCGCCACACCATTGAATTGCTTGCCTTGCTGCTCCAAATAGGAGCCGACGAAGCGTGTTGTGCCGGAAACCTCCCGCTCCGGATCTGAAATACGTCTTAAGTATCTGATTTCGCGTAGTGCTCTAAGAGCATGCGCGACCATGGTGACCAGCATGAAGACGGCGAAATTCTCGATCGGCCAGGTGGTGCGCCACCGTGTGTTTCCGTTTCGCGGCGTTATTTTCGACGTCGACCCAGAATTCGCCAACACCGAGGAATGGTACGAGGCGATTCCGGCGGCGGTGCGCCCACGCCGCGACCAGCCCTTCTACCACCTGCTCGCCGAGAACGCCGAGACCGAATATGTCGCCTATGTCTCGGAACAGAACCTGCTCGAGGACAGCTCAGGCGAGCCGGTCCGCCATCCGCAGGTGAAGGACTATTTCGACAAGATGCCCGACGGACGTTACGCGCTCAAGTCGACCATCAGCCACTGAACCAGCCATGACGGGCGACGGGCCGAGTTCGGATTCCCGCCAACAGCGGCTGCGCAACAAAAAAGCGGGGTCAAAGCCCCGCTTTTTCAATTCCGGTCTTCGCCCGGGATCAGTTGGCCGTCTTGGCCTTGTCCTGCTCTTCCTTGAGCTTCTTGGCGAAGTCCTGATTGTTCTTGGAGACGAACTCCTGGAGCTTCTTCTGGCGATCTTCCAGGTCCGACTGCTTCATCGGCTCGCCATCATAGGCGCCAGTGAAGCCAGCGAGCGAAACCTTAATCGGGTTCTGCTGGTTCTGGAAATTGACCGAGGTCAGAGTCAGGTCGGTGCCCTTCTTGAAGGAGCCTACGAGCTGGTCGGTGAGCGCGATCTCGGCAACGCAGCGATCCGGGAAGCAGATCACGTAGTCGAGCTTCTGGGCCTTGCCGGCGTCGACCTGCAGTCCGATCCCCGGAGGAATGAGACGGCCGCTCGGCACGGTGACCTGGAACACCTTACGATTGACCTTGCCCTTGAGCTCGATCATCGAAATGCCGGTGACCAACTGGCCGTTGGAAGCGGTAAGGATGTTCTGCACGTTGCAGATGTCCACGTCAGCCTGCTTGGAGCAGGCCTTGAACCAACCCTGCGGGACCTGCTGCTGCTGCGCGGCCGCGGGCGACAGCGTCGACGCCACCAAACCGGCGACACCTGCCGCCAGGATGGAAAGACGGAAACCGTCGAAGTTCTGGTTCGTGATCTTCATGAAATCCTCTCAAACAATCCCGGAACCGGCCCCGGAGCCGTGTGTCGACGCTACCTGTTGGGCAAATGAGGCAACAGCATGACTTCGCCGCGCGTGTTACACTGCCGCGCGGCCTGAATCCAGCCCGCAACAACGCATTTCTTGTGTTCTGAGCCGGCGATGGACTGCCCGCATCAGGCTGCGCTACGCTTCGAATCATCAAGCTACCCTGAATTCGTGGAGAATCGTCGTGAGACGCACTCTTTCGCTGCTGGCAGCCGTTGCCGCGACCGCCCTTTTTGCCCCGCACACGGCATATGCCGAGCCCGTCCACGGCATTTCCATGCATGGCCAGCCGGCCCTGCCCCAGGATTTCAAGAACTTCCCTTATGCCAATCCCGATGCGCCCAAGGGCGGCAAGATCACCTATTGCGTCATCGGCAGCTTCGACAATCTCAATCCGTTCATCATAAAGAGCTTGCGCACCACCGCGCGCGGCATGATCGACACGATCTACGGCAATCTGGTCTTCGAATCGCTGATGCAGCGCAGCGCCGATGAGGCCTTCAGTATCTATGGCCTCATCGCCAAGTCGGTCGACATCGACCCGGAGCGCAAATGGATCGAGTTCAACATCGATCCGAATGCCAAATGGTCCGACGGTCAGCCGATCACGCCCGACGACGTCATCTTCACCTATGAGGTCTATACGGAGAAGGGCCGCCCGCCCTATTCCGACCGAATGTCCAAGATCGAGAAGATCGAAAAGACAGGCGATCTCAGTGTCCGCTTCACCTTCAACGACCAGGCCGACCGCGAATTTCCGCTGATCATCGCGCTCACGCCGATCGTGCCGAAGCACTTCTTCAACAAGGAGACGTTCGACCAGACGACACTGAAGCCGATCATCGGCTCCGGCCCCTACATGGTCGGCGAGATCAAGCCCGGCGAGCGCATCGTTTTCAAGCGCAACCCCGAATATTGGGGCCGCGACGTGCCGGCCAAGCGCGGCTTCGACAATTACGACCAGATCACCATCGAATATTTCCTCAACACGAACGCCCTGTTCGAAGCCTTCAAGAAGGGCATTTGCGACACCTACACCGAGGCCGATCCGGTCAAGCGCGAGCGCGGTTTCGATTTCCCCGCCTACAAGAACGGCGACATCGTCGCTGAAACCTTCAAGAGCGGGCTGCCACCCGTCGTCACCGGCTTCATGTTCAACACCCGCCTGCCGAAATTCGCCGACCCCGTCGTGCGCCAGGCCCTGGGCATGCTCTATGACTTCGAATGGGCCAACCGCAACCTGTTCGCCGGCAAGTATGAGCGCACCGTCAGCTTCTGGCAGGGAACCGAACTTTCCGCCTATGACAGGCCTGCCAGTGACAAGGAAAAGGCGCTGCTCGCGCCGTTCCCTGGTGCCGTTCGTCCCGACGTCATGGACGGCACATGGAGGCCGCCGGTTACCGATGGCTCCGGCCAGGACCGCGCTGCGCTGAAGGCCGCCTTCGACCTGCTCAAGGGCGTCGGCTACAAGCTGCAGGGTGGCAAGATGCTCGACAAGCAGGGCCAGCCGCTCGCCTTCGAGATCCTGACCTCGTCGGACGCCGAGCAGAAGCTGGCGGCCATCTATCAACGCACCCTTGAAAAGCTTGGCATCGCCGTGACCATCCGCGCGCTCGAGGCCGACCAGATCCAGTCGCGCAAGCAGAACTTTGACTTCGATGTGCTGATCGGCGTGACCGGCTTCACCGGCACCTTGTCGCCGGGCATCGAGCAGATCGGCCGCTGGGGTTCGTCTTCGGCCAACAAGGAAGGCTCGTTCAATCTCGCCGGCGTTGCCAATCCAGCGATCGACGCCATGATCGAGACCATGCTCAAGGCGCGCGAGAAGGAGGATTTCGTCGCCGCCGTGCGCGCACTCGACCGCCTGCTGATCTCTGGCAACTACATGGTGCCCATGCAGCACAACTCCGATCAGTGGCTCGCTTTTGCCAAAAGGCTGAAACATCCGGAAAAGACCCCCATATTCGGTTATCAGTTGCCGGTCTGGTGGAGCCAGGGCGGCTAGTTCCGCAAATTTCTGGGATCAGCGGGCCATGGCCGTCATGCCGCGCCCGCGAGCCTACACAAGGACCGTCTCATGACCGAACAGAACAAGCTCACCATCGATGTGGTTTCGGATGTCGTCTGCCCGTGGTGTTTCCTGGGCATGCGCCGCCTGCAAAGCGCGCTTGCGGCAGTGCCCGACACCGACGTCGAGGTGCGCTGGCGCCCCTTCCAGCTCGACCCGACGATCCCGCCCGAAGGCAAGGAGCGCAAGGCCTACATGCTGGCCAAGTTCAATGACGAGAACCGGCTCAGGCAGGCCCACGCCAATCTGGTGACGCTCGGCGCGGTCGAAGGCATCTCGTTCGACTTCGAGGCAATATCAGTCGCTCCCAACACGCTCGACGCCCACCGGCTGATCCGCTGGGCCGCAGCATCCGGCGAAGGCGTCCAGAACAAGCTGGTGAGCACGCTGTTCAGCTACTATTTCGAGCAGGGCAAGAACATCGGCGACCACGGCACCCTCGTCGAGGCCGCTCGCGAAGCCGGCATGGACACCGCGGTCGTCGAAGCGCTGCTTTCAACCGACGCCGATCGCGACGAGGTTTCCACCGAGATCGTCACCGCCTCGCGCATGGGCATCACGGGCGTGCCGTGCTTCCTGCTCGAAGGCAAGTACGCCGTCATGGGCGCCCAGGACACAGCCACCCTCGCCGACGCCATCCGCCAGGTCGCAGCCGAAAAAGCCGGCGAGCTGCCGAACTAAATATGATCACCGAAGGGGGTGATTGGACCGCCGGCTGAGCCTGCTGCCGGCTCAGCCCGTTTGCCCCCGGGCCAGATCAGCAGTTGGCCTGTCCCGCGTCCTTCGACAAACTCAGGACAACCGCCGGCGGCTCTGCTGCCAGTCTCGTCCGACAAATGGCAACCAGTAGCGCCTTGCCCCCCGTCATCTCGGCCTCGTAGCGAGCAAAGCGAGTGCAGAGTGTCGGGAGCCATGTCGTGACATCAACGAAGGCGAAACCGACCCCGAATGACATGCCAACGCTGTGGCAAGCCACGCGACCGGGAGGCCCCAGGTTCTGGGGATGCGCAGGCGCGCTGCCCCCTTAATGAAGCCGAAAGCGCTCAGAGATTGGCGGCAGCACCGCCGCTCCTCATCCTGAGCCTGTCGAAGGATGCATGACCGCCGATCAGGCCACAGCCAGCTTCGCCAGCTGCGTCATGATCACGGCGGAACCCGCCAGACGCTTCTCGGCATTCGGCCAGTCGCGCGCAAACACCACCGAGTGGTCCGGCCTGATCTTGGCCAGCGATCCCTGCTCGGCGATGTAGCGCACGAGGCCCGCCGGGTTGGCGAACTCGCGCTTGCGGAACTGCACCACCACGCCCTTCGGCCCGGCGTCCAGCTTCTCGACATTGGCCTTGCGGCACAGCGCCTTGATGAAGACGATCTTGAGCAGATGCTTGACCTCGTCGGGCAGTGGCCCGAAACGGTCGATGAGCTCGGCGCCGAAACCGTCGATCTCCTCGGTGTTTTCGAGGTCGCCGAGACGACGGTAGAGCGCCAGCCTGAGCTGCAGGTCGGGCACATAGCTTTCCGGGATCATGACCGCGGTGCCGACGGCAATCAGCGGCGACCAGCCCGTATCGATCTCCTCGCCGCTGCCGCGCAGTTCCGCCACCGCCTCTTCCAGCATCTGCTGGTAGAGCTCGAAGCCGACCTCCTTGATATGGCCCGACTGCTCCTCGCCAAGCAGATTGCCGGCGCCGCGGATGTCGAGGTCGTGACTGGCGAGCTGGAAGCCCGCGCCCAGCGTGTCGAGCGATTGCAGCACCTTCAGCCTGCGGTCGGCGGTGTCCGTCAGCTTGCGGTTGGCCGGCAGCGTGAACAGCGCATAAGCACGCACCTTGGAACGGCCGACACGCCCGCGCAACTGGTAGAGCTGGGCGAGGCCGAACATGTCGGCGCGATGCACGATCAGCGTGTTGGCGGTGGGAATGTCCAGGCCCGATTCGACGATGGTCGTCGACAACAGCACGTCATACTGGCCGTCGTAGAAGGCGTTCATGATGTCGTCGAGTTCGCCGGGAGGCATCTGGCCGTGCGCAACGGCCACCTTCAGCTCCGGCACCGATTCCTGCAGGAACTGGTGGATCTCGCCGAGATCGGCGATACGCGGCACGACATAGAAGCTGTGGCCGCCGCGATAGCGCTCGCGCAGCAACGTCTCGCGGATGACTAGCGGGTCGAAGGGCGAAATGAAGCTGCGCACCGCCATGCGATCCACCGGCGGCGTGGCGATCAACGACAGCTCGCGCACGCCGGTCAGCGCCAGTTGCAGCGTGCGTGGGATCGGTGTCGCCGACAGCGTCAGCACATGCACGTCACTCTTGAGCTCCTTCAGGCGCTCCTTGTGCTTGACGCCGAAATGCTGCTCCTCGTCGATGATCAGAAGTCCCAGGTTCTTGAACTCGATCGACGAGCCGAGCAGCGCATGCGTACCGACGACGATGTCGACAGTGCCCTCCGCGATGCCCTTCTTGGTCTCCGCCAGCTCCTTGGTGCCGACCAGGCGCGAAGCCTGGCGCACATTGATCGGAAGGCCGGCAAAGCGCTGCGAGAACGTCTTGAAATGCTGGCGCGACAGCAGCGTCGTCGGCACCACCACCGCCACCTGGAAACCTTCCATGGCGGCAATGAAGGCCGCGCGCAGCGCAACTTCCGTCTTGCCGAAGCCGACGTCGCCGCAGATCAGGCGGTCCATCGGCTTGCCGGCGCCAAGATCTTCCATCACCGCATCGATGGCGCCCTGCTGGTCGTCGGTCTCCTCGTAAGGGAAGCGCGCCGCGAACTCACCATAGACGCCGTCGGGCGGATTCATCGCAGGCGCCTCGCGCATCTGCCGCTCGGCCGCGAGCTTGATCAGCTGGCCGGCCATTTCGAGCAGGCGGCGCTTGAGCTTGGCCTTGCGCGACTGCCAGGCACCACCGCCCAGCTTGTCGAGCGTTGCTTCCGCCGAATCCGAGCCGTAGCGCGACAGAAGCTCGATGTTCTCGACCGGCAGGAACAGCCGGCCATCGCTGGCATAGTGGATTTCAAGACAATCATGTGGCGCGCCCACCGCCTCGATGGTCTTCAGCCCGACGAAACGGCCGATACCATGGTCGGCGTGAACGACTATGTCGCCCGCCGACAAGGCCGAAGCCTCGGCGATGAAGTCGGCGGCGCGCTTGCGCTTCTTCGAACGACGGATCAGGCGGTCGCCAAGGATGTCCTGCTCGGCAACGAACACCAGGTCGCCGGCCTCAAAGCCGGACTCGATCGGCAGGACAGCAAGGCCCGCCTCGCCCGGCTTCAGCGCCTCGACGCCAGCAAGGCTTTCGACCCGCTTGAGATTGCCGAGATTATGCTCCTCGAGAATCTGCGTCAGACGGTCGAGCGAGCCTTCCGTCCAGCCGGCCACGACCACGCGCCGCTTGGCCGCGCGCTGATCGGCGATGTGACGCGCCACCACGTCGAACACGTTGGCGTTGGGGTCGGCCCGCTCCTCGGCAAAGCTGCGGCCGGCATGCGAACCGGCATGCAGCACCCTGCGCCCACTCGAAAAGGGTGTATCGAACGGTGTCAGCTCCGCATTGGCCTGGTCTGCCAGCGCTGCCGCCACCTCGTCCGGCGACAGATACATCAACCCGGGCGCGACCGGCTTGTAGGGCACCGCATCCTTGATGCCGCTGCCTTCTGCCTGCTTGCGACGCGCCTCGTAGTGGTCGAGGATCAGCGCATGGCGCTCGCTCATCGCCTCGCGTGCCAGATGGTCGAAGACCACGGGCGCATCAGGCAGATACTCGATCACCGTCTCCATGTGCGGATAGAAAAACGGCAGCCAGTGCTCCATGCCGGCGAAGCGCCGGCCCTCGGAGACCGCGGCATAGAGCGCATCGTCGCGCGATGGCGCGCCGAAGGCATCGATATAGCTGCGGCGGAACTTGCTGATCGTTTCCGGCGTCAGCGCCACCTCGCTCATCGCCTGGAGCACGACCGAATTGCGGCTGCCGGTTGTGCGTTGCGTCGCCACGTCGAAGGCGCGGATCGTCTCCAGCGTGTCGCCGAAGAAGTCGAGGCGCAACGCATCGGCAGCGCCCGGCGCGTAGAGATCGAGAATACCGCCGCGCACGGCGAACTCGCCGACGCCGCGAACCGTAGGCACGCGCTCGAAGCCGGCACGCTCCAGCCGCGCCACCAGCGCATTCATCTCCACCTGGTTGCCCGGTTTGGCGCGGAACTCCTGCGCCTCGATCGCCGCGGCCGGCGGCACCCGCTGCAGCAGTGCATTTGCGGTGGTCAGCACGATGGCCCGGTGCGGGGTCTTTCTGAGCGTGATCATTGCCGCCAGCGCATCAAGCCTGAGAGCAGCGGCATCCGCCCCAGGCGACACACGGTCGTAAGGCAGGCAGTCCCACGCGGGCAGTTCCAGCACGGGCAGTTCAGGGGCTACGAAGTTGAGCGCTTCAACGATCTGCGGCAGCCGCTGCCCGTCGCGAGCGACAAACAGCATCGGGCCATCGGGCGCCATTTCGGCCGCCGCGGTGGCAATCGCAAAGGCTTCGTAGCCGTCGGCGACGCCATCGACGATGAACTGTCCGGCGCGACCTTTGGGCAGGCCGATCGATTTCAGCAAGCTCATGATCTCGCTCAGACGGTGATGGCGTCGCGCGACGCGACGATCTGCCTGTAGACCGGGGTGTCGACCGCTGTCGGCACCGGCGCTTCGCCGATGATCCAGGACAGCAGTTCCCTGTCCGTGATGTCGAGCAGCACCTCGTAGAGGTCCAGCTCCTCGTCGCTCAGCTTATCGATCCGGGTGTCGGCGAAATGGCCAAGGATCAGATCCATCTCGCGCATGCCGCGATGCCACGACCGGAACAGAAGCTTACGCCTGCGCGTATCAAGGCCTTCGCTCGAGCGTGTCGTTCCGGTCATTTCGGCAATTCCTCTCGTGTCGGGGCGCATATAGCGTGGATAGCCGCCCCTGTCAGCCTTTGCCCGGGCAAGTCGAACGCATAAGCTGACATGATGCGGCCTTCCCTTCTCGATCCCCTGTTCTCCCCGATCACCACGCTTGCCGGCATCGGACCGAAGGTCGCCGTGCTGGTCGAGAAGGTCGTACCTGCAGATCTCGGCGACCGGGTGGCACGAACAGGCGACCTGTTGTTCGTGCTGCCCAACAGCGTCATCGATCGGCGCAACCGGCCCGGCATCGCTTATGCTGCCGAAGGCGCCATCGTCACTCTTGAGGTGCGCATTGACCGCCACCAGCCGGCGCCGCGCGGCAATCGCTCGGTGCCCTACCGCGTCTTCGCCCATGACGACACCGGCGAGATCACGCTGACATTCTTCCATGCTCACGCCGCCTATCTCGAAAAGGCCATGCCCGAGGGCGAACTTGTCATCGTCTCGGGCCGCATGGAATGGTTCAACGGCCGCCCGTCCATGGTCCATCCCGACCACATCGCGCTCGCCAGCGAAGCCGACAAGCTGCCCTTGGTCGAACCAGTCTATCCTCTGACGGCGGGCCTGTCGGCCAAGGCGTTGCGCCGCGCCATCGGCCAGGCCATCGAGCGCGTGCCGCCATTGCCCGAATGGCTCGACGCCGATGTCATGCGCCGGCAGAGCTTTCCCAGCTTCGCGGCAGCGCTGCAACGCGTCCACAATCCTGCCGATCCGCTCGATGCCTCGCCGGAGAATGCCGCCTGGCGTCGCCTTGGCTATGACGAATTCCTCGCTGGTCAGGTGTCGCTGGCGCTGGTTCGCGCCCGTGTGCGCAAGCTGCATGGCCGCCCGCTCATAGGCGACGGCCGCCTCGTCGATGCGCTGCGCAAGGCCCTGCCCTATGCGCTGACCGGCTCGCAGGAACAGGCGCTTGTCGAGATCAACGAAGACCTGGCCAAGCCCGAACGCATGCTGCGCCTGCTCCAGGGCGATGTCGGCTCGGGCAAGACGGTGGTGGCACTTCTTGCCATGGCGCGCGCCGTCGAGGCCGGTGGCCAGGCCGCGCTCATGGCGCCGACAGAAATCCTCGCCCGCCAGCATTTCGCCGGCATTTCACCCCTGGCCGAACGTGTCGGCCTCAAGGTCGCCGTACTCACCGGCCGCGAGAAGGGCCGCGAGCGGACCCAGATCCTCGCCGATCTCGCGGGCGGCGAAATCGACATCATTATCGGCACGCACGCGCTGTTCCAGGAGGCCGTCGTCTTCCATGACCTGGCTCTCGCCGTCATCGACGAGCAGCATCGCTTCGGCGTGCACCAGCGCCTCGCCATGAATGCAAAGGGCCAGGCGCCCGACATGCTGGTCATGACCGCCACCCCCATCCCACGTACCCTGGTGCTGACAGCCTTCGGCGACATGGACGTGTCGCGCCTCACGGAAAAGCCGGCCGGCCGCCAGCCGATCAAGACCGTCACCCTGCCGCTCGAGCGCATCGACGAACTCGTCGGCCGCATCCGCGACGCGGTCGCAGACGGCCAGAAAATCTACTGGATCTGCCCGCTGGTCGAGGAATCCGAAGAGATCAAGCTGATGTCCGCCGAGGACCGCTTCTCCTCTCTGCAGCCCGTCTTCGGGCAGCGTATCGGGCTGGTCCATGGCCGCATGAAGGGGGCGGAGAAGGATGAGGCGATGCGCGCCTTCAAGGAAGGCGAAACGCGCGTGCTCATCGCCACCACCGTGATCGAGGTCGGCGTCGACGTGCCCGACGCGACCATCATCGTCATCGAGCATGCCGAGCGCTTCGGCCTCGCCCAGCTCCACCAGCTGCGCGGCCGCGTTGGCCGCGGCTCGAAGCCGTCATCCTGCGTGCTGCTCTACAAGGACCCGCTTGGTGAAACGGCCAAGCGCCGCCTGTCGGTCATGCGCGACACCGAGGATGGCTTCCTCATCGCCGAGGAAGACCTCAAATTGCGCGGCGAAGGTGAACTTCTGGGCACCCGCCAGTCCGGCACACCTGGCTTCCAGGTCGCCCGCCTAGAAGCCCACGCCGACCTGCTCGAAATCGCCCGCGACGACGCCCGCCTGATCCTTGCCCGCGACCCGGAGCTACAATCCCCGCGCGGCGAAGCCGTACGGCTGCTGCTCTACTTGTTCGGCCGCGACGAGGCGGTAAGACTGCTGAGGGCGGGCTGAGGCATCGTCCCAACTGGCGGATTACCGACAGGCCCTTCGATCACCTTCGCCTTGCCTCCGGTCGCGGGCTTCACCTCGGGCACCACCAGTCCCGCCGAGACGATCAGCTTGGCCCCGTCCTCGATACTCATATCGAGCAGCACGACCTCGGAGCGATGCACATACATCAGAAAGCCGGTGGTCGGGTTCGGCGTACATGGCATGAAGACGGCGATCAGCGGGTCGCCTTCCTTGTCTAGCTTCTCATTGATCTCGGTCTGCTTCTCGTTGCCGACGAAGACGATCGACCACACGCCCTTGCGCGGGTACTCGACCATGCCGACGGTGCGGAACATGTCGCTCTTGTTGGAGAGTGCGGTCTCGAAAAGCTGCTTCAACGTCTTGTAGAGGCCACGCACCAGAGGCGTGCGGGCGAGCAGGCGCTCGCCAAAGCCAACGATGGCGCGGCCGATGAAATTGGCGGTGAGGAAGCCGATCAGCGTGATCAGCACCAGCGCCACGATCAGCCCGAAGCCCGGCACCCGGATGGTCAAATAGGTGTCGGGATTGTAGGTTGCCGGAATGTAGGGCTTCACCCAGGAATCGGCCCAGCCGATGAACGACCAGACGATGTAGATGGTCAGCACCAGCGGCGCGCAGACGACGAAGCCGGTGAGGAAATAGTTCCTCAACCTGGTCATCGCGGATGTTCTGGGCAGATCCGACATGTATCACCGCTTGCGTGTTTGCAGCGCAACATTAGCCGCACGCACAGCGGTTTGGAACTAGCCAGTTGGTAGAAGCAGCCCCGCTACTCCACCGTCACCGATTTCGCCAAGTTGCGCGGCTGGTCGACGTCGGTGCCCATGAACACAGCGGTGAAATAGGCCAGCATCTGGATCGGCAGCGCATAGATGATTGGCGCGATGAACTCGGGCACGTCGGGCAAAACGATGGTCTCCAGCGTCTTCACCGTTGCCTGCGCCGCACCCTTCTGGTCGGTGATCAGGATGATCTTGCCGCCGCGGGCCGCCACTTCCTGCATGTTCGACACCGTCTTTTCGAAGATGCGGTCATGCGGGGCGATGACGATGACCGGCATGTTCTCGTCGATCAGTGCGATCGGACCGTGCTTGAGCTCACCGGCGGCATAGCCTTCGGCGTGGATGTAGGAGATTTCCTTGAGCTTGAGCGCACCTTCCATGGCGAGCGGAAAATTGGTGTCGCGACCGAGATAAAGCACGTGCTTGTAGGAGGCGAGCTCGCGCGCCACCTTCTCGATCTGCTTGTCGAGCTTCAGCACCTGGGCGGCATAGCGCGGCGTCTCCGAGAGACTGCGCACCAGCGCCTTTTCTTCATCCGCTGATATTGTGCCGCGTTCCGAGGCGGCCCGGATGGCGAGCGAGGCGAGCACCGACAGCTGGCAGGTGAAGGCCTTGGTCGAAGCGACGCCGATCTCGGGCCCGGCCAGGGTCGGCATGGTCACGTCGGCTTCGCGCGCGATGGTCGATTCACGCACGTTGACGATGGCGCCGATCGGCACGCCCTGCTTGCGGCAGTAGCGCAGCGAGGCCAGCGTGTCGGCGGTCTCGCCCGACTGCGACACGAAGAAGGCAGCGCTGTTCTTGGAGATCGGCATTTCGCGATAGCGGAATTCCGAGGCGACGTCGATGTCGACTGGCAGGCGCGCATGGCGCTCGAACCAGTATTTTCCGACCAGTCCTGCGAGATAGGCGGTGCCGCAGGCCGAAACGGCGATGCGGTCGATGTCGGCGAAGCTGAACGGCAGGTCGAGCGGCTTCGAGGTGCCTTGCGTGAAGTCGAGGTAATGCGCCAACGTGTGCGAGATCACCTCGGGCTGTTCATGGATTTCCTTTTCCATGAAGTGCCGATGATTGCCCTTGTCGACCAGATAGCTGGTGCCGACCGACTGGCGGCGCGGACGCTCCACCGGCCTGGCATCCATGTCGTAGATCTGAAACTGCGTGCGACGCACCACCGCCCAGTCGCCATCCTCGAGATAGGTGATCGAGTTGGTGAACGGCGCCAGCGCAATGGCGTCCGATCCAAGGAACATCTCGCCTTCGCCGTGTCCGACGGCGAGCGGTGGGCCGTTGCGGGCGCCGACGATGAGGTCCTCGTCGCCCTTGAACATGATGGCGAGCGCAAAGGCGCCGTTGAGACGCTTCAGCGCGGCGTACGCCGCATCGACCGGATCCGCGCCTTTCGCCAACTCGCGTGCAATCAGATGCGCCACCACCTCGGTGTCGGTCTGCGACGTGAACTCGTAACCGTCGGCTGTAAGTTCCTGGCGCAGCTCGGCAAAATTCTCGATGATGCCGTTGTGGACGATCGCCACGCCTTCGGAGAAATGCGGGTGCGCATTGGTCTCGTTGGGAACGCCATGGGTGGCCCAGCGCGTGTGGCCGATGCCGATATTGCCGTCCAGCGGCACCGCCTTCAGCAGGCGTTCGAGATTGACGAGCTTGCCTTCGGCGCGACGGCGGGCGAGCTCACCATGTTCGATGGTGGCGACACCAGCGGAATCATAGCCGCGATACTCGAGACGCTTCAACGCGTCGACGATCAGCGGCGCAACCGGTGTCTGGCCGACAATACCAACGATTCCGCACATGGTGCGCCCCTCCTGTCCCACAAAACCCTGGCCGCCTTTTAGGCAGCCACAGGGTTCAGCGAAAATCACATTCCGTTTCGCTGCGTATCAGCCTTTCGGGCCGACAAGCGATGACAGGATTGCACGGCAGGATTGAAGCGAAGTTACTCTGCCGCCGATTTTTTCTTCGCGGCCGCCGCATCGGCAAAACGCTCGCGCAGCTCCTTGCCTTTGCCGGGCAGAGTCTTCTGCCGCGCGCGGCCAAAGGCCAACGAATCCTCCGGCACTTCGTCTGTTATGACGCTGCCCGAGGCGATGTAGGAGCGTGCACCGATGACGATCGGCGCCACCAGCGATGTGTTCGAGCCGACAAAGGCCCCCTCGCCGATGTCGGTAAAGAACTTTGAAAACCCGTCATAGTTGCAGGTGATCGTGCCGGCACCGATGTTGGCACCGGCACCGACGCGCGCATCGCCGATATAGGTCAGGTGGTTGACCTTGGCGCCCTTCTCGACCGTTGCCTTCTTCACCTCGCAGAAATTGCCCACCTTGGCCTTTTCGCGCAGATCCGCACCGGGCCTCAACCTGGCAAACGGCCCGACCTCGGCGCGTGGGCCGACGTCAGCGCCTTCGAGGTGGCTGAACGCATGGATCACGGCACCGTCGGCGACCTTGACGCCTGGGCCGAACCACACGCTCGGCTCGACCGTCACATCCGCGCCGATCTGCGTATCATGGGAGAAATAGACGGTTTCGGGCGCGATCAGCGTCGCACCTTCAAGCATCGCCCGGTGCCGGCGGCGCTTCTGCCAGACAGCCTCGCCCTCGGCCAGTTCCGCCCGGTTGTTGATGCCCAGCACGCTTTCAAAGCTCGCCTCGGTCGCAACGACCTTGAGGCCGGTTTTGTCGGCGATCTCGACGATGTCGGTGAGATAGAACTCACCCTTGGCATTGGCATTGCCGACCTGGTCGAGCAGCTTCAGCGCATCCTTGCCTGAAATCGCCATCAGCCCGGCATTGCAGAAGCCGATCTTTCGCTCCTCGTCGGTGCAGTCCTTGTCCTCGCGGATAGCGACCAGCCGGCCGTCCCTTTCGATCAGTCGGCCATAGCCGGCCGGGCTCGGCGGCCTGAAGCCGATGACCACGACGGCCGCACCATCGGCCAGCATGCCGCGCGCCCTGGCCAGCGATTCGGCCTCGACCAGCGGCGTGTCTCCGAACATGACCAGCAGGTCGTCATAGCCGCGCGCGATTGCCTGGCGCGCCGCCAGCACGGCGTGCGCCGTTCCCAGCCGCTCCTTCTGTTCGACCACTTCCGCTTTCGGCGCAAAACCCTCGGCGGCCTTCCGGACCTCGTCGCCGCCATGGCCGACGACCAGCGCGACTGCGTCCGAACCGGCAGCTTCCGCTGCCTTTGCCACATGCGCTACCAGCGGCAGACCGGCAATCTTGTGCAGCACCTTGGCCTGACTGCTCTTCATGCGCGTGCCTTCGCCGGCAGCAAGAATGATCGACAGGCAGGTTCTCGAGGTCATGGCGTCGTCCCGGTTGCAAACAAGCGGCTGGATTCGGCCACCTTTCTAGCATTGCCGGCTATCAGCTCCAATGCGGGCGCAATTTCGGCGCGATGTCAGCCGAGCTGGCCAAGAACGGGAAAGCGCTCGAGCAGCCAGTAAGAAGCGGTCTGGATGCCTCCGGTCAGGAACAGCACGCCAGCAACGACCAGAAGCCCGCCGATCGCCTTCTCGACCTTGCCGAGATGGACACGGAATTTGGAAAGGAACCGCATGAAGGCGCCGGAGAACATCGCAGCGATCAGGAACGGAATGCCGAGCCCGAGCGAATAGACGGCGAGCAGAAGCGCACCCTCACCCACCGTTTCGCGGCCGCCTGCCAAAGTCAGAATCGGTCCTAGCACGGGGCCGATGCAGGGCGTCCAGCCAAAGGCGAAAGCAAGCCCCATCAGATAGGCCGCAAGGTTGCTCGCCGGCTTGCCCTGCGACTGGAAACGCGCCTCGCGCGACAGCATGGGAATGCGCAACACACCGAGGAAATTGAGGCCCATCAGGATGATCAGCACACCTGCAGCCATGGCCAGCGGCTCCTGCCAGGTGCGCAGCAGCTGGCCGATGGTCGAAGCGCCGGCGCCTAACGATACGAACACGGTGGTGAAGCCGAGCACGAAGGAGACGGAGGCTGCAAGCAGCGCGCCGCGCGCCCGCGAAACCGTGGCCACGCCGCCGTCGGCCTTGAAATCATCGACCGAGACGCCAGCCATGTAGCAGAGATAGGGCGGCACCAGCGGCAAGACGCAAGGCGACAGGAACGACAGGGCGCCCGCCCCCAATGCGCTGAGATAGCCGATATCCAATGCCATGCTGTGCTGCTCCGTGGTCTTGCACGCGCCGTCATAGCGGCACGCACAGCAGTGCACCAATCACCATTGCGTGGCATTTCGGCGCGCTATCAACCCGGCAATGCCGGCGAAAGGCCGTTTGTCGTGCGGGCCGGCATCGCGGCCCGAACACGTTTTCGTTAGCGGCGCGCCGCCGGCCGCGAATCCCCGGCCCGGAATTACTCGTGGATCGTGTATTCGCCCAGCTCGCAGAGGTTCTGCTTGTCGGTCGTGGTGTCGAGCGACGAGCCTTCCTCGAATTCGAAACGCATGTCGTATTCGCAGACACTGCGGCCGTCGGCGATGGTAATCTGCATGCTCTCGCCTGCTCCCAGCGTGTCGCGGCCGAAAATGTCGTCTTCCCACTGGTCGACGCCAACAGGCGAGGCATAGAAATTCGTCAGGACCGAGCTGGTGCCGTTCTTGAGCGTAAAGACGAGGTCTTCCGCTTGTGCCACGGCAGGAAGAGCCGATACCGCCAGAACCGAAGCAACGGCGAGTTTCAAAACAATATGCATTTATGAATTTCCATATCGATGCGGGCCCGATATTGGGCACCACGATTTAGCAGCGGCCCATGACGCCAGCAATATCATCCACAGGTAATATTGCCTGCATCCCGGGCTCCTGCACGCCCCACACGATAGACGACCTATGGAGAGCGCTTTTTTCCGGTTGACCGGCCGGGGCACTCTCCCTATGTTCCGCCGCAATTTCGGGGTCGCCGCGCGGCCTACGGGAGCGCGTAGCTCAGCCGGTAGAGCAACTGACTTTTAATCAGTAGGTCCAGGGTTCGAATCCCTGCGCGCTCACCACCTGTTCTCTCATTCTTATGTGCAGGCGACGGTTCACGACACCGCGAGCGCCGTACCGTTCAGGAACAATCGCAGCTCCACTGACGTTTATTAGCATATGCTAACTTAATCTCATGAGGAGGCGATCATGAGCAAGGTCACATCAGGTTTGATGGCATTGGCCATCTTGGCTTCATTTGGCATGGCGACAGCTGCCCCAGCCGCCGCTGCGCATTTCTCCGGCATGTCGCATTTTTCCGGTGGAGGTCCGATGTGGATCCCGCATGGCCACCCGATGGCTATGCACATGGATCGAGGAATGCGATTCGAACCACGCGGCTTGCGCGATCGTGACGTCTTCATGCGCCACGATTTCGTGCGGCATGACGACCGTTTCGCTGGCCGTCGCTTTGTCCAGGACCGCGATTTCTTCTTCCGTCATCATCGTCACTTCCGCGACGACGACTTCTTCTTCCCCGGCGCCTTTTTGGCCGGAGCAGTGATCGGAAGCTCCCTCTATGACGAAGGCCCGACCTATACCTACGCCACGCCCGCCTATGGCGACGCCCATACGCAGTGGTGCTACGACCACTACCGGTCGTATCGGGCCTACGACAATACTTACCAGCCTTATGGCGGCCCGCGTCAGCAGTGCTATTCGCCCTTTGGCTAAGCCAGCAGCATCAAGCCCCGCGTTTCCACAAGCGCGGGGCTTTGCCTGTCTCTGCACTATCCGCCCGTTCCGCACGACTTCATCGATACTGCACTTGGCAGTGCTCATTCAGCCTGAATACGGAACATTCCTTCGCGAAGATCGTTTGACTCCTCAGCCCGGACATCAACCCATCAGGAGACGATCATGAACAAGGTGCTTTCTGGATTCGTGGCGACGGCACTTGCCGCGTCATTTGCGTTCGGCGCAGCACTGCCTGCTGCGGCGGCTCCGGCATTCGTTCCCAAGGCGCCCCAAGCTTCGGCTGACATTCAGCAGATTCAGTATGACAACAACTGGCGCCGCCATCGGCCAATGCGCATGGAGCGTCCCGGTATAAACCCGCGCTTTGTCCGCCGCGGCGACGCCTATTATTTCAATGGGCATCGCGGCTATCGCGACTACCGCCCGGGCTATCGCCGCTACAATGACTGGTGGTTCCCTGCCGGCGCCTTCATAGCCGGCGCCATCATCGGCGGCGCGCTCAACCAGCCTCCGCCCCCGCGCTACGTGACGCCAGCCTACGGCAATTCACATGTGCAGTGGTGCTACAACCGCTACCGTTCGTACCGGGCGTCCGACAATACTTTCCAGCCCTACAACGGCCCGCGTCAGCAGTGCTATTCGCCCTATTGAGCCGTCTCAGCCAGGCTGACGACAAAAGCCCGCGTTCACCTACGCGGGCTTTTTTGTTTCGATGAGCTGGACGTCCGATTCGGCGCAGATCTTGCGGATACTGGGGATGTCGCAGTGATCGGTGATGAAAGTGTCCATCTGTGACAGATGGGCAATGCGCACCGGCGCTGTGCGTTCGAACTTCGTCCGGTCCGACACCAGGATCACATGCCGCGCATTGGCGATGATCGCCTGCGCCACCTTGACCTCGCGGAAGTCGAAATCGAGCAGCGCCCCGTCATGATCGATAGCCGATGCGCCGATGACCGCATAGTCGACTTTGAACTGGCGGATGAAATCGACGGCCGCCTCGCCGACGATGCCACCGTCCGAGCCACGCACCACGCCACCCGCGATCACCACCTCCATGTCGGGATAGACCCTCATCCGGTTGGCGACGTTGATGTTGTTGGTGATGACCATCAGCCCCTTGTGGTCGAGCAGCGCCTTACCCACGGCTTCTGTCGTGGTGCCGATGTTGACGAACAGCGACGCGTTGTCGGGGATGATACGTGCCGCCGCCTGGCCGATCGCGTCCTTCTCGTCGGCCGCGATCTTGCGCCGTGCCTCATATTCGAGGTTCTCGATACCGGAGGGAAACAGCGCGCCCCCATGGATGCGGCTCAATAGGCGCTGGTCGCAGAGATCGTTGAGGTCCTTGCGGATGGTCTGCGGCGTCACCTGAAAATGCGCGGCCAAATCGTCGACAAGCACCCGCCCATTGTCCTTGGCCAATTGGACGATTTCCGACTGGCGCGGCGAAAGATACATTTCAACGTTCCCCTGAGTTCGTTTTTACAAACGATAGGGGAATACGAAAGCAGTGAAAAGCCATTTCGAAAGCGGCACCGAAAGCACGCGCCCTTCAACGCGAGCCTAGTCCGGAAAGTCCGGCAGGCTCTGGAACGCGACCTTGAGCGCGTTCGACCAACCGTCCGAGATCGTCTTGTAATAGGGATCATCGGCGCCGATGCGCTTCTTCAGGCCCGCCTTCAGCGCATCCTTCTCATAGAACTGCAGATCGAGCGGCAGGCCGACCGACAGGTTCGATTTCAGCGTCGAATCGAAAGACACCATCAGAAGCTTCACTGTCTCGGCAAAGCTCATCTCACGGTCATAGGCGCGCACGATGATCGGCTTGCCATACTTGGTCTCGCCGATCTGGAAGAACGGCGTGTCGTCGGTCGATTCGATGAAATTGCCTTCGGGGTAGATCATGAACAGCCTGGGTTCGCTGCCCTTGATCTGGCCACCGAGGATGAAGGAGGCATTGAAGCTCGAGTCCGCCGTCTGGCCCGCAGGCGCCGAATGCGCAATGACCTCCTTGACCACGCTGCCCACCAGACAGGCGGTCTGATACATCGAGGGCGTCTCGAACAGCGTCGGCGCGCGCTCGGAAACTGCCTTCGTGCGCTCGTCAAGCAGGCTGACCACGGCCTGCGTGGTGGCGAGATTGCCCGCCGACATAAGCACGATCACGCGCTCGCCCGGCTTTTCCCACACCTTCATCTTGCGGAACGTCGAGATGCTGTCGATGCCGGCATTGGTGCGGGTGTCCGACATGAACACCAATCCGCGATCAATCTTGAGGCCGACGCAATAAGTCATCTGTTCCAGTCCAAAGGCGAGCTTTTCCCGGGGATTACTGCTCTACCGTGATGTGGACTGCAAGCCGTTCCTGCGCCTGACCGACGAGAATGCCCGAAATCGGCATCGCCTCGCGGTAGTCGCGGCCCACCGCCACGCGCACATAGCGCTGGTCCGGCGAAATGCCGTTGGCCGCATCGAAGCCGACCCAGCCGAGGCCGTTGACATAGGCCTCTGCCCAGGCATGTGTCGCCGCCTGCTCGACCCGGTCGTTCATCATCAAATAGCCGCTGACATAGCGCGCCGGAAAGCCGAACAGCCGGGCTGCGGCCGCAAATATGTGGGCATGGTCCTGGCAGACGCCGGTGCCCTTGTTCAGCGCTTGCTCGGCGGTCGTGCCTGTGTCGGTCGTACCGGGCACATAGGCGACGCGTTTGCGGATCTCGGCCATAAGCCGATGCAGCCGCTCGAGCTCGCCGCCCTCGCCCGGATCAGCAGCCAGCGCCTTGATCGCTGGCCCCGGCGCTGTCAGCGGCGTCTCGTGTTGGAACAGCCAAAGCGGCGCAAAGCCTCGGTGCGGACCTGAGACGCCTGATACCTCATTGGTCTCCACCTCACCCACGACCACGACACTGATCGTATGCGGATCCCCGTCGATGGACAAAAGCCGCGTGTCGTTGCCGAACTGGTCGAGGAAGCGCACCTCTTCGCGGGCACCTTCCACCTGCAGGGTCCAGGTCAGTATGGTCTGCGCCGGCCCACTAGCCGGCCAAAGCCTGATGCGCTGCAGGCCGTAGCGGATCGGCTGGTCGTAGTTGTATTCCGTGCGATGCGAAACCTTGAGCCGCATGGCCATACCCGCTCAATAGAAGCCGAAATCCTGGGCTACCTGGTCGCCCAGTCTGTTGTTGTCGCGGATGAAGTCAGCCAGGAACTCGTGCAGCCCGCCCTCGAACACATCCTTGATCTCGGTTCCGCGCAGCCGCGCATAGATTCGGTCGGCAAGATCGTTGCTTTCGTGCCTTGCGCTGTAGTCCTCGGAGAGGAATTTCAGGTGTTCGGCGATGAAGCGGTAGCTGAAGGTCAGTGAGCGCGGCATGCGCACATTGAGGATCAGGTACTCGGCGATGTTGGTCGGCTTGTATTCGGCTTCGTAGACCCAGCGATAGGAGCGGTGTGCCGCCACCGAGCGCAGGATCGATTCCCACTGATAGTTGTCGAGCGACGACCCCACCCACGAGATCGACGGCAGCAGCACGTAATATTTGACGTCGAGGATGCGCGCCGTGTTGTCGGCTCGTTCGACATAGGTTCCGAGCTGGGCGAAGTCGAAAATCTCGTTGCGCAGCATGGTGCCGTAGAACGAGCCGCGGATCAGCGCCGTCTCACGCTTGATGGCATCGAGGACGCTGGGCAGCTCGCGCTGGTCGATCGGGGTGGCCAGCATGCGCTTCAGCGACATCCAGGCCTCGTTGATACTCTCCCACGTCTCGCGCGTCAGCGCCGTGCGCACCATGCGGGCGTTGTTGCGGGCCGTCTCGATCGCCGCCACCGCGCTCGAAGGGTTGGACATGTCGCGCAGCAGGAAATCGGCGACATTTTCGGCCGTGTAGTCGCTGTGCTTGGCAGAAAACGAATCGGCCGCTCCCGCCGACAGCAGCACCGAGTTCCATTCCTCCGATGCATCCTGGCTGCGCGTCAGCGCCATACGCAGCCCGGCATCGATCAGCCGGGCCATGTTCTCAGTCCGCTCGATGTAGCGGTTCATCCAGTAGAGGCCGTTGGCGGTGCGTCCCAGAAGCATGAAGTCTCTGCGTCCCCCTAGTCGTCCAAAACCCAGGTGTCTTTGGTTCCACCGCCTTGAGATGAATTCACCACAAGCGAACCTTCCTTGAGCGCAACCCGTGTCAGGCCGCCCGGCACAATGCGGATGCGATCTGACACCAGCACGAACGGCCTGAGGTCAACGTGGCGTGGCGCCAGCCCCTTCTCGGTCATCACAGGGCATGTCGACAGCGACAGCGTCGGCTGGGCGATGTAGTTCGATGGCCGAGCTGCGAGCTTCTTTGAAAACTCCTCGCGCTCCTTCTTGGACGCGGCGGGCCCGACCAGCATGCCGTAGCCGCCCGAGCCATGCACCTCCTTTACCACCAGTTCGGCGAGGTGCTCCTGCACATATTTCAGGCTGTCCGGTTCAGAGCAGCGCCATGTCGGGATGTTGCCGAGGATCGGCTTGCGACCGGTGTAGAACTCGATGATCTCGGGCATGTAGGAATAGATCGCCTTGTCGTCGGCAATGCCGGTGCCCGGCGCGTTGGCGATGGTGATGTTGCCGGCGCGGTAGACGTCCATGATGCCGGGCACGCCGAGTGCTGAATCCGGCTTGAAGGTCAGCGGATCGAGATAGGCGTCGTCGACACGGCGATAGAGCACGTCGATCTGCTTGTAGCCTTCGGTCGTGCGCATCGCTACACGCCCGTCGATCACGCGCAAATCCTGCCCCTCGACAAGCTGCACACCCATCTGGTCGGCCAAAAACGCGTGTTCGAAGTAGGCCGAATTGAAACTTCCCGGCGTCAGCACCGCTATTGTCGGCGCGCCGCTCACCCCGTTCGGCCACACGGCCGACAGCGACTGCCTGAGCAGTTGCGGATAGTTCTCGACCGGCTGCACCTTGATGCGCTGGAACAGCTCGGGAAACAGCTGCAGCATCGTCTCGCGGTTCTCCAGCATGTAGGAGACCCCAGACGGGGTGCGCGCATTGTCCTCGAGCACATAGAACTCGTTTTCGGAAATGCGCACGATATCGACGCCGATGATATGGGTGTAGACGCCGGCGGGCGGCCTCACCCCGATCATCTCGGGCAGGAATGCCTCGTTGGTGGCGATCAGCTCGCGCGGCACGCGCCCGGCTCGAAGAATTTCCTGGCGGTGGTAAATGTCGTCGAGAAAGGCGTTGAGCGCCTGGACGCGCTGCTCAATGCCTTGCGTCAGCCTGCGCCATTCATTGCCCGAGATGATGCGCGGCACGATGTCGAACGGGATCAGTCGTTCGGAGGCCTCCTGCTCGCCATAGACGGCGAAGGTGATGCCGGTCTTGCGGAACACCCGTTCGGCATCATGCATCTTTTCGGTAAGTCGAGCGGGGTCCTGGTTTTTCAGCCAGCCGTCATACGCTTCGTAGGGCCGTCTCAACCCGGCATCGGCCGGGAGCATTTCGTCGAATGCAACCACAGATGAACTCCCCTCTGAGGTCAGTGAAATGACCTGAAGGGAGAAAATCAAGCGCAATCGCCCATTTGGCGCGCAGCCGGCTCAATTTCAGCGAAAATGCCCGCCGCTTCGGCAGCAAGCCGGCTTTTTGGGCGTATTGCTGCCCGTATCCGGCTCAGTAAGCCGGGCCCGCCTTTAGAGGCGCGCCCTAGAATGCCCGGAATGTGACCGTGGTGAACGTGTCCTTGATGTTGCCGATGGCATGGACTCGCTCGTTGACGAAATGGCCGACATCGGTTTCGTCGTCGACGTAGAACTTCGCCAAGAGATCGTAGTTGCCGGCAGTCGAATAAATCTCCGAGGCGATCTCGGCGTCGGCGAGCGCGCTCGCCACCTCATAGGCCTTGCCGAGTTCGCATTTGATCTGCACGAAAAAGGTCTTCATCGCACCGTCCCGTCCGGGCTTGTCGTTATCTGCGGCCTTGTCGCAGAACGCGCCCGCGCTTTCAAGCCGGCCCGGCCCTTCCGGCACAAACGCACAAGGCCTGAAACCGCTGGGGTCTCGGCTGCGTATGTTACAATGGAAACGGGGACGGTCCCATGCCGTCACCAGGGGAGACTTGCAGATGCACCGCGCAGCAGCCCTTCTCGTGAGCCTGGTCCTGACCTTTCCGGCCTTTGCCGGCGATGCCGACGTCAAGTCTGCACAGGACAGCATTTCGGCCCAGCTCCAGGCCTTTCGCGCCGGCGACAATGCAGCTGCCTATGGCTACGCCGCCCCCAATGTGAAGCGAATCTTTCCCACGCTCGACATCTTCATGGGCATGGTATCGGGCGGCTACAAACCCGTCTACCGCGCGCAAAGCTTTGCTTTCGGCGAGTCGAAAGAAATGAGCCCGACCTCGATCGTCCAGCAGGTCATGATTGTCGGTCCCGACGGCAAGGATTACGAGGCCGTATACACGCTCGAACTCCAGCCCGACGGCGTCTGGCGAATCACAGGCGTCAGCCTGCGCGCGTCTAACTCGCTCAGCACCTGACTTGGGCAATCCGAACCGAACAACCGAAATTGTGTACCGCTAGAGGCGCGCCTCGATCAGGAACGGCCCGCGGCGCTTGAGCGCCGCATCGAACAGTTTCATGAACTCTTCGCATGTCGTGGCGAGCGCCGCCTCCACGCCCATGCCGCGCGCCAGCGCAACCCAATCGAGCGCCGGTCCTTCGAGGTCCAGCATCCGTGTCGCGTTCCGGCCCACGTTTTTCACACCGACATTGCGCATCTCGGCATGCAGGATGGCGTAGGTCCGGTTCGAGAAGATGATCGTCGTCACGTCGAGATTCTCACGCGCCTGCGTCCACAGCCCCTGGACCGTGTACATGGCGCTGCCGTCGGCCTGCAGGTTGATCACCTTGCGGTCGGGACAGGCCACGGCTGCCCCTGTCGCCAGCGGAATGCCCTCGCCGATGGAACCACCAGTGGTCATGATGAAATCGTGCTGCGCCGAGAAGGCCGACAGCGGAAAGAAGCGGCGCCCCGATGTGACGGCTTCTTCCACAATGATCGCATTATCGGGCAGTTTCGCCGCAACGATCACCGCCACCGCATCGTCGGTCAGCGGCCCACTGGGCACGCCTTCGTCCATCGGCAGCGCCAGCGGCACGATCCCGCCCCGCTTCACCCCCAGTTCGTCGCGCAGCGCATCCAGCGCCGCCAGCAGATCGTCGCCATGCCGAGCAAGCTTCAGCACGCTGCAATCCGCGCGCACCAGTCGGCCCGGCTTGCCCGGATAGGCAAAGAAGGCGACAGGCTCCGGCGCACCGACCAGCACCAGCACGTCGATGTCGCGCAGGAAATCCAGCGCCATGTCGATCGGATATGGAATGCGCCCCGGCGCTGTCCGTCCGCGGCCGCGCTGTGTGTGGGCGACAAGCACCTCGTTGAACAGCTGGACATTGCAGTCGCTGGCGATCCGTCCGGCAAGCTCGAGCCCGTCGGCCAACACGGCAGATCCGCTCAACACCATGCCGACCCTACCGGGATTGGCGCGAATAGCCTTCGCGACTTCACGAATGGCATCGGGATCCGGCGGGCGCGGCGGGTCGAGAACCACTTTCGCGACCTGCCTCGCGCCTGTCGGCTCGCCCCAGGCCGCATCGGCCGGCAGGATCAGCGTCGCCACGCCGGCAGGCGAAAGCGAAGCGCGATAGGCCGCCTCCGCCGCTGGCCCGACGTCATCCGGGCCGCGCACCCGCCTTACCCAGTTCGACATCGGCCGCGCCAGGGCGTCGATGTCGCTGGTCAACGGCGCATCGAGCGGCAGATGGTAGGAGGCGTGGTCGCCGACGATGTTGATCATAGGCGTGCGGGCGCGCCTTGCGTTGTGCATGTTGGCAAGGCCATTGGCCAGCCCCGGCCCCGTATGCAAAAGCGTGGCCGCCGGCCTGCCCGTCATCCGGGCGTAGCCGTCGGCCGCACCGGTGACGACATTCTCGTGCAGCCCGAGGATGCAGCGCAACTGCGGCTTGCGGTCGAGTGCCGCCACGAAATGCATCTCCGACGTGCCGGGATTGGCAAAGCAGACATCGACACCGTTGAGCAGAAGCACGTCAGTCAGCACGTCGGCTCCATTCACGTGCGTCGTTCGCCCGGCTTCGCTCATCGTCTCATCCCCAATATTCGGCCCCATCTTCGCCAGATAGCGACACGGCACAAGCCGGCTCCGCTCACCTCATGTTGGTGCAGGCTTAATCTCGACCCGCCTGGTGATGCCGATCGCGTCGAGGAACGCCTGGTCGTGGCTTACCACCAGCAACGCCCCGTCATAAGCTCGCAATCCCGCCTCCACGGCCTCGACTGACTCGATATCCAGATGGTTGGTCGGCTCGTCGAGGATCAGCAATGGCGGCGGCGACTTGCCGCCGAGCACGCAGGCAAGCCCTGACCGCAGCATTTGCCCGCCGCTCAGACTGCCCACGATCTGCAGCGCCGCATCGGCACGGAACATGAAGCGAGCCAGCGCCGCCCGGCAGGCATTTTCGTCCGCCTTGGGGTTGATGCGCCGAAAGTTGTCACAGATCGAAGCCTTGGCATCGAGCAGCCCGACCTGCTGGTCGAGCATGGCATAACTGGTCAGCACGGAGACGCTGCCTGCCCACGGCTCGAGCTTTTCCGAGATCGCCCTGAGCAGCGTGGTCTTGCCCGATCCATTGCCGCCGCTGACGGCAACACGCTCCGGCCCGGTCAGATCAAGCGAGAAGTCGCTGATGACCGGTTTTCCCGGTTCGTAGCCTGCCGACAGCCCGCCGATCCGCAGCACGGCCTTGCTCGACGGCAGGCCCGTCGAAGGCAGCTTCAGCGAGATCTGCTGCAGCACCTCGATCCGCTCTCGGGCGGCCGCTGCATCCGCCTCCGCCTGGACACGCCGGCGCTCCGTCAGGCGGATGTTTTCACCCGAAGTGTTCTCGGCGCGGTTCTTTAGCCCGTTCATCAGGATGCGCGGCATGTCGCCCTTAGCGGCCTTGCGTTTGCCGGTGCCGTCCTTGCGCGCCTTGCGTTCCGCCGTCGCCTGGGCCTTCTGGGCAATCTCCGATACCCGCCTTTCGGCATCGACCAGATCGTGCTCAGCTGTGACCAGCTCTATCGCCTTGCATTCGCGATAATGGCTCCAGTTGCCGCCATAGCGTGTCGTCCCCAGCGACGTCAGCTCGACGATGGCGTCCATCGTGTCGAGCAACTCGCGGTCGTGGCTGACGACAATGGCGCCGCCGCGCCAGCCGGCCAGCAGGTCGATCACCGCCGCCCGCCCGTCGCGGTCGAGATTGTTGGTCGGCTCGTCGAGCAGGATGAAGTCGGGCTCGCCGAAGATCAGCGCCGCAAGCCCGGCGCGTGTGCGCTGCCCGCCTGAAAGTGCTGAAAGCCCGGTGTCGGGTTCGGCGCTCAGCCCGACGCGGGCCAGTGCCGCCCCAATGCGCGCCTCCAGCGTCCAGTCCGCATCGGCGAGTTCATCGACATCTGCAAGTCCGGCCTCGGCCCGGCGCAGCAGGTCCAGCCCTGTCGAAACGCCGAAGAGGTCGGCCACGGTTTCGCCAGCAGATACCTGCGCCGCCTGGCGCAGCAGTCCCAGCGTCCCGCTGACCGACACCTTGCCGGCCTGCGGTTGCAGGGAGCCAGATATCAGATGCAGCAACGTCGACTTGCCGACGCCGTTGCGTCCGACAAGCCCCGAGCGGCCGGCCTCGAAATTCAGCGATAGATCAGAAAGAAGTATCCGGCCGTCAGGCGTGGACCAGGAAATATTCGACAGAGAGATTGATGCAGGCATGGAATTCCCCAATGGCAAAGCGGTTCGGCGTTGCTGTCGGGTCAAAATCCATTGATGCACACATCCTGTTGAAATTGCTGATGGCCGCTAAATAGTCGAGCTGCCGCAAAGGTTCAAGCCACTGAATTCATTCCGGCCGGCCCGCCTCGAAGCTGATCGTGTCACAGCCCTTGGCCGGCGCCTGCCCGTAGCGATAGTCACCCGAGGCAACGACATCGACGAAACCCGCCTCGCGCAGAGCCATGGCGAACTCCTCGACGCCCCACCAGCGCAGGCTGAACAGCTCGAGCTCGGTGTCGACGAGCTTGATGTCCTTCCATAGCTCGTAGCGCAAATGCGTCACCGTCGTCTGCGCGACGTAGTCGGTCGAAACACGCGTGTCGGTCAGCGTCAGCAGGTCGCCTTTCCCCGTGTTCCAGCTACGCACCCGGCCGCCCTCACCCAGGAAGCCGCCGATGGCATCGAGGTCGATCATCAGCCTGCCACCGGGCACCAGATGATCGAAGAACCGCCGCAATGTAGCCTTCGCCGCAGCCACATCGGTGATCAGTTGGAACGAGCCCAGCGGCACGACGATCACCGCGAACCTGCGCTCGCAGCTGAAGTTCTCGAACGTCCCGCGGCTCAGCCGCGCCTCATCGAGCGAACGCTCCGCGCAAGCCGTGCGGCAATGGCCGAGCATTTCCTCCGACGGATCAAAGCCCCAGATATCCAGGCCGGCCTCCAGCATCGGCACGAAGAACCGGCCATTGCCGACGGCAGGCTCCAGCAGCGGGCCCGTGCATTCAGAAAGACGTTCGCGATAATATTCGATATCGCCGAAAGAGCGGCCGACAGGCTTGTCGAGATTGTAGACCCAGGAAGCAAGCGTTCCGTATCTGTTGTTCATCCACGATTGTCCCTGGCAATTTTCGCCGACCTTCACGAGGCCGAGCACAGCTGCGCCATAGGCTTGACTTGCTTGCCGCGTCCAGCCACGAAATCTTCAGAGCGGAGCTTTGCGCTTTGGCTGTGGCCTGGACACCACGTCTTGCGACATGAGAAATTACAGGCTCCGGCCGGATATCAGGCCTGTGCGAAAAACCCACTCAGCGCCTTCAGGTCGACATTGCCGCCGCTGAGCACGATGCCGACGCGCTTGCCTGCGCAGTCGATGACACCGTTGAGCGCTGCAGCCGCCCCCAGGCAGCCGGTCGGCTCGACGATCACCTTCATGCGTTCGGCAAAGAAGCGCATCGTCGACACAAGCTGCGCATCGCTGACGGTGACAATATCGTCGACCTTGGCCTGCAGGATCGGGAAATTGTTGTCGCCGACAAAAGTGGTCAGCGCCCCGTCGGCGATCGACTTGGGCGGCGCGATGCGCACCACCTCGCCCTTGCGCAACGATTGCTGGCCATCATTGCCTGCCTCCGGCTCGACGCCGATGACGCGGCAGCTTGGAGCCAGCGCCTTGGCACTCAGCGCGCAGCCGGCAAGCAGGCCACCACCGCCGAGCGGGGCGATGAGGATGTCGAGTTGCCCGACTTCGTCGATCAGTTCCAGTGCCGCCGTGCCCTGGCCAGCAATGATGTCTGGGTGATCGAAGGGTGGAATCATGGTCATACCGCGCGCCTCCGAGATGCCCCGCGCGATCGCCTCGCGATCGTCAGTGTAACGGTCGAAGAACACCACCTCCGCGCCATAGCCCCTGGTTGCTGCGACCTTGATCTCTGGTGCATCCTTGGGCATCACGATGACCGACGGCGCGCCGAGGAGCGTTGCTGCATATGCGAGCGCTTGCGCATGATTGCCGGAGGAATAGGCGACGACACCCTTTTGCCTGGCTTCTGATGACAGCGCCGAAACCGCATTGTAGGCGCCGCGAAACTTGAAGGCGCCAGCCCGTTGCAAATTCTCCGCCTTGAAGAACAGCTCGCCGCCAACCTTGGCATTGGCTGTACGCGAACTCAGCACCGGCGTCCGATGCGCGTGGCCGGCAATGCGCGAAGCCGCAACCTTGACGTCTTCGAAAGTCGGAACGCGCGGCGAGACGGTCATGAGATTCTCCTTGGATCGCGCAGCACCATAGTCGAGACCAACTGTTTCTATAAGCCCGCACCAGGCGTCACCGCTTGCGCCAGCGCTTGACTTTTCGTGCGCGCGTTCTCTTTATGTTCCAATTCATTTTCACCAGAGCGCCCCCATGGAAAGCGCAGCCACCATCCTGCATGCCGACCTCGACGCCTTCTATGCGTCGGTCGAGCAGCTGCTCGACCCGAGCTTGCTGGGCAAACCCGTTGCCGTCGGCGGTGGGGTGGTGCTCGCCGCGTCTTACGAGGCCAAGGCCTTCGGCGTCCGTGGCGGCATGCCGGGCCGCCGCGCCCGTGAACTGTGCCCCGGGCTGATCTTCGTCGGCGGCAATTTCAGGGAATACCAGCGGCTGGGAGACGCAGCGATTGCGGTGCTTGGCGATTTCACGCCTGTCGTCGAGCGCATCTCCATCGACGAAGCCTTCGCCGATGTCGCCGGCTGCACCCATCTCTTCGGTTCGCCAGAGGAGATTGCGCAAGAGATCCGACACAGGGTTCGCACCGAGCTCGGCCTGCCGATCTCGGTCGGCGTCGCCCGCACCAAACATCTCGCCAAGATCGCCTCGCAGGTCGCCAAACCCGACGGCCTTGTCCTGGTCGGTGAAGGCACCGAAATCGCCTTCCTGCACGGACTGCCCGTCGGCCTGATGTGGGGCGTCGGTCCGGCGACCGAAAAGCGCCTGGCTGATGCCGGCATCACCACCATCGGCCAGTTGGCCAATTCCAACCGGCAGGTGTTGGAACGCCTGCTCGGCCCTGCCGCGGGCGAAAAACTATCGGCACTTGCCTGGAACCGCGATCCGCGCCGTCTCCAGCCGCATCGCCGCGCCCATTCCGCCGGCGCCCAGTCGGCGCTCGGCATGAAGCTGGCACGACCCGAAATCTACATCCCCGCCCTGCGCCATCTCGCCGACCGCGTCGCCTCGCGCCTCCGCGCCAAGTCGCGCCCAGGGCGCACCGTTACCGCCCGCGTCCGCTTTGCGGATCTGCGTTCGGTGACGCGGTCGATCACCTTGGACGCACCGATTTCCGCCACCGCGATGATCTCCGAAATCGCGGAGGAACTGGTGCGCGGCGTACTTGCCCAATATCCCGGCGAACGCACCATCTCGCTCTTGGCAATCTCGGTCTCGCATCTGGAGGAACATTCGGGCCTGCAGCTCGAACTGCCGCTGGGCCTCGCCGACGACAAGCACCGGCCGGGCACGCAAAAGGGCCAGGCGCGCTGGGGCGCCGACCGCGCCATGGACGCCATCCGCGAACGTTTCGGCTGGGGAGCAGTCGGATACGCCTCGGTGGCACTCGGACGCGCAGGCTCGGTGCCCGATGCCTTCCGCGAACTCGCCGAAAAGGAGCTTTAGCTCAGCCTTTGCGCAGCGGTACATCGCCCCGCGCCCAGCCTTCGCTGATCTCGGCGGTCCGATCGGCAAAGCGCCCGGCCTCGATCGAGGCGCGGATTTCGCTCATCAGATGCTGGTAATAGGACAGGTTGTTCCAGGTCAGAAGCATCGCGCCCAACGACTCGCCCGACTTCACCAAGTGGTGCAGGTAGGCACGGCTATAGTCGCGCGCGGCCGGGCAATCGCTCTCTTCGTCCAGCGGACGCGGATCGTCGGCGTGGCGGGCGTTGCGCAAATTCACCTTGCCGCGACGGGTGTAGGCAAGGCCGTGACGCCCGGCACGGGTCGGCATCACGCAGTCGAACATGTCGATGCCGCGCGCCACCGATTTGATGATGTCGTCAGGGGTGCCGACGCCCATCAGATAGCGCGGCTTCTCGGCCGGCAGTTCCGGACAGGTGATGTCGAGCATGTCGAGCATCACCTCCTGCGGTTCGCCGACCGCCAAGCCGCCGACGGCATATCCCTTGAGGTCGAGCGCCTTCAGTGCCTGCGCCGAGCGCACGCGCATGTCGGGAATGTCGCCGCCCTGAACGATGCCGAACATCGCCTTGCCGGGCTGGTCGCCGAAAGCCGTCTTGCAGCGTTCGGCCCAGCGCAGCGACAGCTCCATGGCGCGCTGGATTTCCTTGGGCGTCGACGGCAATGCGGTGCATTCGTCGAGTTGCATCTGGATGTCGGAATCGAGCAGGCCCTGAATCTCGATCGAGCGCTCCGGCGACATCTCATAAGGCGCACCATCGATATGCGAGCGGAAGGTCACGCCCTTTTCGCTGATCTTGCGCAGCTTCGACAGCGACATCACCTGAAAACCGCCGGAATCGGTCAGGATCGGATGCGGCCAGAGTGCAAAATCATGCAGGCCGCCGAGTTTGGCCACGCGTTCCGCGCCGGGGCGCAGCATCAGATGATAGGTGTTGCCCAGGATGATATCGGCGCCAACGCCGCGCACCTGGTCCATATACATCGCTTTGACAGTGCCGCCGGTGCCCACAGGCATGAAAGCCGGAGTACGGATGGTGCCGCGCGGCATGGTGATTTCGCCACGCCGCGCCTTGCTGTCGGTCGCGAGCAGCTTGAAGGTGAACTCAGAACTCATCGGTCGTCCCTGAACAGCAGGCTGGAGTCGCCGTAGGAATAGAAGCGGTAGCCGTTCGAAATGGCATGTGCATAGACTTCGTGCATGCGCTCCAGCCCGGCAAAGGCCGAGACCAGCATGAACAGCGTCGAGCGCGGCAGATGGAAATTGGTCATCAGCGCATCGACGAATTTGAAGCGGTAACCGGGCGTGATGAAGATGTCTGTCGGGCCTGACCAGGCGGCCAGCGTGCCGTCGGCGCGCGCCGCACTCTCCATCAGGCGCAGCGAGGTGGTGCCGACGGCGACCACCTTGTTGCCCCGCGCCCGCGCCGCATTCAATGCGGCCGCGGTCTCGGCCGAGACATGGCCGATCTCGGCATGCATCTTGTGCTCGGCGGTATCGTCGGCCTTCACGGGCAAAAAGGTGCCGGCGCCGACATGCAGCGTCACGAACTGCTTTTCGATACCGAGTGCCTCGAGCGCCGCAAACAGCTCGGGTGTGAAATGCAGGCCGGCAGTGGGCGCTGCGACCGCGCCCTCTTCGCGGGCATAGACGGTCTGATAATCCTTGCGGTCGCGCTCGTCATCATCGCGCTTGGAGGCGATATAGGGCGGCAGCGGAATGTGGCCGACGGCATGCAGCGCCTCGTCCAGCGCTGGTCCGGCGAGATCGAAGGCCAGAAGCGCCTCGCCTCCCTCGCCTTTTTCGATCACGCTGGCGTCCAGCTGCCCGAGCATGCAAGCCTCGGCGTCGTGACCGAACTGGATGCGGTCGCCGACCGCCACCCGCTTGCCCGGCCGCATGAACGCCAACCAGCGGTCAGGCGCAGTGCGCATGTGCAGCGTCGCGTCGACATGGGCGACAGCCTCGCCGCGCACCCGACGGCCCTTGAGCTGAGCCGGGATGACGCGCGTGTCGTTGAGAACAAGCACGTCGCCGGGCTCGAGTAACGACGGCAGGTCGCGCACCGACAGATCAGCCAGCGCTTCGCCTGGGCGCACGCTGAGCAGCCGCGCCGTGTCGCGCGGTTCGGCAGGACGCAGCGCGATGCACTCTTCCGGCAGTTCGAAATCGAAAAGGTCTACACGCATCAGTAGATACGGATCATCAGTGCGCCTGCGAGCAGCAGCATGGCGCCGACGATGCGACCCATGGAAATCTCACGTACGGCAACACCCAGCAGGCCGGCCTTGTCGACCAGCATGCCGGCCAGCAACTGTCCCGCCACAAGGAAAGCCATCAGTGCTGCAGCACCGATACGCGGGGTCAGAAGCACCGAGCTCGTCACATAAACAGCGCCCAGCGCGCCACCGGCCACGAACAGCCAGGGCGCCGGTGCTTTCCAGTCAATGACCAGACCTTGCGTGCGGGTGGTGAGAACGGTGATCACGCCAAGCACGATCGCGCCGGACAAGAACGAAATCGCAGCCGCCGCGACGGGCACACCCAGCCCGCGCGCCAGCTGCGCATTGATTGGAGCCTGAATGGCAATGAAGGCGCCCGCCAGAACGCCGAGAAGCGACCAGAGAGCGCCAGCCATTTCTTACTCCGCGACGTCCGCTGCAACCTTCAGCGACACGATCTTGTCGGGATCCTGCACCGGCTCGCCGCGCTTGATCTTGTCGACATTTTCCATGCCTTCGATAACCTGGCCCCAGACCGTGTACTGGCGGTTCAGGAAGCCGGCATCCTCGAAGCAGATGAAGAACTGCGAGTTGGCCGAGTTCGGGTTCTGCGAACGTGCCATCGAGCAGGTGCCGCGGCTGTGGTTCATGTTGTTGAACTCGGCCTTCAGGTCCGGCTTGTCCGAGCCGCCCATGCCAGCGCGCGACGGGTTGAACGACGACTTGGTCGAGTTGCCGTACTGCACGTCGCCGGTCTGAGCCATGAAGCCCTCGATGACGCGGTGGAACACGACGCCGTCATAGGCGCCCTCGCGAGCCAGTTCCTTGATGCGGCCGACATGGCCGGGGGCGAGGTCTGGCAGCAGTTCGATGACCACCTTGCCCTTGGTGGTTTCCATGATCAGCGCGTTTTCGCGATCCTTGATCTCGGCCATTGTGAAAGTCCTTCCTTGCTTCAGGTTATTTCTTGTCCGCGGCGATGCGGACCTTGATCATGCTGTCTGGGTCGCTGACGACGCCGTTCTGCGCCGCGTCGCCCTTCTTGATGCCGTCGACCAGATCCATGCCGCTCTCGACATCGCCGACGATGGTGTACTGACCGTCGAGCGAGGGCGCTGCGTCGAACATGATGAAGAACTGCGAATTCGCAGAATTCGGGTCCTGCGACCGGGCCATGCCGACAACGCCGCGCTTGTAATGCTCCTGCGAAAACTCGGCCGGCAGGTCCGGCAGCTTCGAGCCGCCCATGCCGGCACGCGCCGGATTGTAGTTGTTGTTCTGGTTGCCGAACTCGACGTCGCCGGTCTGGGCCATGAAGCCGCCGATGACGCGGTGGAACACGACATTGTCATAGGCGCCTTCGCGCACCAGCGTCTTGATCTGCGCCACATGCTTGGGCGCGAGGTCGGGCCGCAGCGCAATCGTCACATCGCCGCTCTTCAGCGTGATGATCATGGTGTTTTCGGGATCGGCAGCGAAGGCCGCCACCGAACCGGCCAAAAGGCCTGCAAGAACAACGAATGACGAGGCAAGCTTCTTGAGCTGCATGATCGGAAACTCCGGGATTATTTCGCGAATTTTGCCGTGAGCGCGCCGGCGACCGCCGCCGGCACGAACGGGCGGATGTCGCCGCCCATAGAAGCTATCTGGCGCACAAGTGTGGCGGTAATCGTGCGGACCGAGGGGCTCGCCGGCAGGAACACCGTCTGCAGTTCGGGCGCCATGGTCTCGTTCATGCCGGCCATCTGCATCTCGTAATCGAGGTCGGTGCCGTCGCGCAGGCCGCGGATCATGATCGAGGCGCCCTGCTTGCGCGCCGCGTCGATCACCAGCCCGTCGAAAGCCACCACCTTGATGCGTCCGCCATCGGCACCAAACTCGGCCTTCGTCGCTTCCTCGATCAGCGCCACGCGCTCCTCGAAGGAAAACAGCGGCTTCTTGCCGGGATGGATGCCGATTGCGGCGTAGACGATGTCGGCCACGGCCAACGACGCCTTGAGGACGTCGAGATGGCCGTTGGTGAGGGGGTCGAAGGACCCGGCATAGATGGCGATGCGATCTGTCATGGGCTGCTTCTAGAACATCGGCGCCGAAGGTGGAAGCGCACTTTACCGCCAAGTTGGGCAACGCCGCCGTACGCTTGGTTTACAAAATGAATGCGGGATGAACGGCAATCTCAGGATCGGTTCAAGCGGACGTGAATAAATCATCTCTACGATAGATGAAACCAAATAGCGGTTCGTCCGTTGTTTCAAGCAGGAGAACAGCGCCATGATGATCTATATGCTCGCCGCGGCCATGACTCTGGCCATGCTTGTCGCCACCGCTTTCGCGCTCCACCAGGAGGCGCACCGCGTCCGCACCAAGGTGCAGACGGCCCACGTGCAGCTGCCGGGCTGGCGCAACCAGCGCCTTCCGCGCTGACCGATTTCTGCCCCTCCAGGCAAAAGCGGCGCCTCATAGGCGCCGCTCTTTTCTCTTCAACAAACCGGCTCAAACACTTGACCCAGCACTGTTAACGGCGCTGGATCAGCATATCAGCCTTCCTCGTTGACCGGATCTTCGCCGTTAGGCGCCTCGTCGCCCTCTTCCTCGCCCTGCGGCTCGGAGATGCGCTCGACCGAAACCACCTTCTCGCCTTCAGCGGTATTGAAGATGGTCACGCCCTTGGTGGCGCGGCTGGCGACGCGGATGCCGTCGACCGGCACGCGGATCACCTGGCCGCCATCCGACACCAGCATGATCTGGTCGTCGCCGCCGACAGGGAAGGTCGCGATCAGCTTGCCGATCTCGCCCACCTTCGAAACGTCGGTGGCGCGGATACCCTTGCCGCCGCGGTTGGTCAGGCGGAAGTCGTAGGACGACGAACGCTTGCCATAACCATATTCGCTGACAGTCAGGACCATCTGCTCATGCGCCTTGAGCTCTTCATAACGCTCAGCGGAGAGGTCAGTCGTCTCGCCCACATCCTCGTTCGTCAGCGCGATATCGTCCTCTTCGGCACCTGACATCTTGCGCTCGGCCACCGCCTGCTTGAGGTAGGCCGCACGTTCGGCCGGGCTTGCCTCGACATGCTCGATGATCGCCATCGAGATGACGCGGTCGCCGTCCGCCATGCTGATGCCGCGCACGCCGACCGAATTGCGGCTCTGGAACACACGCACGTCGTCGACGCGGAAGCGGATGCACTGGCCGGAATCGGCGGTCAGAAGCACGTCGTCATTGTCGGTGCAGGTCTCAACGCCGAGGATCTCGTCGCCTTCCTCCTCCAGTTTCATGGCGATCTTGCCGTTGCGGTTGACCTGAACGAAGTCGCTGAGCTTGTTGCGGCGCACGGTGCCGCGCGTGGTGGCGAACATCACGTCAAGCTCGGCCCAGCTGGCCTCGTCCTCCGGCAGCGGCATGATCGTGGTGATGCGTTCGCCCTGTTCGAGCGGCAGCAGGTTGATCAAGGCCTTGCCGCGCGACTGCGGATTGCCGATCGGCAGGCGCCAGACCTTTTCCTTGTAGACGATGCCGCGCGACGAGAAGAACAGCACCGGCGTGTGCGTGTTGACCACGAACAGCCGGGTGACGAAATCCTCGTCCTTGGTCGACATGCCCGAGCGGCCCTTGCCGCCGCGCCGCTGCGCCCGGTAGAGCGAAAGCGGCACGCGCTTGATGTAGCCGGAATGGCTGACCGTGACGACCATGTCCTCGCGCGGGATAAGGTCCTCGTCTTCCATGTCGGAGCCGGCATCGGTGATCTCGGTACGACGCGGCACGCCGAACTCGTCGCGCACGACGACCAGCTCGTCCTTGACGATCTGCTGGATGCGGGCCCGCGACGACAGAATGTCGAGATAGTCTGATATCTCGGCGCCAATCTTGTTGAGTTCGTCGGCGATTTCGTCGCGACCCAGTGCCGTCAGGCGCTGCAGGCGCAGTTCCAGGATGGCCCGGGCCTGGTCTTCCGACAGGTTGTAGGTGCCGTCATCGTTGATGCGATGGCGCGGATCGTCGATCAACCGGATCAGCGACTCGACGTCGGACGCCGGCCAGCGGCGCGTCATCAGCTGGTCGCGCGCCGTCTGCGGATCGGGCGCGGTGCGGATCAGCTTGATGACCTCGTCGATGTTGGCAACCGCAATGGCCAAGCCGACCAAGATATGCGCGCGGTCGCGCACCTTCTTGAGCAGGAATTTGGTGCGGCGGCTGATCACCTCTTCGCGGAAGGCGACAAACGCCTTCAGCATGTCGAGCAGCGTCAGCACCTCCGGCTTGCCGCCATTGAGCGCCACCATGTTGGCGCCGAACGACGTCTGCAGCGGTGTGAAACGATAGAGCTGGTTGAGGATCACCTCGGCATTGGCATCGCGCTTGAGCTCGATGACGACGCGATAACCCTGACGGTCGGACTCGTCGCGGATGTCGGAAATGCCCTCGATGCGCTTGTCGCGCACCAGTTCGGCCATCTTCTCGATCATCGAGGCCTTGTTCACCTGATAGGGAACTTCGGTGATGATGATCGCTTCGCGGTCGCCGCGGCTCTGTTCGATATTGACCTTGCCGCGCATGACGACAGAGCCACGCCCGGTCGAATAGGCATTGTAGATGCCCGAGCGGCCAAGGATCAGGCCACCGGTCGGGAAATCCGGACCGGGGATGATCTCCATCAGGTCGGGCAGGTCGATACCAGGGTTCTCCATGACGGCGATGGCGCCGTTGCAGACCTCGACCAGATTGTGCGGCGGGATGTTGGTCGCCATGCCGACGGCGATGCCGCCGGCACCATTGACCAGCAGCGCCGGGAAGCGTGCCGGCAGCACGCGCGGTTCCTGCCCCGAAGCGTCGTAGGTGTCCTGGAAATCGACCGTATCCTTGTCGATGTCCTCGAGCAGTTCGTGGGCGACCTTGGTCAGGCGCGCTTCGGTGTAGCGCATCGCTGCAGGCGGATCGCCGTCGATCGAGCCGAAATTGCCCTGCCCGTCGATGAGCGTGACGCTCATCGACCAGTCCTGGGCCATGCGCACCAACGCATCATAGATCGAGGCGTCGCCGTGCGGATGGTATTTACCCATCACGTCGGCAACGGGGCGCGCCGACTTCACATATTTGCGGTTCCAGTGGTAACCGCTCTCATGCGAAGCGTAGAGGATGCGCCGATGCACCGGCTTCATGCCGTCGCGCACGTCGGGCAGCGCACGGCTCACGATCACGCTCATGGCGTAATCGAGGTAGGAGCGCTGCATCTCCTCGATGATGGAAATTGGCTCGATGCCGGAGGGACCGTCAGGTCCACGCGGTGATTTCTGGTCGGTCAACTTTGATCACGCATGTTGGGAATCATTTACCCCTTATATAGGATCGCGCCCGTGAAGACCAACTTCGGCGGCGCTTTTCCAACGCTGATTTTCCACGTCATTTCAAATGGATAGCTTAGGCTTCCAACATTGCGGCGACATGTCCGTCATATTCTCGCCGCCATTGTGCCCGGTTGCCACGAAATGCCGTTGGGGAAGCTGGCGAAACCGGCAAAAATGGCCGCTGCATGACCGATTTTGCCACTGGCGCGGCAACTGCGGCCGGGTTAGCCTGCGTGCGACGGGGAGGTGCCGAATGACGCTTTTCGACACTGTTTTCAATGCCTTCGTGACAATCCTCGTGACCATCGACCCCCCGGGTCTGGCGCCGCTCTTCCTGGCGGTGACACGCGGCATGAACCGCGAGCAGCGCGTTCAGGTGTCAATCCGCGCCAGCGTCATTGCCTTCGCCGTGCTCGCCCTGTTCGCCATTGCCGGCGCCGCCATCCTCAAGGTTTTCGGCATCACCCTGCCCGCCTTCCGCGTCGCGGGCGGCTTCCTGCTGTTCTTCATCGCCTTCGAAATGGTCTTCGAAAAGCGGCAGGACCGAAAGGAGAAGATTTCGGATGTCGCCATCACCCGCGACCACATCCACAACATCGCCGCCTTCCCGCTCGCCATCCCGCTGATCGCCGGTCCGGGCGCGATTTCGGCCACCGTGCTGCTGTCAGGCTCCTTCAGCGGCTGGACCGGCCAGCTGGCGCTGGTCCTCATCATCCTCGCCTGCCTGGCTCTGACCTATCTGGTCTTCATCCTTGCGGAGCGCATCGACCGCTTCCTCGGCCAGACCGGCCGCTCGATCCTGACGCGACTGCTCGGCGTCATCCTCGCAGCCCTTGCCGTCCAGTTCGTCGCCGACGGCATCAAGGAACTGGTGGCGATGTAGACCCTGGCTGCGCGACGGGCCGCGATGCCCTGCGCCGTTTTCTTGAGCAGCAGGTTAGCCCAGGTCAGACCGCGACCGCAGCGCGTTTCAGCGCGGCGATGTCAGGCTTCACCCCTCGCCTTTTGCCATTTGCGCAGGCGGCCACGTGCATTGGCATAGGGCGACGAGGCGTTGAACTGGATCATCCGACCCATCGTGTATTTTTCATACCAGGGTGCGCCATAAAGCTCGGCATCCGGATATTCTTCGACCAGCGCCACGATCCGCATCTTCGCATCCGCCAGGCGCTCAAGCAGGGCCGGCCAAGTCAGTCCCGCATGGTCTGCATAGAATTTCCCGGCAAGCCTGCCGAGTTCGTTCCACTTGAAGCCTGTGTCGGGGAAATCGACAGCGAGGCCGGCGCGGCGGCGTTCATGCCATTTCAGCACCAACTCGTTCCAGCCGATCAGATAGGCGACGAGGTCGCGCACGCTCATGATGGTGCCCTTCGCATGACCTTCCAGCGAAACCTCGCCGGCCAGCGCTTCCGGCACCGTTGCCAGGTCGCGCCACAACTTGCCGAGGCTGCTGTCGATCGCCTCAAGCAACTCGGCCTTGTTATCTGGAACACTCATCTTTCAACTTTGCCTGCCCGCGCGATTCGAAGTTGCCGTCCAAGACATACCACCTGCTGCATCGCCCTTGGCCGACCGCAAGCTTTAGCACTTGCGCGCTGGCGCAGACTGATGGTCCGCGAAGTGTACCGGCGGCTGGAGCGCCGCCAGCTGACGAGCCGTGGCCATTCGAAGCGTTCGAAGCCGAGAAGCATGCTATCCGAAAATCGATTCCGATTTGCGGATCTATGGGCTAGGTCATCGGCTCAAAGGATCCGCTGCCATGAAACACCCAGAAGCTCCCGACCACGATGCCTGGTGCACCTGGCATCCCCGAGAGCTGGCGGCGCGGCTGACCGGGGTCGACAGGCCCTGGTGCGTGGTCGGCGGCTGGGCCCTCGACCTCTGGCACGGACACCAGACCCGCGATCACGAGGATCTCGAATTCACCGTCCTGCGCGAGGACTTGCCGATCTTTCGCAGCGCGCTGAAGGGCGTCGTCTTTTTCACCGCTGGCGGCGGCATTGTCGAATACCTGCCCGAAGGCAGCACCATCCCGGCGTCGATTTCGCAGGTGTGGTGCCTGGACGTTGCCGATAACTGCTGGCGCGTCGACATGATGGTCGAACCGGGCACGCCGGAAAGCTGGGTCTGCAAGCGCAACCAGTCGATTGTCCGCCCCCGCGCCGAGATGGTCGGCGTCACCGACACCGGCATCCCCTATCTCAAGGCTGCGGCGATCCTCTTGCTCAAGGCCAAGCACCAGCGTGACAAGGATGAGTTCGACTTCCGTACCGCCTTGCCAAAACTGGAGAAGGCCGAACGCGACTGGCTGGGAGCCAGCCTCGGGGCAACGCACCCCGGTCATGACTGGATAAAGCTGCTCTAGACAGGCACCGGCCGGGTCTGATCAAGCTGCGCCCGAAACGCCACGGCCCGGCCGCGATCCATCCGGCAATCGCTCAGTTCGAGGTGTCGATGACCTCGAAATCATGGGTGATTTCGGCCGTCTTGGCCATCATCGCCGAAGCCGAGCAGTACTTCTCGACCGACAGCTCGATGGCGCGCTTGACCTTGTCGGACGACAGCTTCTTGCCCTTGACGATGTAGTGCATGTGGATCTTGGTGAAGACCTTGGGCTCGGTCTCGGCGCGGTCGGCATCCATTTCCACCACCACGTCCTCGACCGCCTCGCGGCCTTTTTCAAGGATATGGACGACGTCATAGGCCGAGCAGCCGCCAGTGCCGAGCAGCACCAGTTCCATCGGGCTCGGGCCCGGCGTCCGGCCTTCCGTGCCATGCGAGGTGCCGAGAACCAGCTTATGTCCGCTGCCGGACTCGCCGACGAAGGTGCGATCCTCGACCCATTTCACACGTGCTTTCACGAAGACGTCCTTCCCAATCAAAAAATGCCAGCAGGCAACAACCACAGACTCTATCGTCAGCTAGCGCGGCGGATATCGATGCGCAAGGCACAGAGCGGTTACTCGTACGCTCAGTGCTTGAAGCAGTTTTCTCTGTGCCATCGCAGAAAGTGCGGATGAGGCCGATCCGACCCGCGCATCGGCACAAGCGCTCGCCCGGTACGATTGATAATCCCGCGAATGCCATCGGCGTCGTTCGCTTGTCGGGAAATCAGGATCTCAAGCTCATCCGACAGGCTGATGAGCCCTCTGTCAAACATCCAGTGCGCAGTGCCGGATAGCGCAATGCCATTGCTCACGACATCGGGACCGCTGGCTTCCACCGGTCGGATATGCGCAGCTTCGACCTCAGCGCGTCCCCCGCCGTTGATGAGTTTTAGTCCGGTGACCGCACAGCGCTCGTCATAGGCGCGCAACACCACCTGCCGGAAAACGCGATCGCGCACGATGCGCGAACTGAGAAATGACGTCCGCTCCCGGGCTTCTTCGAAAACGAACGGCGTCTGCTCCTCCGCGAAGCCGTCGACAGGCAATTCGGGGTCATTGCGCGGAAGTAGTGGCTCCGCCTGATCCAATCCGAGGCTGACGATCCGACCGAAGTCGCTCGGTGACAGTGCTCGAACAGCAGATTGCGCTCGCCCCGAGATAGCGCCGGCATCGTTCAAGAGACCGCGCTCAATCACGCCCGCGTCATTGGAGAACGGCACCGGTCTCGCGAAATCGAGATAGCTGCCAGGCTCGATGATCGCCAAGAACATACCTGGAACACTTGGATCGTTTATGACCTGCTGGACCCTGGCAACAGCAAAATACCCTTTGGTGTCAGCCACCTTGCGAGGTTCATAATAAATGATCCAGTCACCGACGCAGGCTTGAACTCTGCCGAAGTACTGCGAAGGAAATTGATAGCGCTCCGCCGGACTATCGTCGTAGATCGAATCCGACCTGTGAATGAAGACCCCATACCCCATAGGCCTTCCGTAGCGCGAACATCCGGGAATTGCGATCTGAAAATCTTCGAATTGTCGCAGGTTTTCTCAAAGATCAGCCAGAGGGGCATCTCGATTTCGCCGCTCGGAACTACCCGATAACAGGCGCATCGGGGCCCTGCAGCGAGGTCAACGCATAGGGGCGTCGTGCATACCTTTAGCTGCAGCCTCTTCACAACACCCCAAACATCACAGATGACAGCGCCGATTCATGGCTCCTGTTCAACAGAGTAGCCGGGCAAGCGATCGACAAAGAGGTCGCGCCAGTTGCCCCGTGGGGGCCTGCTTGTCCAGCTCAATGGACGTTTCTCGGTCCAGATGGACATTGCGTTGAGCATCATCCACGAATTCCTCAGCACCCACATATTGACCATCCCCGTTATTTGACCACTAAATATACAAGTCGTGGTTCTTCCGAGTCGATTTCGGCCCGGGAGCTAAGAGGGAAGTCGGTGCCTCGAAAGGGAATGCCGACGCTGCCCCCGCAACTGTAAGCAGTGAGCTTGCGTCGAATAACGCCACTGATGCGATCGCATCGGGAAGGCCGACGTAAGTAATGACCTGCGAGCCAGGAGACCTGCCGTGACGGATTGATCGAACCTCGGGCGGGGTGTCCCGGCGGTGCGCTTGCAGTCGCATGGCCGATGGCATTTTGCGTCCAGCAGCGTTCCCGGCAAGCCCCGTCCGCAACGCCACGGGGATAGAGATGCCGGCGACTTCGACACAGACCTCCAACGGGATCGCTGCGATCCCTGTTTCCAATCCTAGAAAAGACACGACGGTGGCAGAACCTGCCTATCGCGTCATCCGCCGCAATGGCGGAGTCACGCCCTTCGATCCGACCAAGATCACCGTGGCGCTGACCAAGGCCTTTCTTGCAGTCGAAGGCTCGGTTGCCGCCGGATCGCGCCGTGTCCATGACGTGGTAGAGGAACTCACCGAGCAGGTGTCGACTGCGCTGGCGCGCCGGGTCGGCGAAGGCCGCACCTTCCACATCGAGGACGTGCAGGATCAGGTAGAGCTCGCATTGATGCGCGGCGGTCATCACAAGGTGGCCCGCGCCTATGTGCTCTATCGAGAAGAGCGCGCCAAGGAGCGGCAGGCCGAGAAGGAGATCGCGGCGCTGCCCTCTCCCTCGCTTCAGGTCCGGCTCGACGACGGAACTCTTACCCCGCTCGACGATATCAGGCTGTCGCACATCGTCGAGGACGCCTGCCAGGGACTGGAGGCGGTAGCGGCAGCGCCCATTCTCACCGAGGCTCGGCGCAATCTCTATGATGGCATCACGCTGGACGAACTGTCGCTGGCACCGATCCTCGCAGCGCGCACTCTGGTCGAGCAGGAACCGAACTACGCCTTCGTCTCGGCGCGGCTGCTGCTGGATCGCCTGCGGCGCGAGGCGCTGAGCTTCGTGTCCGGCCGCCCCGAGCAGGCTACGCAGGACCAGATGGCCGAGCGCTATCCCTCCTACTTCGGTGAGTTCGTGGCCGCCGGCATCGAGGCCCATCTGATCGACCCTGAGCTCGGCCGTTTCGATCTCGTCCGGCTGGGCGCAGCCCTCAAGCCCGAGCGTGACCTGCTGTTCCAGTACCTGGGCCTGCAGACGCTTTACGACCGCTACTTCCTGTACACCAGGGGCAAGCGTATCGAGCTGCCGCAGGCTTTCTTCATGCGCGTCGCCATGGGGCTGGCGATCAGGGAGATCGACCGCGATGCCAAGGCAATCGAATTCTACGACCTTCTGTCCTCCTTCGACTTCATGGCCTCGACCCCTACCCTGTTCAACTCGGGCACGCTCAGGCCTCAGCTGTCGTCCTGCTTCCTCACCACCATCGGCGACGATCTCGACGCGATTTTCAAGGGCATCAAGGACAACGCCCTGCTCGCCAAATATTCCGGCGGACTCGGCAATGACTGGACCCCGGTGCGCGGCCTCGGCGCCCACATCAAAGGCACCAATGGCGAGAGCCAGGGCGTCGTGCCCTTCCTCAAGGTTGCCAACGACACGGCCATCGCCGTCAACCAGGGCGGCAAGCGCAAGGGTGCGGTCTGCGCCTATCTGGAGACCTGGCACATCGACATCGAGGAGTTCCTCGACCTCAGGAAGAACACAGGCGACGACCGTCGCCGCACCCATGACATGAACACCGCCAAGTGGGTGCCCGACCTGTTCATGGAGCGCGTCGAGGCGGATGCGGAATGGACGCTGTTCTCGCCGGACGAGACCGCCGACCTGCACGACCTCTACGGCAAACCGTTCCGCACGGCCTACGAAGCCTATGAGGCCAAGGCGGCAAGCGGCGGCATCAAGGTTCACCGCAAGGTTCGTGCCGTCGATCTGTGGCGCAGGATCCTGACCATGCTGTTCGAGACAGGGCATCCCTGGGTGACGTTCAAGGATCCCTGCAACATCCGCTCGCCACAGGGCCATGTCGGCGTGGTGCATTCGTCGAACCTCTGCACCGAAATCACGCTCAACACGTCGAAGGACGAGGTCGCGGTCTGCAATCTCGGCTCGGTCAACCTCGCCAACCACGTGACAGACAAGGGCCTTGACCTCGAACGCCTGGCCAAGACCGTCAGCACGGCCATGCGCATGCTCGACAATGTCATCGACATCAACTTCTACACCATCCCCGAGGCGCGCCGCTCGAACCTCCGGCATCGCCCCGTGGGCCTCGGCCTGATGGGCTTCCAGGATGCCTTGCAGGCGCTGCGCATCCCATACGCTTCCAATGCTGCCATCGCCTTCGCCGACCAGAGCATGGAAGCGATCAGCTACCACGCCATCTCGGCCTCGGTGGATCTTGCCGCCGAGCGAGGCAGCTATCCGACTTTCGAAGGTTCGCTGTGGTCGAAGGGCATCCTGCCCGTCGATTCCATCCGTCTGCTGGAGGAGGCACGCCCAAGCGTGGAGATGGATGCATCCTGCACACTCGACTGGGAGGCCCTGCGCAAGCGCGTCAAGAAGACCGGGATGCGCAACTCGAACACCATGGCGATCGCGCCGACTGCGACGATCTCCAACATCTGTGGCGTGTCGCAGTCGATCGAGCCGGGTTACCAGAACCTGTTCGTCAAATCGAACATGTCCGGTGACTTCACCGTCGTGAACGCCCAGCTCTTCCACGACCTCAAGGTCCGAGGTCTGTGGGACGAAGTCATGGTGTCCGATCTCAAATATTTTGACGGCTCGGTCGGCCAGATCGACCGCGTGCCCGACGATCTCAAGGCACTTTATGCCACCGCCTTCGAGATCGAGCCAAGCTGGTTGATCGAGGCAGCCTCCCGCCGCCAGAAGTGGATCGACCAGGCTCAGTCGCTGAACCTCTACATCGCCAATCCCAGCGGCAAGAAGCTTGATGATCTCTATCGCCTGGCTTGGCGCAAGGGGCTGAAGACGACCTACTATCTGCGCTCGCGTTCGGCCACGCATGTCGAGAAGTCGACGCTCAAGGGCACCGACGGCAAGCTCAATGCCGTCTCGGCCAGCGTCGCTGCCACGCCTATCGAGATCGATACGAATGCGGCTTGGGGCAAGGCCTGCCCAATCGACGACCCCACCTGCGAAGCCTGCCAGTGATCGGCCCGGACAAACGAGAGGATAGAAGAATGCTTGACTGGTCCGAACCAAAGGCAACCACAAAGGCCGCCCTCCTGCCACAGCAACCCGACGCGGCTCCATCGGCCGAAGCCACTGGGCTTGGCGTGATCGAACGTGGCGGCGCGCGCGTGTCGGTCGACGACAAGCGCATGATCAATGCCCGTGCGGATGTGAACCAGCTGCTGCCGCTGAAATATCGCTGGGCCTGGGAAAAATACCTCTCAGGCTGCAACAATCACTGGATGCCGACCGAAGTGTCGATGCAGGCCGATATCGCCTTGTGGAAGTCCAAGGACGGACTGACCGAGGACGAGCGGCGCATGATCAAGCGCAATCTGGGCTTCTTCGCCGCATCGGAGTCACTGGTCGCCAACAACATCGTCCTGGCGATCTACCGCCACCTCACCAACCCCGAATGCCGCCAGTACCTGCTGCGCCAGGCCTTCGAGGAAGCGATCCACACCCACACCTTCCAGTACATCGTCGAAAGCCTCTCCCTGGATGAGGGCGAGCTGTTCAACATGTACCGCGAGGTAACGTCGATCACCGACAAGGCCGCATGGGCCCTGAAACACACGCAGTCGCTTGATGATCCCGAGTTCAGGACCGGCACGCCGGAATCCGACCAGGCATTCCTACGCGATCTCGTCGCCTTCTACGTCATCTTCGAGGGCATGTGGTTCTACACGGGCTTCGCCCAGATCCTGTCGCTCGGCCGCCGCAACAAGATGGTCGGCATCGCCGAACAGTACCAGTACATACTGCGCGACGAGAGCATCCACCTCAACTTCGGCATCGACGTGATCAACCAGATCAAGCTGGAGAACCCGCATCTGTGGACCCGCGCCTTCCAGGAGGAAGTCCGCAGCATGGTCAAGGATGCGGCAGACCTCGAGGCAGCCTATGGGCGAGACACGATGCCTCGCGGCTTCCTTGGGCTCAATGCTGCGCTCTGCGAGCAGTACATGCACTTCATCGCCAACCGCCGCTGCGCCCAGCTCGGTCTCGCGCCGGTCTTCGCTGAAACCGACAATCCGTTCCCGTGGATGTCGGAGGCCATGGATCTCAAGAAGGAAAAGAACTTCTTCGAGACCCGCGTCATCGAATACCAGAACGGCGGAGCGCTGGCATGGGACTGACGCTCGGACGCCGGCAAACGGCACGGACCGCAAAACCGCTTCCGCAACCCGAGGAGGTCCTGATAGCCTGGTTGATGGCGCAGCCTGACGGCAGCGACCTGACAGCTGCGGTCAACATGGAGATCCGTCGTCTTGACGGCTATCGCGGCCCGCATCCCGGCCCCAACCGCTTGAAAGAGCTGTTTATCGAACTCGGTCGGGAACTGGCGGTCTCCCACATTTCCGGGAGGCTCCAATGAGAAGGAAGGTGCTGATCATCGGCATCGGTGCGGGCAATCCCGACTTCGTCACCGTTCAGGCGGTGAACGCCATGAACAAGGTCGATGTGTTTTTCATCCCGAACAAGGGCATCGGCAAGCAGGAGCTTGCCCGTGTCCGGCGTGAGATCCTTGAGCGTCACGTGCGGGACCGCCCCTTCCGAACCGTAGAGTTCAAGACACCCGAACGGCGCGCCGGCGACGACTACGAGCAGCTGGTGTCCGACTGGCATGAAGAGGTCGAGGCGACATACGGCAAGCTGGTCATGGAGGAACTGGACGCGTCGCAGACCGGGGCATTCCTGGTCTGGGGCGATCCGACCCTCTACGACAGCACCATGCGCATCCTCGATCGCCTCAAGGACCGCGGTGATTTCGAACTCGACTATGAGGTCCTTCCCGGCATCAGCAGCATTCAGGCGCTGGCGGCCCAGCACAAAGTCGCCTTGTGCGACATCGGGCGCTCGATCCTGATCTCGACCGGGCGTAGCATGGGCGAAGGTTTTCCCAACAATGCCGACAGCGTGGTCATCATGCTCAATGCCGAGAAGACGTTGCGGCAAGCCGACGGCGATCTCGATGTCTATTGGGGCGCCTATGTCGGCATGCCGGAAGAGGTTCTCATCTCGGGCAAGCTCAAAGAGGTGATCGACGACATCGAGCGTGTCCGCAACGAAGCGCGTCGCGCCAACGGATGGATCATGGACGCAGTGCTTGTGAAGCCAGCAAGCACCTGACGGCAACATGGCCGCTGTCGTCTTTGCATTCCGCCGATGTCGCTTTCGCGGCTTTGTCAGCGATGCTTCCGTGATCTGATCAAGATGTTCAAGGTGCCCGCCGGCGAAGTGGTCTGCGGGATAATTGGGAAGCCGGTTAGATCCCGGCGCTGCCCCCGCAACGGTAGCGAAGCTTGACGTCTCGACGGGAGAACCACTGGGCAAATGCCTGGGAAGGTGTCGGGACAGTCCTCAACAAAGGACAGCTTCGGAGCCCGGAAACCAGCCTCGAATTCTTTCAACCGACTGATCGCGGTGGGCGGTCAAGAGGCAGAGCGTCCGGGCATTTGAACCCGCGCGATCTTCCCCTCCATACCACCAGTTCAGTCCTTGTACCGCTAGCGAGGACGGACATGGACACGCGCAATGAAATGCTGAAACTCATCCGCGAACGGCGCGATGGCTTCAGCCTGCAGCAACCCTTCTACATCGACCCGGAGTTCTACAAGCTCGACCTCGAACTGATCTGGTATCGAGACTGGCTGTTCGTCGGCCACGACTGCGAGGTCGCCAAAGCCGGAAGCTTCTTCACCGTCCAGATAGGCGACTATCCAGTCGTCATCGTACGCGGACGCGATGGTCAAATCCGCGCCTTCCACAACTCCTGCCGCCATCGCGGCAGCCGCGTCTGCACCACGGAAAAAGGAACGTCGGCGCGACTGGTCTGCCCTTACCACCAATGGACCTACGACCTCGACGGCAAGCTGGTCTTCGCCCGCCAGATGGCAGAGAACTTCAACAAGGAGGACTTCGGGTTGAAGCCCGTCGCCTGCGAAAGCGTCGGTGGCTACATCTTCATCTGCCTGGCCAAGGAGCCGGCCGACTTCCGCCCGTTCCGGTCACTGATGGAGCCGTACTTCGCTCCCCACAATCTGGTCGATGCCAAGGTCGCTTTCGAAGCCACCATCGTCGAGAAGGGCAACTGGAAGCTGGTCTGGGAGAACAACAGGGAGTGCTATCACTGCGCGGCCAACCATCCTGAGCTGTGCAAGACCTTCCCCGAAGCTCCAACCGTCACCGGGGTTAACGGCGCCGAAAGCGATCCCGACATGCTTGCGCATTGGTCGCACTGCGAGGCGGCAGGGCTGCCCTCGCGCTTTCGAATAGACGACGAAGGACAATACCGCGCCACCCGCGCCCCGCTTCTCGGCAAGGCCGTCAGCTACACGACTACGGGCAGGCGTGCCGTGCGCAAGAACCTGTCCGACCAGGTCGCGGCCGACCGCATCGGCACGCTGTTGCTCTACCACTATCCGACGACCTGGAACCATGTTCTAGGCGATCATGCCGTCACCTTCCGCGTATTGCCGATCAGCACAACGGAAACGGCAGTCACCACCAAATGGCTGGTGCATAAGGACGCGGTCGAAGGTGTCGATTACGACTTGAAGGAGTTGACCCATGTCTGGACCGAGACCAACGACGAGGACCGCCGCATCGTCGAGGAGAACGCCTTCGGCATCAGGTCGCCGGCCTATGAGCCCGGGCCATATTCCGAACATCACGAAGGCGGCGTGATCCAGTTCGTCGACTGGTATGCGCGCTTCATCGAACCACGGCTCGCCGACGGGCAAAAGCCCGCCCTGCGCAGCGTCGCCAGAGGGAGTAGGTCATGAATGCCATGAGCGACCCCGCCCTCTATCGCCACCTCGACGAGATGACCCCGTGGAATGATCGCCTCCAGGTGCTGGAGGTGATCGGTGTGGTGGATGAAGCACCTGATGTGAAGACTTTCGCCTTCCGTTCGGATGCACAGACCTGGTTTCGCTACAAGCCGGGCCAGTTCGTGACGCTGGAACTGCCGACACCGGACGGTCCGCTCTTGCGGACCTACACGCTGTCGTCGTCGCCATCGCGACCGTTCTCCATCGCCGTCACCGTCAAGGCGCAGGCAGGCAGTACAGGCACGCGCTGGATGTTCGACAACCTCGTCCCGGGCTCGCGCCTCAAGGCGTTTGGTCCGGTCGGGAACTTCTCTCACCACAACCATCCGGCGGCAAAATACCTGTTCATCTCGGCCGGCTCCGGCATCACGCCGATGATGTCGATGCTGCGCTGGCTCAACGACTGCGCCCCATGGACCGACGTTGCCTTCGTCAACTGCGCCCGCTCGCCCGACGAGATCATCTTCCGCAAGGAACTCGAACTCCTGGGCAGCCGCATGCCGGGCCTGTCGCTCGGATTCATGATCGAAGAGCGGTCGAGCCGCGAGAGCTGGTTCGGCCATATGGGGCGGATCGATGCCATCAGGCTACCGCTGCTCGCGCCAGACTTCCGCGATCGCGAGATCTTCTGCTGCGGACCCGACCCGTTCATGCGTGCAGTGCGCGACATGTTGCAAGCGGCGGGCTTCGACATGGCGCACTATCACCAGGAAAGCTTCGGCACGCCTGTCGCCGAAGTGTCGCCGATCACCACCGCCCCGGGAAATGAAGACGCAGAAGGCAGCACCGCGTTTGCCATCAGCTTCGTCGGTTCTAATGTGGACGGCCGCTGCGCCGCCGACCAGACGGTGCTGCAAGCTGCACGTGCCAACGGCGTTCGCATTTCTGCTGCTTGTGAGTTCGGTCTGTGCGGCACGTGCCGCGTCAGGAAGATCTCCGGCGAAGTCGCCATGAGCCACAATGGCGGCATCCTAGACGACGAGATCGCCGAGGGTTACATCCTCGCCTGCTGTTCCAGACCGCTGTCAGCACTGGAATTGGAAGCATGAGCGCGAGCGACGAACGGGCAAAAGTCACCGCGCCACGCAAGAAGATAGACGGCCAGTTGATGGCCGCCATATCGCCGCTGCCGCCGCCGGAGGAGGTGTTCGTGGACTGGCTGTTGTCGGTGCCCCACGGCATCAGCATCGAGGCGGCAGCGCGACGGCAGCTTGCCGTGATGGATCGGCGAGCGCTTCCCAACTCCGATGTCCAGGTACTTCGTACGCTTCTCGCCGCAGTCGCAGGTCGTAGCCACTGCCGACCGATGTTCAATCCTTGAAGCTTCCGCCACTGTTTCGGCTGGCGAAGGTTTTGTTTTGGCCTAGCCGAGCGAAGGCATATCCGCGGCAGGCCGAAGTTCCGTATCCACCGCGATCTGACAAAAGTAGCCCGCGTTCACGCAGCGTTTGCACACAGTTAAGATGTACCGCCCCGACTGAAAGAGGGCGGAACTCGCTTCGCGAAACACGCAAAGAAAAAGGCGTTGAGAAACAACGCCTTATCTCAAAGAATATTGATGTTAAGTGGAGTATTCCGGATCAGAACGGAATCTCGTCGTCGAGGTCACGCGAACCGCCGCCGCCCTGGCCACCGCGATTGCCGCCGCCGCCACCGCCAAAGCCACCACGATTGCCGCCGCCATAGCTGTCGGTCGGGCTCGACTGACCGAAGTCGGAACGGCCACCGCCGCCGCCACCGTAACCACCGCCCTGGCCGCCACCATAGCCGACCTGGCCACCGCCGTAGCCGGCGTCACCACCCTGGCCGCGTGCGTCGAGCATCTGCAACTCACCACGGAACTTCTGCAGCACGATTTCGGTGGTGTAGCGCTCGACACCGTCCTTTTCCCATTTACGGGTCTGGAGCTGGCCTTCGATGTAAACCTTCATGCCCTTCTTCAGGTACTGCTCGGCGACCTTGGCGAGATTGTCATTGAAGATGACGACCTGGTGCCACTCGGTCTTTTCCTTGCGCTCGCCCGAATTCTTGTCGCGCCAGCTTTCCGAGGTCGCGATCCTCAGGTTGACGACCGGCTCGCCTGAATTGAGACGGCGGATTTCAGGGTCGGCACCCAGATTACCGACCAGAATGACCTTGTTGACACTACCTGCCATGACACCGCTCCGCGCTTATCCGAAACCAAAATTCCAAGAAAATGTGAGGGCGCACACTAGCCCAAAGCACGCTCCGCCCGCGCCCCCTGCCGACGGAAAACCACATACCGTCCACAAGTCATTTTTGTTCTTATTTTGTTCTATCGCTAATGGCGGTAAATGGCAAGAGCCAGTCGCACCAAATGCAAGCGGGCCGCCCTTTCGGACGACCCGCCAGCATTCTGACGTCAGGAGCAGGGCTTATGCCTCGCCCTGCATGCGGTCCTTGAAGAAATCAAGATGCTTGCGCTGCGCCTCGATCATCTTCTCGCGATAGATGCCGTAGATCACGTCGGTGTCGTGCAGCGTTACACCCTCGATTGTCGGCGAGGCGAAGGTCGGCAGTTCGATGCCGCGGTCGGCGAGCTTTTGCGCAGTACGCGCGATCAGCTCATGCGTCATGATCATGGCAAGCACCGTCGACGAGCCGGCCACCGGGCGGCTCCAGCCCTTCACCGGCACGATCGCGTCCTCGATCGGCGAGGTCGTGTCGATGACGACGTCGGCGGCATCGGCCAGGCGCTTGCCTGAGGAATGGCTTGCCGGCTTGTCCAGATTGTTCTTGCTGGTGATGGCGACGACAAACAGTCCGCGTTTCTTGGCGTAGAGCGCCGTGTCGATGCCGGAAGCGTTGCGGCCGCTATGGCCGTAGATGATGATGGAGTCGCCGGGGTTGAGCGGCTGGTGGTCGAGGAATTTTTCGGCGTATTTCTCGGTGCGCTCCAGCCACAGAAGCTCACGCACGCCGCCCGAGCCCAGCACGTTGTGCCACATGACGCGCGGGTCGGTCAGCGGATTGAAGCCGACATAGGAGCCATAGCGCGGAAACGCCTCCTGGCATGGCAGCACCGAATGGCCTGAGCCGTAGAGATGCACCAGCCCCTTATTGGCAAGCGTCTCGGCGAGCCTTGCCGAGACGGTTTCGAATGCCGCCTCGTTGGCGCTCGCTGCCCCGTCTATGAGCTTGGCCAGCCGGCTGATGTAGGAAGTCGTCATGGGAAAAACCTTTCAGATGGTCAGAGATGGAGAACGGAACGGATTTCGTAGCGGTCGCCGCGCATGGTTGAGACCGTGAACTCGAACGGGCCGGAGCGGTCGAAGGCGATGCGCTCGACCATGAAAGCGGGACTGCCGGCGGCAAGCTGGATCAGCTCGGCATCCTCGGGCTTGACCTCGCCGATGCGGTAGATCTCGCGCGCTTCCTGGGGCACGATGCCGTAGCTCGCCTTCAGCGTCTCATAGAGTGATGAGACGCCAGCCGCAGTCTCGAGCAGGCCCGGAACGCGCGCCGCGGGCAGATGCGCCGTCTGGATGCCGATGGGCTGGTCGTTGCCGAGCCGGAGGCGGCGCAGCTGCAGAACAGGCGTGCCCTCCTCGATCTCCAGCGCGCCAGCCACCTGGGCATCAGCAGAAATGATCCGAGCGTCGAGCAGCCTAGTGCCAAGGTTGAGGCCGAGATTGGCCATCTCTTCGGTGAAACTGGTCAGCCCGCGCACGCCGGCAATGACGGTCGGGCTGCGCACGAAGGTGCCACGCCCGTGCTCGCGGCTGAGCAGACCGGAATCCTCAAGGTTGCGCAGCGCGTGGCGCACGGTGATGCGACTGACACCAAGCAGGTCGCACAGCCGCTCCTCATTGGGGATCTGCGCGCCCGTCGCCCATTCGCCCGACGAAATCAGCGTCCGCATCGCTTGTTCGGCCTGATGCCACAGCGGTTCCGGCCGACTGCGGTTGGGTTTCGCGAAATTTCCACTCATCGGACTTCGTCCCATTGTTGACCCCGCGCCCCGGCGAATGCCGCACCGACAAGGCTCGCGTCCTTGCCGAAATCGCCCATCTCGATGCGCACGTCCTGCAGATGCGGTGGCAATTGCCTCTCCATCGCGGTCCTCACCATCGGCACCAACACATCGGCGGCTTCGGCCACGCCGCCGGCGAAGATCACCGCCTGCGGGTCGAGCAGCGCCACCGCTGTCGCCAGGCTCACGCCCAGTGCCTGCGCCGGCCGCGCCAATGCGCCGAGCGCATCCGCATTTGCCGCACGTGCCGCTGCCACTAGCCCGCGCCCGTCGCCAAACCCGGCCTTTTCGCCGATGGCAGCGAGCGCCCTGCCCGATGCCTGCCGCTCCAGCCAGCCGTCGCGATCGTCGCCGTCGTCGTCGAGGTCGGCGCAGGCCCAGCCGAAAGAACAGGCCGCGCCCTGCCCGCCCCTGACGATGCGCGAGCCCGACAGCACCGCCGAGCCGATGCCGGTGCCGATCGCCACCAGGATGGCGTCCGAAAGCCCCTTGGCAGCACCGGCAGACGCCTCGGCCAGCAGCGCCAGCTGCGCATCCTGCCCAAGGCCAATTGCAAGACCTGGAAACAGCTCTTGCAGATCGACATCGTCGAGCCAGGGCAGATTGGGAATCCACAGGCAGCGCGTGCCGCGTGCTGTGCCCGGCACCGAGATTCCGAGCCGCTCGGCGCCATGTTCCCGCGTCAGCCCGGTTATCTTGTCGCGGAAGCCGTCGAGCCACTGGGGCGCCGGCCAAGCGCCAATATGCACGACGCCAGCAGGCGCGGCGGCGTCGCAAATCCCTGCCCGAAGCTGCGTGCCGCCGAGGTCAATGGCCAGAACCTTGCTCATCCCTTCACTCCGGAGCTGACGATGGAGTCGACGAAGAAGCGCTGCAGGAACACGAACAGCACCAGCGGCGGCAGCACGGCGAGCGTCGCCCCGGCCATGACGAGGTTGGTGTTCATCGCGCCACGGTTGTAGCTCAACAGCCGGCTGAGGCTGATGACGATCGGATACTGGTCGGCATTGCCCTGCAGTACCGTCAGCGGCCAGAGATAGCTGTTCCAGTGATAGACGAAGGCAAACAACGCCAGCGCCGCCACCGCCGGCGTCACCAGCGGCGCCACGATCACGAACAGGATGCGCATTTCGGACGCGCCATCCATGCGCGCCGCATCGATCAGGTCGTCGGGCACGCCAGCAATGAACTGCCGCATCAGGAAAATGCCGAAGGCATTGGCGAGGTTGGGCAGGATCACGCCGGCAAGGCTGCCATCGAGCCCGATGGTGCCGATGATCCGGTAGAGCGGGATCAGCGTCACGATCGGCGGCAAGAACATGGTTGCGATCATAAGCGCAAACAGCACGTTGCGGCCACGGAAGCGATGCTTGGCGAATGCATAACCCGCCATCAGGCTGGTGACGATGATTCCGGCCGTGGTGATGGTGGCGATCACGGCCGAGTTCAGCATCGAGCGGCCGACGTTGATGACGCCGGAGACCTTTTCGAACGCCTCGAGGCTCGGGCTCGCGGGAAGCCACACCGGCGGCACCTGCATGGTCTCGGCCGGCGTTTTCAGGCTCGACAGCACCATCCACACCAGCGGAAAGGCCGAGGCTACCGCCACCACAAGCATCAGCACGGCAACCATGTAGTCGCCGACGCCCGGCCTGGGTCGGTAGAAAAGAAGCCCGCGGCGCGGCCGCCATTCGCTTGCGGCGCTCATTCGTCGTCTCCCTTCCGGGCAAAGGCGAACAAAGCGAAGATCACCACGATCAGCGACAGCATCAGCGTCACCGCCATGGCCGAGCCCAGGCCGCCCTGGGCGCGTTCGATACCGACGCGCCTGATGTGATAGGTCAGCACATTGGTCGAGCCCACCGGCCCGCCTTGCGTGATCAGCGCCACCGGCTCGAACACCTGCACCGCATTGATGATGGCAATGACCGCGCTGAACAGAAGTGTCCGCTTCAGCAAGGGCAGCGTGATCGCGGTGAACTGCTGGCGCACGTTCGCTCCATCGATGGTCGCTGCCTCGTAGAGACTGGTCGGGATCTGTGTCAGCCCGGCCACCACAAGCACGGTGAAATAGCCGACCTGCTGCCAGACATTGAGGAACACGATTGATACCAGCGCCGTGCTGGGCGACGACAGCCAAGGCTGCGGCCCAACGCCCAGCCAGCCGAGCATCTGGTTGATCGGCCCCTCGCTCGGCGAATAGAGCTTTGACCACACCAGCGCCACTGCGATCATCGGCACCATGTAGGTCGAAAACAGTATCGTTCGCAGCGCGTTTCCGCCGGCGACGTTGCGCTGGTAGACCAGCAGCCCGAGCCCGACCGAAACAGGCAGGATCAGCGCCACCGACATCAGCGTGTAGAGCGCGGTGTTGACCAGCGCGCCCTTGAAATCGCGCCCCACCGATGTTGCGCCAAAAATCTCGCGGAAATTGTCGAACCCGACGAATTCGGCCGTCTGGAAACCGGTCTGCGTCGACCAGTCCTGCAGCGACAGCCACACCGTCAGCACCATCGGCACGACGATGAAGGCGCCGATGAGCGAGACGGCCGGCGTCAGCATCATCCAGACGGAATGTTGGTGGGTTCTTGTCATGAAATGGATCAGGTGCAGTCGAGGGTGCGCGAAACGGTGGTGACACTGCGTGGCTTCTCCCCGTTCACGGGAAGGTGAGAGGCGGTCCGCATGGTGGACGAAAAGGCAATTGCTTGGCTTTTCGAGCATCGAACACCGGCAGGCAGATGAGGGGCAGCGCCCAGCTCTCCGAATTTGGAGCTGCCCCTCATCCGACCCTTCGGGCCACCTTCTCCCCGCCAACGGGGAGAAGGAAAAAGGCCTACTTCGCAGCCTTCTCCAGGATCGAGGCCGCGTCGGCCTGCGCGTTCGCCTGCGCCTCGGCAGCCGAAACCTTGCCATATTGCAGCGCCTCGATGGCCTGCTGCAGCGACTCCGAGAACTCCTGGCCGCCGAGCACGACCGGGAACGGCTTGGCGTCGGCCAGCACGCTGACATAACCCGACAGGAACTCGGAACCGAGCTTGTCCTTGAAGGCTTCAACGTCAGAGGTCCGCGACGGCAGGATACCCATCGACATCAGGATGTTGGCCATGGCGGAGGCGCCGTTCGGGCCCGATTTCGGGCTGTTCAGCCAGGCAAGGAAGTCCCACGCCGCCTTCTGCTCGGCTTCCGCCGCGCTAGCATTCACCACCGTCATCCACGAATAGGAGATCGAGCGCGGCTTGTCGCCCGAAGGCCCGACCGGGATTGGTGCGGTGGCGATGTCGGCGAACTTGTCGGTCATGCCCGCCTTGAGAGCACTCTCCCACCAGTTGGCCATGATGATCATGCCGGTCTTGCCGGAGACGAAGTTGTCGAGGAACGGCCCGGTGGTGTTGGCGTCGGCCGTGCCCATGGCCGGGTCGCTGGAGCCGGCCTTGATCAGCTCCTCATAGAGCTGGAAGGTTTCGCCGGCGTTCTTGCTGTCCAGCACCGGCTTGCCGTCGGTCACCAGCTCGCCGCCATTGGACACCAAAAGCGACGAGAATGGATGCACCACACCAGCCGCCCAGCTGTTGATCATGCCAAAGCCCTGCTGTCCCGCATCCTTCTTGGTCAGCTTGGCAGCTGCGTCCTTCAGCTCGTCCCAGGTCTTTGGGGCCGCTGCGATTCCCGCCTCCTTGAACAGTGCCTTGTTGTAGTTCAGCGCATAGACGTCGATCTCGTTGGGCACGCCATAGAGCACCCCGCCGACGCTTGCGGCAGACACCACGCCTGCCGGCCAGCCGCCCTTGACCTCGCCGGCAACAGCCTCGGGCGCCGGAGCGACCAGCTTGTCGCGCGCCAGCTCCGGCAGCCACAGGTCGTAGATGCCGGCAATCGTGGCACCCTGCCCGCCGCCCTGGGAGCGTAGCGTCGTCAGAAGGTCACCGAACGGCACCGCGCGCACCGTCACCGACACGTCGGGATGGTCCTTGGAAAAATCCTTGGCCGCCTGCTCCAGCAGCGCCACCGTCTCCGGCGACCAGTGGGTCAGGTAGGAAATATTAACTGACTGCGCCCACACGGCGCTCGGCAACAGCGCGATGCCGACGGCCAGCGCACCCTTGATCCACGCGAGTTTCATGAAATCGTCCTCCACATGCGGGGCCATGTTCCCGGCCTGATCCGCGCCAAGAGGTTATAACGTCATACTGACCTGTCAAGCAGCCAAATGAAATTTGCTGTGCCGTGAGATACCCAGCGGATCCGCAGACAGCCACCACGCATTTGGCAGGAGGCCGCCGGCGCCCGCTTGCAGTCGAACACGCCCTCCGCGACAACTGCGCTGCAGCAAAATCCGATCTGGCTTTGGGGGAGCGCCGCCTACATCGACGAGTTCATCATGCTCTGCGCCGGCGCCTGGATGACGGCTGTCGGCTTTGGCTATGTCGACCTGCCGACACCAGCCAACCAGCCTTGGCTTGGCGACCTCGTGCGTCAGTTCAAATGGATGGGACCGTTGCTGATCTTGATCGCCATCGTTCTCGGTGTCGCCGCGCCATCCTGACGACCAGCCGGGGATGTGCAGAGAGTTCCCAGCCGCAGCGTTGACAAGGCAGAGCGGCTGCGGGCATGCTCCGCTTGCTGCGTAGGGCGCATCGGCGCGAGCCGAAAGGGCAATGCCCGCCTGCGATAGACAGACACCCCAGTTGCGCCCATGTCGAACCTCGAAAACCTCAGGAAGCAGGCCAAGCAGGTCCTGCGCTGGCATCGCGAAGGCTATTTTCCCGTTGCGGCACAAATCCGGGACACGTTGCCCCGTTTCAGCCGGCTCAGCGACAGCGAGATCATGCGTACCGCCTTCAAGCTCAGCGACGCCCAGGAATTCGTCGCGCGCCGGCAGGGTTTTGACGATTGGCGGGCGCTCAGATCAGGAGCACACGCAGTGACAGCTTCCAACCACGCCCGCCAACCAGCTCTCAGCTCGGTCTCGGCGCAACTCTTCGTCGCCGACATCGCGGCATCCTGCGCATTCTTCACCGAAAAGCTCGGCTTCACCGTCGACTTCGTCTATGGCGAGCCGCCTTTCTACGGCCAGGTCGTCCGCGACCGGGCCGCACTCGCCCTCAGGCTCGTCTGCGAACCGGTCTTCGTCGGCGACATCAGGACGCGCGAGCACTTGCTGTCGGCCTCGATCGCCGTCGACACGGCAGCCGAGATCAAGCAACTCTTCCTCGATTTCCAGGCCGCCGGCGTGACGTTCCACCAGACCTTGCGAAAGGAGCCATGGGGAGCCCGCAACTTCATCGTGCTCGACCCTGATGGCAATCTGATCCTGTTCGCCGGGCCGGCCGACTGAAATCGATCGCACCGGAGCGCGCCTTTGCCTGGCACACCCCCGGAAAATGCGGTCAATCTGGCGTGAACTCAAAGGTCGCGATCGTTTCTGACACGGTTTGTCGGCTGCTCCGCAAGCCTCGAAACACCGCAAGATCGTCCACCCGGTCGACAAGCGCGAGATGCTCTTCGATGACGTGATAATGCGGGCGGGAAAAATAGTCGTGCACCAGGATCGGACCCGACGTGTTGAGCGCACTCGTCAGCGCGCAGGCGACCCTGAACCTGCCGTCGACGAGCACCATCGCCTCGCCCGTCACCGGCCACGGCGCACGCGCATAGCCCGGCCATCTCGGCCGGGCGGCATCATCTTTGGGAAAGCCCCATTCCTTGACCGGGCCGATATCGGCGTGGACAAGGGTAACCCGTGCGCGGACCAGTTCAGGATCATCGCGCAGCCTCGCCAGCCACAGCGGATCGCTCTCCACTGAGATGATCCGGCGCACGCCGTTGGCCAGCGCAAACAAGGTGCTGGCGCCTGCTCCGTACTCGACCACCAGTCTGCGTTTCCTGAGGTGACGGCGCAGAAGCTCGGTCTCCGCCTGCGTCATCAGCGGCAGTCGCTCGGCGCGCCGCCTCCACCGGCGAACGAAGGGGATCAGGTCCAGCATGGCCTCACGCTAGAAAGAAGCGGACCGTGAAGCAACTGGCAGCTGAGACAGGCTCCCGGGACATCGCGAGCCAAAAGAACTCCTAGCTCGCGCTGTAGACCGGCGCCGATTGAAGGTAGCGCCCGAAGGCATCGGCGTTCGGAGGCGCGAACCGTTCGGCCAGCGGATTGCGTTTCTTGACGGTTGCGCCGATGTCTTCGAGCAGTTCATCGAAATGCCTGAAGTGATAGGGCGCTACACAGAGCCCGCCATAGACGCTTGCCGCCGGCCGCTCGTTGCGTTTCCAGTCGAGCATCATGTCGATGTTCTCACGCATCTCGCGCGCCGATGGCTGCTTCGCCAGCATGCCATCGGCATAACGCACCAGCCAGTTGGCGGCGAGATCGGCACACAGCACCGTGCAGAACGACGAGTTGAAACCGACGAAGCCGAGATCGGGAACATCAGGATTGGCGATCACCCGGTACAGCCGGTACTGGCCGTCATCGTCGATCAGCTTACGGCGCACGTCCTCGGGCAGGAACGGAATGCCCATCTTCCAGCCCGTTGCCAGCACGGCGAGATCGGCCTTCACCATTTCGCCCCCGGTCAGCGCCACCGAACCATTTTCATAATGGTCGAATGTGCCCTGCACCGCCTTGATCCTGCCCGACCGGATCATCTCGAAGAAGCCGGGCGTCACGATCGGTACCGAGCAGTTGATCTCCTGTTCGATCGGCACCTTCGGGCGCATGCCCGCCTTGTTGAGCTTGAGCTGCATGGTCAGCAGGCTTTCCAGCGCCCGCCAGTTCGCCCAGACGAACGGCTTTGCAATTGCATGCTTCAGCCGCCCGAAGGCGCTCAGCCCCCAGCCGGGGAACATGTTCTCCTGGGCGCGGGTGTAGAGGATGCGCTTGAAGTTGATCAGGCCGCCGATGAAATAGGGAATGCGCCAGATCGGCTCGCGATAGACGATGGTGACGTTGCGCGCACCCTTCTGCGCCGCGTTGACGGCAATGTCGGTGGCTGACTTGGAGAAGCCGAGCACCACCACGTCCTTGTCCTTCACGACAGCCGGATCAGTGTATTCGCTCGAATGCATGACCGCGCCACCGGCAGCAGCAAACACATCCTTGCCCGGAAACTCAGGGATGTTCTTGTCGCTGAAATTGCCTGTGCAGACGACGACGAAGTCGAAATGCTCGCGGGAAGTGCCACCCTTTTCGTCCTCGAGCGTCAGCGTCCAGCCGCCTTCGCCGCCCCGCTCCATGCCGGCGACCGCGCAGGTGTAGCGAATGATGCCGGGCAGCCCGTGCTTGCGCGCATAGTCGGCAAGATAGGCATGCACCTGCACGCCCTTCGGCCACTCCGGAAACTCATCCGGCATCGCCATGTCGGTGTAGCGATAGAGCTCCTTGGGACTCTGCGTCTGCACGTCGGGATAGGAGCGCGCCGGCTCCCATACGCCTCCGAGATCGCCGCTGCGCTCGACGATGGTCACGTCATGCCCATGCTGCCTGAACGTCTTGGCCGCCACCAGCCCGCTGACGCCGGCGCCGATCACGCACACTTTCTTCTTGCTGACCATGTGCTCCTCCTGATTTTTGGCAGCGGCCCGCTGCCCCGCCCGCACCATGGTTCGGGAGGTTCTCGCCGACGGGCAGCCGGCATTCACTGTTGAACGATGGGCGCATCAGCCCGAACGCAGGCCGGTCCGGCCTGCGTTCAAGCGATCGTTTTCCGGAACTGCGGCTTGGTGCGCCTAGTCGTTGGCTTCCGGCGGTAGGAAGTTGACCTCGTGCTCAGCCGAGACCTTCACCACCTCGGCCACGTCGGTCATGTTGTCGAGCTTGATGAACAGGTCTTCCAGCATTCGGGCCGGCGACACCCAGAACAGCGCCCGCGTCGGCTTGTCCGACTTGTTGAAGTAGCCGTGTGGAATGCCCCTGGGCATGCGCACGAGATCGCCGGCCTTGGCCTTAACCCATTCACCATCGAGCTTGAGGTCGAGTTCGCCCTCCTGCACCAGGATGAACTCGTCCTGGGTCGGATGGATATGCACGGGCACGAACTGGCCGGGCGCGCTGTTGGTCTCGAAGGCGAAGGTCGAGTCGCACACGGCCTTCGGAAAATAGACCTGGCCCAGGATGTTCCAGCTCTTGCCGGCAAAGCCCTTGCCGTCCTCGGTGATGCCCTTGGCGAGATTGTCAGACATGAATTTCCTCCCTTTGCCGGACCGCCTTTTCTTGGAAAGGTCCCGGTCCTCCACGGCAGAGAATGCCCGCATCCCGGCAAAACGCTATCCGGCAAACGTTCGGACTATCCAGAAAACGAAATAATCGTTTTCCCCGCCTGCGGCATTTCAGGCTCCGGTTGGCGGCCGTCCGAACTGTGTTACCATCCCTGGATGGAAACGGACGTGGCAACGCGCGCGGCCCCGCTTTCACGGCATGTCCTGTTTCAGTCCGACGACCTCGACTGCGCCAGGGAGCGGGTAGCCCAGAAGTTCTGCAACCACCGGCTCGACATCATCGGCGACCGGCGTCCCTTCCGCGCTGCCCATCATCATGTCCGCGGCGACATGATCTCGCTCAACTACATCAGCTATGGTGCCGACGTTCTGATCGACCCAGGCGAACTCGGCCATTTCTACCTGATCCAGATCCCGCTCGCCGGCGCCGCCACCATTCGCAACGGCCGCAAGGAATTCGTCTCCCATGGCGGCGCCGCCTCCGTGCTCAACCCGCATTGGGCCACCCGCATGCGCTGGTGGCAGGACTGCGCGCAGCTGCTTGTTCAGGTTCGGAGGACGCCGTTCCAGGCTTTTGCCGAGCGCGTGCTCGACCGCGAGTTGCCTGACGCCGTCAGCTTCGATCCGGAAATCGATATGACGCGGCCCGAGATGATCGCCTGGCGCGGCTTCATCGACGCCCTTGTCCATGATGCCGAACGGGAGCCCTCGCCCGCGGCCGATCTCAGCCGCGCCTTCCGCGAACAGCAATTGCTCGAGTTTTTCATCCGGGCGCAGCCGGGCAATCTCGCGCCCTTCATGGACGGGCGTAGCCAGGCCACAGCACCTCGCCATGTCAGACGTGCCGAAGAGTTCATCCGCACCCATGCCGAGGCACCCATCGCCCTGCTCGACATCGCCGAGGCATCGGGCGTCAATTGCCGCACGCTCCAGCTCGCCTACAAGTCGACCTACGGCTTCTCGCCCATGCACGCGCTGCACAAGGAGCGCATGCGCCGCGTGCGCTACGACCTGCTGCAGGGCGACGCGGCAACCTCGGTCGCCGACATTGCCCTCAAATGGGGCTTTTCCCATTTGGGCCGCTTCTCGGCCGCCTACCGCCAGGAATTCGGCGAACTGCCGCGCCAGACCTTGCGCAACCGGGCTGGCTGACCTTCTGACCCACGCCGCTTGACGGGCAGCGGCCCGCAGTCGCCTCATGGACGCAAGCCAGCTCCCTTGCGTTGATGATAGGTCAGCGCCGCCCGCAGGCAGAATGCCAGTGCAGCCTCTGGAATGGCCGCGTCTGCGGGAACGATCACCGCCCTGTTGCCCTCGAACTCCAGCTCGCCGCCAAGATGAGATCGGAAGGTCTCTACCAGCGTCGTGTTGCAGTTGAAGAACACCGCGCACCTGCCGGGCAAGGACCTGGTTGCGCCCAGCCGGACCGTCGATCCGCTGCCGCTTGCTTGCGTCAGATAGGCAGGCTCGCCCCATTTGAGCGTTTCGGTCAGCGTCCCCACGCCTTCGGTTTCCGCCGCGACCTCGAAGATCAGGTCACGGATGTCGAGCAACCGGGTCCGCACTGTCTCGGGATGACGCGAGAGCGCTTCGAGGATCGGTTTAGGTGCCGGCGGCGCGGGCGCCTTTGCAACCTCATGCATGCTGCACCTCGTCGGCCAGCGCCAGCTCGACCGCGGCCTCGGCATGGATCTTGACCATGTCATAAGCTGGCATCGGATAGTCCTCCATGGCCAGCACCAACGGCAGCTCCGTACAGGCCACGACGACCGCTTCTGCCCCCTGCGCCTGCAGGCCCTGCGCCACGCGCAGCAGCAGCGATTTGGATTCCGGCTTGACGATGCCAAGCGTCAGTTCGTCGATGATCATCCTGTGCACGGCCAGGCGTTCGTCCTCCGGCGGCACAAGCGCTCCGATGCCGAACTGCCGGTTGAGTCTCTCAGCGAGAAAACCAAGTTCCATCGTGTAGCGTGTGCCCAGCAGCCCGACCCGCTTGTGTCCGGCCGCCTGCAACAGCTTGCCGGTCGGATCGGCGATATGCAGCAGCGGGATGCTGATGGCGTCGGCGACCTTGTCGGCGACGTAATGCGGCGTCACCGCCGTCAGCATGGCGAAAGCGGCACCGCCCGCCTCCAGATGCCGCGCCGCCTTGGTGATCACCTCGGCAATCCGATCCCAATCGCCCTTGGCGGCAAGGTCGTTCAGTTCGTCGAAGTCGAGCGAATACATCAGCGACCGCGCATTGTGATGCCCACCCAGCCTGCCATGTGCCGCCTGATTGATCAGACGATAATAGAGCGCGCTGGATTCCCAGCTCATGCCCCCAAGCAAACCGATCAGTTCAGTCTGGCGTCCGGTCATCATCTTCCCCCCCCAAGCGCCCGGAACAGACATCGGACGACAGACATCAGTTCGGGATCAACAGGAAGTTATTCAAGTCCGACAGCAAGCTGAACCCGTTCCATGTGAACGGTACTTGACGATAGGCGTCCGGCGGACTTGAAGCCAGCGTCCTGTCTATGTCACCGCACAAATTCCGCTAGCTGTGGAAGGACCCAGGCCACGAGTGTGTATTCTCGCAGACATTCTGACGAGATCTAGGCTGACCTCTGCGCAATAATCGGGATTCTTGCTGCCGCCAGAAATCTTGAAGCCAGTCGCCTAGTTCTTGAATCCTATCCCAAAAACATGGCCCCGCCGCTCCGGGGAGCGCACGGGGCCTTTTATCGGGTTGTGCCCTTGATTGCCGGGAGTGGTTTACCGGCTTGCTATCTCGGATGCGTAGTGGCGCTCGGCCACAGATCCGACCATGGTCTCAAATTGTAAGGGGATCAACAGATCACGGTTTGCCAGGCTTTTCACAAGGAATTGCCGCACCTGTGCCTGCTGCGGTTCCGTCTGCTTAGCGGAACCTTTTGGGACTGTCCGGTGGAGTCATGCCTAGCTCCTACGTCAGTTGTGCCAATTGTGCGCCCGCTGCTCAACTCGCGTGTCTGCGGCGTCTCGCAGACCGACCGTAGCATGGTGAGGAGCCCTCAAGGGAGGCTCGGCCTCAGGCGACATCAGCAGTCTGCATCCCTGATTCGGTCACGTCAACTACAACATTGTTAGAGGGAAAAAATGTGATCGAAGGTCGGGTTCAGCCGCTCCGATCCAGCCAACACTCCTGCCATACCGTTGTCAGCATGGCGTTCGGCCTTTGTTCTTTTCACTTGCCCGCCGGCGCCAAAGGCGCTTAAACGCAATGCGGAGTGAACGGCCGCCTCTCGACCGGGCGGCAAAAATACCTACATGAGGGGATGGTCGGGCAAACCCGCCACTCCGAGCAATTCCAGATTTGAGGCGGCGGCGCGGCAATGGCCGATCATAAGTACATTTCCATTCGCGGTGCGCGCGAACACAATCTCAAGAATGTCGACCTCGACCTGCCGCGTGACCGGCTGATCGTGATGACCGGCCTGTCCGGCTCGGGCAAGTCGTCGCTCGCCTTCGACACCATCTATGCCGAGGGTCAGCGCCGTTATGTCGAGAGCCTCTCGGCCTATGCCCGCCAGTTCCTCGAGATGATGCAAAAGCCCGACGTCGACCAGATCGACGGCCTGTCGCCGGCAATCTCGATCGAGCAGAAGACGACGTCGCGCAACCCGCGCTCGACGGTCGGCACCGTCACCGAGATCTACGACTACATGCGCCTTCTGTTTGCGCGCGTCGGTGTCCCCTATTCGCCGGCCACCGGCCTGCCGATCGAGAGTCAGACTATCTCGCAGATGGTCGACCGCGTGCTGGCGCTGGACGAAGGCACCCGCCTGTTCATCCTTGCCCCCATCGTCCGTGGCCGCAAGGGCGAGTACAAGAAGGAGTTGGCCGAGCTTCAGAAGAAGGGCTTCCAGCGCGTCAAGATCGACGGCGCTTTCTACGAAATCGGCGAAGCACCTGTTCTCGACAAGAAGTACAAGCATGACATCGACGTCGTCGTCGACCGCATCGTCGTCCGCCCCGATCTCGCCACCCGCCTGGCGGATTCGATGGAAACGGCGCTGAAGCTCGCCGATGGCCTTGCCGTCGCCGAGTTCGCCGACAAGCCGCTCGACGCCAGCCAGACCGGCGAAGACTCGGTCAACAAGTCCGCCAACGAAACCCACGAGCGCATTCTTTTCTCGGAAAAATTCGCCTGTCCCGTCTCGGGCTTCACCATTCCCGAGATCGAGCCGCGGCTGTTTTCGTTCAACAATCCGTTCGGCGCCTGCCCGGCCTGCGACGGTCTCGGCAACCAGCGCGCCATCGACCCGGCCCTAATTGTGCCCGAGGATCATGTCTCGCTGCGCGAGGGTGCTGTCGCGCCCTGGGCCAAGTCGACCTCGCCCTATTACGCCCAGACGCTGGAAGCGCTCGGCAAGGTCTATGGCTTCAAGCTCGGCGATCGCTGGCGCGACCTCTCGTCGGAAGCCCAGGAAGCCATCCTGCGCGGCACGGGTGCTAAGGAAATCACCTTCAACTATGACGACGGCCTGCGTTCCTACAAGACGACCAAGACCTTCGAGGGCGTGATCCCCAACCTCGAACGCCGCTGGAAGGAAACCGAATCCGCCTGGATGCGCGAGGAGATCGAGCGCTTCATGTCGGCGACGCCCTGCCCGGCTTGCGCTGGCTATCGCCTCAAGCCCGAGGCGCTCGCCGTCAAGGTTGGCGGCAAGCACATCGGCGAGGTCACCGGCCAGTCGATCCGCAAGGCCAACGCCTGGTTCGAAGAGCTTCCGGCCCTCCTCAACGACAAGCAGAACGAGATCGCCGTCCGCGTCCTCAAGGAGATCCGCGAGCGCCTGCGCTTCCTCAACGACGTCGGCCTCGACTATCTGACGCTGTCGCGCAACTCCGGCACGCTGTCGGGTGGCGAAAGCCAGCGCATCCGTCTCGCCTCGCAGATCGGCTCGGGCCTGACAGGCGTGCTCTACGTGCTCGACGAGCCGTCGATCGGCCTGCACCAGCGCGACAACGACCGTCTGCTCGACACGCTGCGCCATCTCAGGGACCTCGGCAACACGGTCATCGTCGTCGAGCATGACGAGGATGCAATCCTGACCGCCGACTATGTCGTCGACATCGGCCCCGCCGCCGGCATCCATGGCGGCAATATCATCGCCGAAGGCACGCCGCAGCAGGTCATGGCCAATCCGAACTCGATCACCGGCAAATATCTGTCGGGCGAGCTTGAGATCGCCACGCCGGCGACGCGCCGCGAGCTGAAAAAGAACAAGCGCATCAAGGTGGTCGGCGCGCGCGGCAACAATCTGAAGAACGTCAGCGCCGAGATCCCGCTGAGCACCTTCACCGCCGTCACAGGCGTGTCGGGCGGCGGCAAGTCGACCTTCCTGATCGAGACTCTGTTCAAGGCGGCGTCGCGCCGCATCATGGGGTCGCGCGAGCACCCGGCCGAGCACGACCGCATCGAGGGTCTCGAATTCCTCGACAAGGTCATCGACATCGACCAGTCGCCCATCGGCCGCACGCCGCGCTCCAACCCGGCCACCTACACCGGCGCGTTCACGCCGATCCGCGACTGGTTCGCCGGCCTGCCGGAGGCCAAGGCGCGCGGCTACCAGCCGGGACGCTTCTCCTTCAACGTCAAGGGCGGCCGCTGCGAGGCCTGCCAGGGTGACGGCGTCATCAAGATCGAGATGCACTTCCTGCCCGACGTCTACGTCACCTGCGACGTCTGCCACGGCAAACGCTACAACCGCGAGACCCTCGACGTGTTGTTCAAGGGCAAGTCGATCGCCGACGTGCTCGACATGACGGTCGAGGAAGGCGTCGAGTTCTTCGCCGCGGTTCCGGCGGTGCGCGACAAGCTGACGACGCTCAACCAGGTCGGCCTGGGGTACATCCACATCGGCCAGCAGGCCAACACGCTGTCGGGCGGCGAAGCCCAGCGCATCAAGCTCGCCAAGGAGTTGTCGCGCAAAGCGACGGGCAAGACGCTCTACATCCTGGACGAGCCGACCACCGGCCTGCATTTCCACGACGTGGCCAAGCTGCTCGAGGTGCTGCACGAACTCGTCGACCAGGGCAACACGGTCGTCGTCATCGAGCACAATCTCGAGGTCATCAAGACCGCCGACTGGGTGCTCGACCTTGGCCCCGAGGGCGGCGACGGCGGCGGCGAGTTGGTGGCGGCAGGCCGTCCCGAGGACATCGTCGCCGAACCGCGCAGCTACACCGGCCGGTTCCTCAAGGACCTGCTGGAACGCCGACCCAAGGGCAAGAGAGAGGCGGCGGAGTAGTCGCCTTTTGCCCCGAAACCGGGTTTTCAGGCTGTACAGCAACGTCCCGCACCACATCTTTGAGTGGCTGGGGATTTACGCCGGCCCTCACGTTGTTCGCCAGTCTGGGCGAAGGATAGGGTCGAGCGATTGGTATGATGTAACCATTGTGGTCGAAGAATCGCCTGCAGTACGATGTTTTGAAGATTGGCTCTCCGTTCGAGGCGATCGCGGACGTCTCGAAATCGAGGTCCTTTATCAGTCTCGAACTGAAATATTGTCGTTCGAAGAGGCTGTCTGGGTTGCTGCAATCAGGGCAGATGCGGAAAAGGGCCCGACCTGAGCGCTTCCGCAACAGACCACCAGGTCATTGCCTGGCAGCAAAGCCCTCGCTGAGGACTTTCCAAGGAAAGCACGAGGCAGCCGGATACGCTCTGCCTCGTTTCACGACTGTAGATTTCAGCCCTTACCGGCGGTCTTGGCGCCTGGCTTCAGCATCTTCCAGTTACCGTAGAAGATCGCGTTGACCTTCTCGACCAGCACCGAAATCACCGAGACGAGGGATGAAATCAGACGCGGGAATGGCGTCGGCCTGACGATGTCCATGAACACGCAGTAGCGCCGGGCGTCATACTGGTTGACCGAGCGATGGATCAGCGTGTCGTCGAAAATGTAGAGCGGATCGTCGTGCCAGTAGTGCTTTTGGTCGCCGCATTCGATGAATATCTGGTCTGTCTTCACCGGCGACAGATTGTAGAGCACGCGCAGCGTCAGGCGGATCGGGCCGTAGTGGAACGACGTCGATTCGCGTCCCGAGAACACCGAAACGGCGATCGTCTTGATGAAGCGGAACTCGCGCTTGAACTCCTGGATGTTGTGCGCGTTCTCCTTGCCGTACCACCTGTACACATACATGCCGCGCCGGCCGGCCTCGAACACCTTGTCGATGTCGCCGACGACCTCGTCCTTGCGCGCCCTAAACGTGTCGAGCACGAAGTCGACCTCCTCCTGCCATTCGGGCGGCAGGTCCTGCAGCTTGTAGATGCCCTTGTTGCGATAGCTCAAAAGGTCGATCAGCAGGTTGAACGGCGACAGAAGCCATGTCGGGATGCCGTTGCCGAGGAAATAGCGCTCGAACACCATGGCGTCGCGGCGCGTGTTGCGCATGACGTCGATCAAGCCGGTGGCGAGGAAAAACAACGTGACCACGGGAATGAAATAAAGCCCCGCGGCAAGGACCACCGCCGCGATGGCCAGCTTGCGGATGGTACGGTTAGACATGCTCATGGTCGGCCCCAGATTGGTGGAAGTCGCTCGAAAAGCCCCGGCACACTCATAGGCGCGGCAAACGCATTTGAACAGCCGGGGGCGACTCTCGGAAAACAGGGTTGAGCACGCCTACATTGCGACAACCTGTACAAATTCACCGAACATACAGGTCAGGCGGCCTTCACTGCCCCAGCTTCGCTGCGCAGCAGCCACCAGCCATAGATGCCGATGGGGCGGGCAATCAGGAATTCCCTGATTTCCGAGAGCTCATAGCCATCTGCGATGCGGCAACGATGTCAGGAGGGTTCGCCGCACGCCTCATCGCGGCTTTGCCGCGGCAGCCTGTTCGGCTAGAAATGGCCGCACAAACGCATGCGCTGAGGGGGTCGTCGATGAGTGGAAAAATCCGTGCCGGCATGGGCGGCTGGACCTTCGAGCCGTGGGAAGGCACGTTCTATCCGGAGAAGCTGTCCAAGGCCAAGCAGCTCCAGTTCGCCGGCAGCCAGGTGCCATCGATCGAGGTCAACGGCACCTATTATTCCGGTTTCAAGGAACCGACCTTCCTGAAATGGGCCTCCGAGACACCTGACGGTTTCGTCTTCTCGCTCAAGGGCAACCGCTTCGTCACCAACCGCCGCGTGCTGGCCGAGGCAGGCGAATCGATCGAGCGTTTCGTCACCCAGGGCATTGCTGCCCTCGGCGAAAAGCTCGGCCCGATCCTGTGGCAGTTCGCCCCCACCAAGAAGTTCGACGCCGACGATTTCGAGGGCTTTCTCAAGCTGCTGCCCGAAAAGCTGGATGGCATCACCCTTCGCCATGCGCTCGAAGTGCGCAATGCGAGCTTCGTCGTGCCCGAATTCGTCCAACTGGCTCGCAAGTACAACGCAGCCATCGTTTATGCCGACCACGCCACCTATCCGGCAATTGCCGACGTGACAGGCGATTTCGTCTATCTCCGGCTGCAGACCGGCAGCGATGACAATCACGACTGCTACACGCCAAAAGCACTCGACGAATGGGTCGAACGTGCAAAGACCTTCGCTGCAGGCGGCGTCCCGGCCGACCTCGACCGCGCCGATCCTTCGACCGAGGCTCCGGTCAAGCCGCGCGACGTGTTCGTCTACTTCATCACCGAGGGCAAGGTCCGCGCCCCGTTCGGCGCCATGGCCTTCATGAAGCGGATCAACGGATAGAGCAATTCCAGAGATCTGTGCGGCGGTTTCCCGCCCGCACCTGCGTCACGACAAAGGACGTTTCCACGGTTCGAAGCGACGCGGAAATGCTCTGATCTCTTGACGCGTCAGACTCCGGCGGCGCGCCCGGAACCAGCCGTCAACGCGTCCCAGCCAGCCATCGCGCCATCGGCCACCGCCAACAGCGTCTCGCGCGTCGCACCGTCGCGCGCCTGTACCGACATGCCCTGCTGTACGGCTATGATGAAGGCAGCCAGCCCGGCGCAGTCGGTCGTTGACGGCAGGTCGCCCTGCTCCACGGCAAGCCGCAGCCGCTCGTTCAGCTGCCGCGTGCTCGACAGCCGGCGCTCACTGAGATCGTTGAACACCTCACGATTGCTTTCGCTGACATTGAGCGCGCCCAGCACGATCAGGCAGCCCCTGGGATCATCGGGTTCGCTGAACGCCCTGGCCGAAGCGCAAAGGAAACTCGCAATCGCCTCCCTGATGCTGCCGGGGCGCTCGAAGGCACCCCAAACCGCGACGCCTTCGGTCGCGCCATAGAGATCGACAGCTTCGCGAAACAACGTCTCCTTGCTGCCGAATGCAGCGTAAAGGCTGGGCGAGTTGATGCCCATCGCTGTCGTCAAATCCGCCAGGGACGACCCGTCATAACCCTTCTTCCAGAATACCCGCATCGCCTGCCGCAAGGCTGCATCGCGATCGAAGCTGCGCGGACGACCCTTCTGAGACATCGAAAGCCTTTCTGTTATGATCGATACATAAATCCCTTGACCACTCGGGGCAAGAGTGCCACCTATTTTGTATTGTTCATTACAGAAAGATGGATCATGCCCACCTCACCCAACGCCACCGACCTCCACGGCAAGGTCGCCCTCGTCACCGGCGGCAGCCGCGGCATCGGTGCGGCCATCGCCCGGCAACTGGCAGCCGCCGGCGCTGATGTCGCCTTGACCTATGCCCGCTCGGCCGAAAAGGCACAGGGCGTCGTCGCTGATATCGAAGCCAAAGGTCGCCGCGCGATGGCGATCCAAGCCGACAATCTCGATGCGAAGGCTGTCGAGGCAGCCGTCACCAAAACTGTCTCCTCGTTCGGCCGCCTGGACATCCTCGTCAACAGCGCCGGCATCTGGCATGCCGGTACCATCGACACAGTCACGCTGGCCGAGCTCGACGCGGTGATGTCGGTCAATTTCCGTGCCCCCTTTATCGCCTCCCGCGCGGCTTCAGGAGTCATGCCCGAGGGCGGTCGCATCATTTCCATCGGCAGCAATCTCGCCGACCGTGTTCCCTTCGAGGGCATCGGTCTCTATTCGGCCAGCAAGGCAGCACTGGTCGGTCTGACCAAGGGACTGGCGCGCGACCTTGGCCCGCGCGGCATCACCGTCAATATCGTCCATCCCGGCTCCACCGACACCGACATGAACCCGGCCGAAGGTGACGGCGCCGACCACCAGCGCAATCTCATGGCCATCCCGCGCTTCGGCTCCCCCGACGACGTCGCCGGCCTCGTCACCTGGCTCGCCGGCCCCCAGGGCCGCTTCGTCACCGGTGCCGCACTCACCATCGACGGTGGAACCAACGCCTGAGTTACAGGAGCTTTTCCGGCAGGAGCGGTGGAGAACCGTTTTCCATCCTCTTGCGCGCTGCAGTGGCCTGTTTGGCCTGGGCAGATGGCCGTCATCCCGGCTCCGGACCGGCAATGCTGCGCCGTCACAACGCTTCGCCATCGCGGTGTCGGAAATGGGCACCGTGATAGCGCGACGGATCCAGAGCCTCAATCCGAGTGGGTCTCGCTTCGCTCGCCCGGCATGACGGTCTCACAGGTCAGCGCGCCCGAACCGTCCTCGGGGCGCCCTCGCCCCCTCACCCAACCAACCCAGCAGTCACCTCTCTCAGCGCCAGCGGCAGGTCCTCTGCAATCAGCCCTGGCCCGAAACGTCGAGCCGCGTCGGCATGCATCCACACAGCCGCACAGGCAGCCTCGAAATGCGGCATGCCCTGCGCCACCAGAGCTGCGACAATTCCCGACAAGACATCGCCGGAGCCGGCAGTGGCCAGCAGCGGCGTGCCGTTGCTGTTGATTGCGGCCCGCCCGTCAGGCGCGGCGATGACCGTGTCGGGGCCTTTGTAGACGACGACGGCATGCGCCTTCACGGCCGCCGCACGAGCCCGCTCCAGTTTGGACAACGACGCATCGGCAGTTATCTCAGGAAACAGCCGTCCGAACTCGCCATGATGAGGCGTCAGCACCAGCGCCGGCCCGGGTCGTTTTCGCGCTTCGAAAAAGGCTGCCCTCTGTCGCGAAAGCGAGGTGATGCCGTCGGCATCGAGCACCAGCGTGCCAAAACGGCCTGGCGCATGCCCCATCAGTTCAAGCGCGAAGCGGCCCACCTCGGGCTCGGGGCTGAGGCCGGGCCCATAGACCAGCACTGCCGGCCTGCGGGCATCGAGAAAGGCAATGGCGTCCTCGAAACTGTCCGAGCGCCTGAGAATGATCGAGGTCAGATGCGCCGCATTTGCCGACAACGCCGATCCCGGTGACAGCACCGTAACAGCCCCAGCACCCGCGCGCGCAGCAGCCATGGCCGACAGCCGCGCCGCGCCGGTCGCCGCAACCCCGCCGGAGAAGACGCCGACATGGCCGCGGCTGTATTTGTGGTCATTTTCGGCAGGCACCGGAAACTGCCCGCGCCACCAGCCCGGATCGCTCTCCAGGCAGCGCGTTCCGGTGGCAACGATTGTGGCATCGGAAATGCCGATGTCGGCAACCACAACTTCACCGCACAGCGCCCGCCCCGGATAGAGCAGATGGCCGGGCTTCTTGCGCGCGAAGGTCACGGTTACAGTTGCAGCGAAGGCGCCGCCAAGGACATCGCCGCTCGCACCCGAGACGCCCGAAGGCAGGTCGACGGCAACGACGGCGACGTCGGCCGCATTGGCTCGCTCGATGGCCGCAAGCACTTCGCCGCCGAGTGGCTTCGCAAGCCCGGCGCCAAATAGCGCATCGACAACGACATCGTTGCCGCCGGGTGCAAAGGCCGCCAGCGGTTCGGGCGCAACGGCACAGTCGGCTGCCGCCAGGGCGGCGTCGCTCCCGGCCCTTGGCGTACCCAGTGCAAACAGCCTGACGGAATGCCCAGCTTCACTGACCAGACGCGCCACCACATAGCCGTCGCCGCCGTTGTTGCCCGGGCCGCAAAGGACATGGACCGTCTGCGACGACGGAAACCGCTCCAGGATCAGATCGGCGATGGCACCTCCTGCCCGGCGCATGAGGCAATATCCGTCGACCGGGCCGCCAGCAATCGTCAGCCGGTCGGCTTCGGCCATTTCAGTCGGGGTCAGAAGCTCGAATGCCATGGCAACAATCCGGAAAATGCGCTTGTTTGATCCAGAGTTAGCATACCGCAACCATCGATCGGAACAGCGCCGGCACACCCCATCGCACCAGCATACGCCCAAATTTTAGGCAGGCTGCCACCCTTTTGCCCAACGACCATCTTGCCGCAGCGATGAAAATTTGTGCGGCCGCTGGAAAACCCGTAGAGATTGAAGTCGAATCCCCGCCTTTCCAGCGGCTTGCCGTCGACACCGATCAAACTTGCCGCAGATCCGGCAACTGGCATGCTTCGTGCTTGAGATGCGCGTGTGGGTTCGTCGCCCCGATGAAGTTCCCGGCAGTGGAGGCCAGTATTCGCATGAAAAAGATCGAAGCGATCATCAAGCCGTTCAAGCTCGACGAAGTGAAGGAAGCGCTCCAGGAAGCTGGCCTGCAGGGCATCACGGTTACCGAGGCCAAGGGCTTCGGCCGCCAGAAGGGCCACACCGAACTCTACCGCGGCGCCGAATATGTCGTCGACTTCCTGCCCAAGGTGAAGATCGAGGTCGTGCTCGGCGACGAGGCCGTCGAAGGGGCCATCGAAGCAATCCGCAAGGCCGCCCAGACCGGCCGCATCGGCGACGGCAAGATTTTCGTCTCCAACATCGAGGAAGTGGTGCGCATCCGCACCGGCGAGACAGGCATCGACGCCATCTGATCCTGCCTCTCGCAGCAATCAGCGTTCAAACGTCATCACAAGGGAAAATTGATATGACGACAGCCAAAGACGTAATGAAGCAGATCAAGGACAACGACGTTAAGTTCGTTGACCTGCGCTTCACCGATCCGAAGGGCAAGCTCCAGCACGTCACCATGGACATCGCCGAGGTCGAGGAAGAGATGTTCGCCGACGGCGTCATGTTCGACGGCTCGTCGATCGCCGGCTGGAAGGCCATCAACGAATCCGACATGGTCCTGATGCCCGACCTGGACACGGTCCATATGGACCCGTTCTTCGCCCAGTCGACCATGGTCATCCTGTGCGACATCCTCGATCCGGTTTCGGGCGAAGCCTACAACCGCGACCCGCGCGGCATCGCCAAGAAGGCCGAGGCCTATCTGAAGTCGGAAGGCTTCGGCGACACCGTCTATGTCGGCCCGGAAGCCGAATTCTTCGTCTTCGACGACGTCAAGTACAAGGCCGATCCCTACAATACCGGCTTCAAGCTCGACTCGACCGAACTGCCGTCGAACGACGACACCGACTACGAGACCGGCAACCTCGGCCACCGTCCGCGCGTCAAGGGCGGCTATTTCCCGGTTCCTCCGATCGACAGCTGCCAGGACATGCGCTCCGAGATGCTGACGGTGCTGTCCGAGATGGGCGTGCGCGTCGAAAAGCACCACCACGAGGTGGCAGCCGCCCAGCACGAGCTCGGCATCAAGTTCGACACGCTGGTCCGCAACGCCGACAAGATGCTGATCTACAAGTATGTCGTGCACCAGGTCGCCAACGCCTATGGCAAGACGGCCACCTTCATGCCGAAGCCGATCTTCGGCGACAACGGCTCGGGCATGCACGTCCACATCTCGATCTGGAAGAACGGCAAGCCGACCTTCGCCGGCAACGAATATGCCGGCCTGTCGGAAAGCTGCCTCTATTTCATCGGCGGCGTCATCAAGCACGCCAAGGCGATCAACGCCTTCACCAACCCGCTGACCAACTCCTACAAGCGCCTGGTCCCCGGTTACGAGGCTCCGGTCCTGCTCGCCTACTCGGCGCGCAACCGTTCGGCTTCCTGCCGCATCCCGTTCGGCTCGTCGCCGAAGTCGAAGCGCGTCGAGGTTCGTTTCCCCGATCCGGGCGCGAACCCCTATCTCGGTTTCGCCGCCCTGCTAATGGCCGGCCTCGACGGCATCAAGAACAAGATCCACCCCGGTCAGCCGATGGACAAGGATCTGTACGACCTGCCGGCCAAGGAGCTCAAGAAGATCCCGACCGTCTGCGGCTCGCTGCGTGAAGCTCTCCAAAGCCTCGACAAGGACCGCGGCTTCCTCAAGGCCGGCGGCGTCTTCGACGATGACCAGATCGACTCGTTCATCGAGCTGAAGATGGCAGAGGTCATGCGCTTCGAAATGACCCCGCACCCGGTCGAATACGACATGTACTATTCGATCTAAGCATCGAAAAAGACAGAGAAAAGCCCCGGATCACTCCGGGGCTTTTTTGTTTGGCGAGACGGCGATCGACAAATCTCGACGCCGTGGAGGATGCGCTGCCAAACGATGCGTCAGATGCTCTTCGCGCCCATCTGCTCGGCGATGTAGTCGGCCTGGCGGATGGCCAGGGTAACGATCGTCAGCGTCGGGTTCTCGGCAGCTCCGGTGGTGAACTGGCTGCCGTCGGAGACAAACAGGTTCTTGATATCATGCGTCTGGCCCCATTTGTTGACCACGCCGTCGGACGCCTTCTCGCTCATGCGGTTGGTGCCGAGATTGTGGGTCGAGGGGTATGGCGGCGTCGGGAACGTCCTGGTGGCGCCGACCGCGTCATACATCGCCATGCCCTGCTTGTAGGCGTGGTTGCGCATGGCGACGTCATTGGGATGGTCGGTGAACCACACGTCGGGGATCGGCATGCCATATTTGTCCTTCAGCTCGCCATGCAGCTTCACCGCATTCTGCTCCTGCGGCATGTCCTCGCCGACGATCCACATGCCGGCCATGCGGTCGTAGTGATCGAGCGCCGAAGTGAAAGACCGGCCCCAGCCGCCGGGGTCGAGGAACGCCGCCATGAACGGCAGTCCGAGCGACAGCGTCTCGAGTTCGTAACCGCCGACGAAACCGCGCGACGGATCGTGCCTCGCCTCGTCCCGGACGATGCCCGCCATGATCGTGCCGCGCCAGAAATGCACCGGCTTCTCGAATACGGCGTAGACCGAGCCCGTGGTGTGGCGCATGTAGTTCTTGCCCACCTGCCCCGACGAATTGGCAAGCCCGTCGGGATACTTCGACGACGCCGAGTTGAGCAGGATGCGCGGGCTTTCGATCGAGTTGCCGGCGACGCAGACGATGCGCGCTTTCTGGCTCTGCGTCTTGCCTTCCTTGTCGGCATAAACGACTGACGTCACCTTGCCGCTGTCGTCATGCTCAATCTTGAGCACATGGCTGTTGGGCCTGACCTCCAGCTTGCCCGTCGCCTCACCCTTGGGAATTTCGGTGTAGAGCGTCGACCACTTGGCGCCCCATTTGCAGCCCTGGAAGCAGAACCCCGTCTGTTGGCAGCCCATGCGACCGTCGCGTTCGGCCGAGTTGATAGCCATGCGACCAGTGTGGCACTCCTTGTAGCCGAGCTTGTCGGCTCCGGCCTTGAACACCTTGAAATTGTTGTTGCCGGGCAGGCCTTCGATGCCGTTGGTGCGGGTCACGCCCATCTTGTCCTCGGCCTTGGCGTAGTAGGGCTCGAGGTCGGCGAGCGTGATCGGCCAGTCGAGAAGATTGGCGCCCTCTACCTTGCCGTAGTTTGTCAGTGCCTTGAACTCATGCTCCTGGAAGCGCAGCGACGCGCCCGCCCAATGTGTGGTCGTGCCGCCGACCGCCTTGACGATCCAGGCTGGCAGATTGGGAAAGTCCTTGTGCACGCGCCAGCCGCCGCCTGTGGTTCGATTGTCGAGCCAGGCGAGTTGGGCGAAGGAGTCCCATTCGTCGTTGACGAAGTCCTCATATTCGATGCGCGGGCCGGCTTCGAGAATGACGACGTCGATGCCCTTTTGGGCGAGTTCGTTGCCAAGCGTGCCGCCGCCGGCTCCGGAGCCGATGATGACGACGACGCTATCGTCGTTGAGACCATAAGGTGCAGGCATGATTTCCTCCCGGGAATGCTGAAAAGCTGGGTTCGCGACCGGGCCGGTCAGAGCCACTCGATGTCGTCGAAGCCGCGCGCGATGTATCCGCCCTTGGAGTAGGACTCGCCTTCGTAGCCAAAGATCGGCCACAGCTCCTTCTGATTGTAGAGCCCGACGACGAGCCCGCCCCTGACAGCCTGGAAGAACGGGGTGCTTTCGATCTGCCGGAGGACGGCGACGCGCTGGTCTTCCCAGCCAAGGCCCGTGTACCCGCCGGCGCCGGCCTTCTGATCGAGATCGGCGATGCCTTTCTCGATCAGCTCCTTGTGGGCCGGGTCCTTACCGGCGAGCTCGTCATGGCTCTTGATCGCGATGGCGTAGAACTTGTCCGGCACCTGGTCGTGCGGATAGACATCGCGCGCCATCTGGATCAGCGTCGCCACGGTTTCGGGTTTGAGCGCAGTGCTTTCGAGCCCCCAGGCCTCGCTGGCGCTGAGTACGGCAGAGCCACTGATGATGAGCAGCGCGCCAGCGGCCGTGCCCCGCTTGAGCAGCTCACGCCGCGACAGGCCAGGCCTGCCTTGATAGATCGTCACCATGATTTCCTCCCTTGCTTGCTATGCGCGCTGGGCGCTTGGCTGGCGCGGCGCTCCTCCGCCGCGGCATGTCACTTGAAGCGGCCGCTCCTCTGCAAAACCTCGATCTTGTAGCCGTCAGGATCTTCAATGAAGAAGAAGCGGGCCAATGGCGTACCGCCCGGCGCGAAGTCGACGATGTCCTTGGGGCTGAGCCCGGCGGCAACCATGCGGGCGCGCTCGGCGTCAAGATCGGCCACCGACACGGCGAGATGGCCGTAGCCGTCGCCGAGGGCATAGGGCTCGGCCCTGCCCTTGTTGACCGTCAGTTCGACTTCGAACTCGGTCTCGAGATTGCTGAGATAGACCAGCGTGAAGGTCTCGAAGTCCAGCCTGTCGGCGATTTCGAGGCCGAAAGCCGCGCGATAGAATGACAGCGAGCGCGCTTCATCGAGCACACGCACCATGGAATGGATTGCCTTGGCCATTCGCCCTCCTGGCAGTTGGAACAGGACGATTATGAATCCGTGCAAAGCCAAGTGGTGGCAGCCCGTTACCACGCTTGCCGGAGCATAGTTTGCTACCCAGGAACGAATGCATGGTTGCGATGGCATGCCGTTGGGTCGATGATGGCATTCAAGAGCCAGCACCGGCACAATCAGCCGGAGCAAGCCATCGGGAGGATTGATATGTGCAAGGTGTTTGCCGGACAGGATCCGAAGGGCTATCGCCAGATCAACCGGTCGATCCGGATCGCCGGACATTCGACCAGTATCCAGCTGGAGGCGACGTTCTGGGACCTGCTCGACGAGATCGCATCCTCGCAGGGGCTGACGACGCCGAAATTCATCTCGAAGCTCTATGACGAGGCGATCGAGATCAACGGCGAGATCCCCAATTTCGCTTCGATGCTGCGCACCACCTGTGCGCTCTATCTACGCGGCCACAAGCCGGGCACCGACGAGATCGATGCCTTGAAGCGCCAGGCAGCCTAGCGCCGCATCCTGGCAGGCCGGAAACAAAAAAAGCCCCGGGAATCCCGGGGCTTTTTTTGTGGCGACCTGCTCGATTGTTAGGCAGCAGCCCGGGTCTCGACGTCGGTCGGAACCGTGGAGATCGTCTTCAGGATTTGCGAGGCGATCTGGTAAGGGTCGCCCTGCGAGTTCGGGCGGCGATCCTCGAGATAACCGCGGTAGTCGTCGCGCACGAAACTGTGCGGCACGCGGACCGAGGCGCCGCGGTCGGCCACGCCCCAGGTGAAGACGTTGATCGAGGCCGTCTCGTGCTTGCCGGTCAGGCGCAGGTGATTGTCAGGGCCGTAGACGGCAATGTGATCGGCGCGAGCCTCGCCGAAGGCTGCCATGAGCGCTTCGAAATAGGCCTTGCCACCAGTCTCGCGCATATAGGCGGTCGAGAAGTTGGCGTGCATGCCCGAACCGTTCCAGTCGGTGTCTCCGAGCGGCTTGCAGTGGTACTCGATGTCGATCTCGTACTTCTCGGTCAGGCGCTGAAGCAGATAGCGGGCCAGCCAGATCTCGTCGGCCGCCTTCTTCGAACCCTTGCCGAAAATCTGGAACTCCCACTGGCCCTTGGCCACCTCGGCATTGATACCTTCGTGGTTGATGCCGGCCTCGAGGCACAGGTCGAGATGCTCCTCGACGATCTGGCGGGCGATGCTGCCGACATTCTTGTAGCCGACGCCGGTGTAGTATTCGCCCTGCGGAGCCGGGAAACCGCTCTCGGGGAACCCGAGCGGACGGCCGTCCTTGTAGAAGAAGTATTCCTGTTCAAAGCCGAACCAGGCGCCGTCGTCCTCAAGCACGGTAGCGCGGGTGTTCGAGGCGTGCGGGGTGACACCATCGGGCATCATCACTTCGCACATGACGAGCACGCCGTTCTTGCGTGCGGGATCGGGATAGACGGCGACGGGCTTCAGGACACAATCCGAGCTTTTGCCTTCGGCCTGCATGGTCGAGCTGCCGTCGAAGCCCCAGTAAGGGAGTTGCTCGAGCTTCGGGAATTCAGCGAACTCCTTGACCTGCGTCTTGCCGCGAAGGTTCGGGGTCGGCTTGTATCCGTCCAGCCAAATGTACTCGAGCTTGTACTTCGTCATGCTAAACCTCTCATAGTCGCGCAGGCCATCCGCGGCCTTGTCGACATATGCGAAGCAAGCCCTGTGCCAGTTTGGATTCCGGCGCATTTGCGCGGTTGGCGGCAGGCAGCAAAAACGCTCCTGCACAAATATTAGGCACCAAGATTGTTATCCGGCGCAAAACTGCCCAACCATCGGGCTGGGCTTCCGACAGGCACGCGTCAGCTGCCGCGCAACGCTTCGAGCAGCGCCACCGATGCCAGCATGTCACGCTTGCGGTTGGAGCGGCGGGCGATGGCCTCGGAATCCTGGCCCCAGTGCTCGATCTGCCAGTCTTCGTCGACATGGGCGGCCGACCAGGCTTCTTCGGCACTGAGTTCGCCCATATCCACCGCGAGCGCCAGCAGCGCCGAGCCCGTCAGTGTCGTCATCAGATGCAGTGCTGCAAGGCGCATAGGCTCCTTGCGCTGGGACAGATGCACGCCAAGTGCGGCGATCGCCTCGCGCGGCTGCTCGACATGCACGATGCCTTCGGCGAGCACGAAGCGCGCACCGAGCGAGGCATGTGCCCAGTCAAGTACCGGATCCCAGGCTTCCGACTGGCGCTCGACCAGCTTTTCGGGGCCGTCTGCGCGGTAGCAGAGCAGGTCCGACGAAGAGAAGCGCAGGATATCCTCAAGCACGGCCTGCGGGTCGGTGGCGACACCGTCGATTGCCGTGTTGGCCAAGCGCAGTACCGGCATGGTGAAAGGATCGATACTCTCGACCTGGGCCGCGAACTCGTCGGCGACGAGCTGTGCGGCAGCTGCCGTCGGCAAGGCCAGCAGTGCCTTGCCAGGCGTGCGTACCGGCTTGCCATCGAGTTGGACGGCGTGGCCGCCCTCGACCGGCGCGACCGACACTTCCTTGTAGAAGCGCTTGGGCAGCGGCGTCCGCATCTGAATCTGCGCCCGGCGCATCGGGTTCGGATCCGACAGCATGTCCCCGGCTTCGAGGTCGCTCAGTATGTCTCGCATCTCTACTCCGTTACGTCAGCGCGTTTTCGCTGCGGCCGGTTCACCAGGCTCAGCCCGGCGCCAATCAGGCCGAGCGCCAGAAAAATCTTCCAGGTCAGGGGCTCGTCAAGCACCAGCCAGCCGCAAATGACGCTGAATGCCGGCGACAGGAAGGCAAAGCTCGACAGGCCCGCCGCCGGATATCGCCGCATCAGCCAGAACCACAGAATATAGGTGAAGGCAACGACATAAACAGCCTGGAACAGCAACGCGCCAACGGCCACCGGTGTCACATCACGGATTGCTGGGCCAGAAAGCGGCACCAGCGGTATCGCCATCAGCGACGAGACGACCAGCTGATAGAGCAGGACCTTCTCCGCTCCCGCAGCCGACAGTCGAGATCCCTTCACCACCAAGGTGGTTACCGCCCAGAGGAAGCCGGCGGTCAGGCCGAGCATGTCACCGAACAGGGTCGAAGCGCCCTCGCCGCCAAGCCTGTCGGAAAAGACCACCGCCACGCCGCAGAAGGCCAGCACAAGGCCGCTGAACTTCAGCATCGTCATGCGCTCGCCGAGCCAGAAATGTGCACCGACAAGCACCCAGAACGGCATCGTGTTGATCAGCAGCGAGCTGCGGCCGACCGTGGTGAATTCGAGCGCCATGAACACAAGGATGAACTCGCCGCCGAAGAGCAGCCCGGCGAGGATGCCGCTCCACAGCGTGCCGTCCTTGTTGAACAGCGGAACACCGCGCCAGAAGCACCACAGGAACACTACCGCCGCCGCGATGCCCGAGCGGGCGACATTAAGGAAGATCGGGTTGAACCCGAGGGTGGCGAGCTTGGCGGCAACACCGTTCATGCCCCAGGAGAAGGTGAGCAGAAGCATGAAGGCGACCGCAGCAGAGTCGATGCTGTCGCGGCGATCAAGAGGCTGGGCTGCTGCTGTCATGAATGTCCCCCGCGCCCGACGCGCGATCTGCGTGTCGAATACCGATAACACGACTCTTCTTGTCCGCCGGTTGCATGCACGTACAGGCCAAGGGCGCGCAGCGGGGAACATATCCCACGTCGCCGCCGGCCCGTTGGGCCAGCTAGTCGATAAGGGTGAGCAGTTCGGCCGGCGCAGCGAGCACCTGGTGCGCGCCCGACGCAATCAGGCCCTCGCGGGGATGATAGCCCCATGCGACGCCGATGGCGCGAGCGCCTGCGTTCCGTGCCATCTGCATGTCGTAGATGGCGTCGCCGACGACGAAGGTCACGGCCGGATCGATGCCCATTTCCGCACAGCATTCCAGCACCATGGCCGGGTGCGGCTTGGACGGACAGTCGTCGGCAGTGCGGATGGTCAGGAAATGACGGCCGAAGCCGTGTGTTTCCATCACCCGATCGACACCGCGGCGCGACTTGCCGGTGACCATGCCGATGAGCACGTCGTCGCGCCGAGCAAGCGTCCCGATCAGTTCAGCAATGCCGTCATAGAGCGGCTCCTCGAAGTTCGGCAGTTGCCGCGAGGCGATGAAGTGTTCCTTGTAACGTCCTGCGAGCCTTGTGCTTTCGGCATCGGGGGCGCGATTGAGCAAGGTCGCAATGGCGATATCAAGCGTGAGGCCAATGATGCTTTTGGTGGCCGCCATGTCGGGCTCCGGCAAACCGGCCTCGCGGAACGTCGTCACCATCGAGGCGTGGATGACGCCCACGCTATCGACGAGCGTGCCGTCGCAATCGAACAGAACCAGTTTCATCCCGCTTCAGCCCTTGGTCGCCGTGACGCTCAAGCGTCCGGCTCACCGCTCTCATCGTCGAAACCGATCAGGTTCCAGCTCTGGCGCATATGCGGCGGCATCGGCGCGGTGACGTCGATAACGCCATGATCGGGATGCGGAATGACGATGCGGCGCGCATGCAGATGCAGCTTGTTCTGCAAACCGCCGGGGAATTCCCAGTTGGTATCGTGCTCAAAATATTTCGGATCGCCGATGATCGGGCAGCCGATATAGGCGGCATGGACACGCAACTGGTGCGTACGACCCGTATAGGGCTCCATCTCCAGCCAGGTCAGCGCCTGCGCAGCCTGCTCGAGGATGCGGTAGTAGGAAACGGCGTGATCGGCGCCCTTTTCGCCATGCTTGGCAACGCGCATGCGGTCGCCATCGGGCGTCTGCTCCTTGATCAGCCACGTCGAGATCTTGTCTTCGCGCTTGGGCGGCACGCCCTTGACCAGGGCCCAATAGGTCTTCTTGGTTTCGCGGGCGCGGAACGCCTCGGAAAGCTTCATCGCCGCAAGACGCGTGCGTGCCACGACCAGCACGCCAGAGGTGTCGCGGTCGAGCCGGTGCACCAGGCGCGGCTTCTCGCCCTTCTTGTTGCGCCAGGCTTCCAGCATGTCGTCGAGGTGGCGCACGACGCCCGAACCGCCCTGCACGGCAAGGCCGGCCGGCTTGTTGAAGACGAAGACCTTGGAATCTTCATAGATCAGCATCTTGGCCAGGACATCGCCATCGTCCTGGTCGCGCATGGTGCGCGCCGTCAGCGGGCCGTCGTTCTTCTTGTCGACTTCGAGCGGCGGAATGCGGATCACATGCCCCGGCTCGACGCGCGTATCGGCCTTGGCGCGGCCGCCATTGACGCGGATCTGCCCGGACCGCAACAGCTTCTGCAGATGGCCGAAGCCGAGCCCCGGATAATGGGACTTGAACCAGCGATCGAGCCTCATGCCCGTTTCGCCGGCTTCCACCGTGATCTGTTCAACGCCAGCCATTTTTCAAATCGTCCTTTTCGAAGCGGCCCAATAGCATCAGCCGATGCTTCTTGCGAGCCACAATCCCAGGAACAGGGCCAGAATGGCTGATATGACGCTGGCAAACGCATAGCCGAAGGCCGAAATCGTCGCTCCCCGCTCCCAGAGGGTGACAAAATCCAGCGAGAATGCCGAAAAGGTCGTGAAGCCGCCGAATATCCCGGTGGCGACGAACAGCCGAAGCTCGTTCGACGTACCGGCTCGTCGGGCAAGCCAGCCGACGAACAGACCCATTGCGAAAGAGCCGACAATGTTGATCAGCATCGTGCCCCATGGGAAATTGGGACCGAACAGGCGCAGCGAGACCAGATTGACGAGATGGCGCAGCGACGCGCCGATGGCACCGCCGAATGCAACGAGCGATAGATGAAGCATGGGCATTTCCTGCCTGCGCGTGACCATCCGGTCAATAGCACGAAGCCGCCGGCATCGGGCGCAACCGCAAGCCGCGGCCACCAATTGGCTGTGGACAAGGGCGGTGTGCGGCAGGCCATTGTTGGGATGCCGCACACCGGGCTATAGAATCTGCCCCATGCAACCTTCCAAAGACATCGCCCGCCTGATCGAGATCATGGCTGCCCTGCGCGAGCCGAAAACCGGCTGCCCCTGGGATATCGAGCAAAACTTCCAAACGATCGCGCCCTACACGATCGAAGAGGCCTATGAGGTCGCCGACGCGATTTCGCGCAACGACATCGACCACCTGAAGGAAGAACTTGGCGACCTGCTTCTTCAGGTCGTCTACCACGCCCAGATGGCGGAGGAGGTCGGCGAATTCGCTTTCGGCGACGTTGTGCAGGCTATCACCACCAAGATGATCCGCCGCCACCCCCATGTCTTTGGCGACGCCGAGGCGCGCGAGGCCCGTTCCGCCAAGGGCATGTGGGAAAAGATCAAGGCGGAGGAGAAGGCTGAGAAGCGCGCGGCCCGCCTCGCCCGCGGGTTAGACCCCGAAGATCACGGCAACGGCTTTTTGGACTCCGTACCCGTCGCCTTGCCGGCGCTGACGCGCGCGCTGAAGCTGCAGGAAAAAGCAGCCCGCGTCGGCTTCGACTGGAGCGAAGCCGCACCCATACTCGACAAGATCGAGGAAGAAATCGGCGAATTGCGCGAGGCCATGGCCAAGGGCGACCAGGCGGCGGTCAAGGACGAGTTCGGCGACATGCTGTTTGCGCTGGTCAATCTCGGCCGCCACCTCCAGCTGGATTCGGAGGCGGCGCTCGGCGGGACAAACGACAAGTTCCGCAAGCGCTTCCATTATGTCGAGAAGTCGCTCGACGAGGCAGGCAGCAGCCTTGAAGCGGCAACGCTCGACGAGATGGAAACACTCTGGCAGCAGGCCAAGACGGCGAAGTAGGTAATTCGCCTTCGCGAACCACCTCTCCACGTGGGGGAGAGGAAACGCCGATCGCCGCCGCCTGCCCCATCACCATCACCTGCCCCATCGCGGCATGTGGACGATCGAGATGGGCCATCGACGCAAAACGTCTTCCCCCCACCGGGGAGAAGGGTGGCCCGAAGGGCCAGATGAGGGCGAGCCGACCTGCCCGCTTGAGCTCAGTGCTCAGTGCTTGCCGTGCCTCAGGATGCGCGCCGCGATCTCGTCGCGGGCGGAGGCTGTCGCCTGAAGCGTCATCGACACGCTGCCGTCGTCATTGTCAGTGCGCTTGACCACGTCGCCATTGCGGTAGAGCCAGTCGATCTGGCCGAGCTGGCTTGGCGCCAGCGTGACGTCGATGGTCTCCAGCTCGCCGGAAACGCGCTGCTCAATGAGCCCGGTGAGAACGGCAATCCCCTCGCCCGTAATCGCCGAGATGGCAATCGGCGGGGCCTTGCGGCCATCGGCACTGTCGGACAGCAGCCGCTCGCGGTTGCCCTCGTCGAGCTGGTCGATCTTGTTCCACACCTCGATGACACGGTCGGTGTCGGCAGCATCGACGCCGAGATCGGCAAGGATGCGTTCGACATCGTCGGCCTGCGCCGCCGTATCGGGGTCGGAGATGTCGCGCAAATGGATGACGAGATCGGCTTCGACCACCTCTTCAAGCGTGGCGCGGAAGGCTGCGATCAGATGTGTCGGCAGGTCGGAGATGAAGCCCACCGTGTCGGACAGGATGATCGGCGTGCCATGCGGCAGCCGCACGCGCCTGAGCGTCGGGTCGAGCGTGGCAAACAACATGTCCTCGGCGAGAACGCCGGCGCCAGTCAGGCGGTTGAACAGCGTCGATTTGCCCGCATTGGTGTAACCGACGATGGCGACCACCGGGAACGGCACCTTGCGGCGCTTGGCGCGATGCAGGTCGCGGGTGCGGCGCACCGTCTCGAGCTCGCGCTTGAGCTTGAGAATCTTTTCCTGGAGCGCGCGCCGGTCGGCCTCGATCTGGGTTTCGCCGGGGCCGCCAAGGAAGCCGGCGCCGCCGCGCTGACGCTCCAGGTGGGTCCAGCTGCGAACCAGCCGGCCCTTCTGGTAATTCAGATGAGCAAGCTCGACCTGCAGCGTGCCCTCCTTGGTGCGCGCGCGCCGGCCGAAGATCTCGAGGATCAGGCCGGTGCGGTCGAGCACCTTGGCATTCAGCTCTTTTTCAAGATTGCGCTGTTGGACCGGCGTCAGCGGATGGTCGACGATGACCAGCTCCGCCTTGCGCTCCTTCACGATCTCGGCGAATTCCTCGACCTTGCCGCTGCCGAGCAGCGTCGAAGGTCGCGGGTCGTTGATCGTGACGACTGCCGTATGCACGGGTTCGAGATCGATGGCACGCGCCAGCCCGACCGCTTCATCGTGGCGGGCTTCTGATGACCGCGCCAGGCGCGGACGTGCGCTGTCGTCGTCATTCCTGGGCTGGCGCGTAAGCACCGGCACAATGACGACAGCACGCGTGGGGGCCTTGTCGCCCCCTATCGATTCGGGTCCGTTGCTGGCACCGGCCTTGTCGCCGGCGTTCCTGTCGCGCGCCAATCAGCCGCCCTGGCTTTCCTCGCCATCGAACATCTGAACCGGCTGGCTCGGCATGATCGTGGAGATGGCATGCTTGTAGACGAGCTGAGAGTGCCCGTCACGGCGCAACAAAACACAGAAATTGTCGAAGGAAGTTACTACCCCGGTCAATTTCACGCCGTTAATGAGGAAAATGGTGAGTGGATTTTTGCTCTTACGAACTGAATTCAGGAACAGGTCCTGAAGATTCTGCGATCGTTCCGCCATTGTTCTTTTCTTTCGCCGATCCCTGTCTGCTGCCAATGCGCCAAATTCCCGGGCTCATGTCAAGCGAGCAGACACCCCTTGCCACAACGCGCGGCAAGCTGAACGAGATGAATTTAACCATTTACGCCCAAGCGGTTATCAGGCTTGGATTTTTTCCGCAACGTCAAAAAATGCCTCGCGCAGTGAAAGTGCCACCGAGCCCGGATGACCGTTTGCGACGGGCTGGTCGTCAATCGCGACGATCGGCATGATCACGGTGGTGGCTGCGGTGATGAAAGCCTCACGCGCGCCCTTGGCTTCCTCGACGGTGAAGCCACGCTCCTCGACCTTCAGGCCGAGTTTCCTGGCCACATCCATCAGCGTGGTGCGGGTGATGCCGCGGAGGATGCCATGGTCGGCCGGACGCGTGACCAGCACGCCGTCCTTGGTGACGATCCAGGCGTTGGTGGCGGCCCCTTCCTTGACGGTGCCGTCAGGATCGACGAACCACGCCTCCTGTGCACCTGCCTCCTTGGCCTGCTGGCGCGCCAGCACATTGGGCAGCAGGCCGACCGACTTGATGTCGACGCGATCCCAGCGATTCTCCGGCACGGTAATGACCTTGAGGCCGGCAGCCGCCTTTTTGGCGGACGCAACCGGGTCGGTGCGCTTGGCCGTCACGACCAGGGCCGAAGGCGTACCTTCGGCCGGGAAGAAATGGTCGCGGGGGGCGACGCCGCGCGTCACCTGCAGATAGACAAGGCCGTTGACGACGCGGTTGCGGCGGATGACCTCGCGCATGATGTGCACCAGCACGGCGCGGTTCACCGGCCAGCCGATCCTGAGTTCCGACAGCGAACGGTCGAGGCGGTTGAGATGGCCGACGCTGTCGACGATGAAGCCACGCGCCACCTCGCAGACCTCGTAGACGCCGTCGGCAAACTGGTAGCCGCGGTCCTCGATATGCACGCCGGCGTGGGAATGCGGGAGATAGCGTCCGTTGACATAGGCAATGCGCGGCATGGCTGTTTGATCCCTCGAAATTTGTCGTTCTACCCGATTTGCATAGCCCGGCAACGCAAGATCGGATGGTCCAACTCAGAAGAATGCAGCGTCAGAAGAATTCGAGGCTGACGCGGAACATCTGCTCCACCTGCTTGACCGCATGGGCGAGCGCGAAGATGACCACCCTATCCTTAGGCTTGATCTTCACGTTACCGCCCGGCTTGATCACCTGGCCGTCGCGGTAGATCGCGCCGATGCGCATACCGTCGGGCAGTTCGAGATCGCGCAGATGCGCACCGACCAGCGGCGACGTCTCCAGCGCCTCGGCCTCGATGATCTCGGCAGCCCCCCGCTGGAGCGAATGGACCTGACGGATGCGGCCGCGCCGGACGTGCTGAAGCACGCGCGAAATGGTCACGGCACTCGGATTGACGTGGGCGTCGATGCCCAGCGGCTTGGTCAGGTCGTGATAGGTCGGGCTGTTGATCAGCGCCAGATTGGCCTTGCACCCAAGCCGCTTGGCCATGACCGACGACAGGATGTTGACCTGGTCGTTGTTGGTCAGCGCCACCATCAAGTCGGCGTCCTGGATGTCCGCCTCCATCAGGAGCTTCTGGTCGAGCGCGCTACCATTGAGCACGACAGTGCGGCGCAACTGGTCGGCGGCCTTGACCGCCCTCTCCTTGCTCGACTCGATAATCTTGATCTTGGTGCGGCTCTGGCGCTGTTCGAGCGTGCGGGCGACGAACAGGCCAATATTGCCGCCGCCAGCGACGACGATGCGCGTCGCCTCCTGCTCGTCATGGCCGAACAGGCCGAGCGTGCGGCGCACCTGGTCCTTGGTGGTTACTACATAAGCGAGATCGCCGGCCACAAGCTGGTCGCCGGAATGCGGGATGAACAGCCGCCCGTTGCGGCTGACGCCGACCACCGTCGACGGCAGGTCCGGGAACAGCTCGGTGAGTTGCGCCAGCGGCGTGTTGATGACGGGGCAATCCTCGAGACACTCGATCGCCACCATGATGATGCGGTTTTCGCCGAAGCGAACAACATCGGTCGCGCCCGGCAGCGTGATGCGCCGGAGCACCATTTCGCCGACTTCGAGTTCGGGGGAGATGATGACATCGATCGGCAGGTGCTCGCGCGAGAACAGGTCCTGATAGTGTGGCTGCAGATAGGACTGGGCGCGGATGCGGGCGATCTTCATCGGCACGTTGAAGAGTGCGTGCGCGACCTCGCAGGCGACGATGTTGACCTCGTCGAACAGGGTCACGGCGATGATCATGTCGGCGTTCTGGGCGCCGGCCGCTTCCAGCACCTCGGGATGCGAGCCGTGGCCGACAAAACCGCGCACATCGAGCGAATCCCGCACCGACTGGATCAGCTCGGGAGCCGTGTCAATGATCGAGACATCGTTTTTTTCAGCCGCGAGGCGCTCGGCAATACCGTAGCCGACCTGGCCGGCGCCGCAGATGATCACGCGCATATGGAACCCCTACCCCGTCGGCAGCCGACCAGCCCCTATACGCCCAGCGACTTGAGCTTGCGGTGCAGCGCCGAGCGCTCCATGCCGATGAACTCGGCGGTCTTGGAGATGTTGCCGCCGAAACGGTTGATCTGCGCGATGAGATATTCCTTCTCGAACATCTCCCGGGCCTCGCGCAGCGGCAGCGCCATGATGTGCTGGTCCGACTGGTTCGGCGCGCGCGGCATCACGTCGCCGATCTCGGATGGCAGCAGGTCGGCAGTGATCGGCGCTTCGGGATTGTCGCCACGGGCAAGGATCAGCAGGCGCTCGACATTGTTGCGCAACTGGCGGACGTTGCCCGGCCAGTTGTGCGCCTGCAGGACGGCAAGCGCATCGTCGCCGATGCGACGCGGCTTGATGCCGGCCTGCTTGGCCATCTGCTTCATGAAATTGTCGACGAGATAGGGAATGTCTTCGCGGCGTTCGGCAAGCCCCGGAACCATGACGGGGACGACCGCCAGGCGATGGTATAGATCCTCGCGGAAACGCCCCTCGGCGATCATCCCTTCAAGGTTCTGCGCCGTCGACGAGATGATACGGACATCGACCTTGACCCGCTTGGTGCCGCCGACACGCTCGAACTGCTGGTCGACCAGAACACGCAGAATCTTGTTCTGCGTCTCGCGCGGCATGTCGGCGATCTCATCGAGATAGAGAATACCCTGATGGGCTTCCTCGAGCGCACCGACCTTGCGCTCGCCGCCGTTGGATTCGGTGCCGAACAGCTCGATCTCCATGCGCTCAGGCGTGATCGTCGCTGCGTTCAGCGTGACGAACGGGCCTGCCTTGCGGCTCGAATGCGAATGGATCGAGCGGGCCACCAGTTCCTTGCCCGAACCGGAGGGACCGATGATCATGATGCGGCTGTTGGTAGGGGCAACGCGATCGATGGTCTGGCGCAGCTGGCTCATCGCCGACGACATGCCGATCAGGTCATGCGTCTCGCCGCTGCGCATCTTGAGTTCGGACACCTCGCGCTTGAGCTTGGAGGTTTCGAGCGCGCGCTCGGCGATCAGGATCAGCCGGTCGGCCTTGAACGGCTTTTCGATGAAGTCGTAGGCGCCGCGACGAATGGCGGAGACCGCCGTCTCGATATTGCCGTGACCAGAGATCATCACCACAGGCAGGCTGGGATGCAGCGTCTTGATCTCGTCAAGCAGCGCCAGCCCGTCAAGGCGTGACCCCTGGAGCCAGATGTCGAGGAAGACAAGGCGCGGCGCGCGATCGGCGATCGCGGCTAGTGCGCTGTCCGCGTCGAATGCGGTGCGGGTTTCGTGGCCCTCGTCGCTGAGAATGCCAGCAACCAGTTCGCGGATGTCTTCTTCGTCGTCGACGATAAGGATATCAGACGCCATTTCCGACCTTTTCTGTTTCCTTTTCCTGCGCTGCGTCGCCGGCACCCTTGGGCGCCGCGGCCTCTTCGGCCACCGCAGGCAGGATCATGCTGATCATTGCGCCACGCCCGCCGTGGAATTCGGCAGGTGCGTCGTGCAGTTCCAATCGTCCGCCGTGGTCCTCGATGATCTTCTTGACGATAGCGAGGCCGAGGCCGGTGCCTTTCTCGCGTGTCGTCATGTAAGGCTCGAGCAGGCGTTGCCGGTTTTCGCGCGGCAGGCCCTTGCCATTGTCGACCACGTCGACGCGGATCGAATTTCCGTCCCGCTTCGCCTGGATGCGGATCACACCCGGCTCGCCGGTCTGGCGTTCCGCCGCCTCGATGGCCTCGGCGGCATTCTTGATGACGTTGCCGAAGGCCTGGGCCATCAGGCGGCTGTCGAAAGTTCCCTTGAGCGGACCCGCCGTGATATCGCGCTCGAAGGCGATGTCGGAGCGGCTGACCTCGACAAGGAACGAAGCCTCGCGCAACGGCTCGCGAATGTCGATGACCCTCATCTCCGGCTTCGGCATGCGGGCGAAGGCCGAAAACTCGTCGACCATGCGGCCGATGTCGCCAACCTGGCGGATGATGGTTTCGGTACACTGGTCGAAGACCTCACGGTCTTCGGTGATGACCTTGCCATAACGGCGACGGATGCGCTCGGCCGACAGCTGGATCGGCGTCAGCGGGTTCTTGATCTCGTGGGCGATACGTCGCGCCACGTCCGCCCAAGCCGAGGTGCGCTGGGCCGATACGAGGTCGGTGATGTCGTCGACCGTCACGACATAGGACTTGTCGCCATCGTCGCTGCCGCTTTCTTCGACCGTCACCTGAACGTTGAAGGTGCGTTCCGCGCCGGCGCGATAGAAGGTCACCTGCTCGCGATAGACGGGCTTGCCCGAACGGCGGCCGATCTCGAACACGCGCCCGACATGCGGCAACAGGATCGACAGGTTCTGGCCGAGCGATTCCGCTGCCGAAAGCCCGAGCATGGTTTCGGCCGAGCGGTTGACGATGGTGATGCTGCCAAAGGGATCGACGCCGATGACACCGGCGGTGACGCCAGAAAGCACCGCCTCGGAGAAACGGCGCCTCTCGTCGATGACGTCCTTGGTGGCGAGGATCTCGTTACGCTGGGACTTGAGCTCCTGCAGCATGTTGTTGAACGTGTCGCTGAGGGCGCCAACGTCGCCGTCCGACAGACGCACCGGCACCGAAACATCGAGATTGCCGGTCGCCACCTCGTCGGCAGCGCCGATGAGCTGGCGGATAGGGCGCACAAGCCTGTCGGCAACGGCGATACCCGTCCAGATGGCGGACAGGACCACGATCAGCGTCAGGCCGAGATAAAGCAGCCCGAACGCAATCTGCGTCACGCGCCGATTGGCGCCGAGATCGCGGTACTCGTCGGCATTGGCGGTGACGATCTGGCGCGCCCTGATGACCTCGGGATCAACCAGGCGGATCGTATAGAGATAGAGCCCTTCGATCTCGCGCAGCTTGACGATGGCGCCGACGATGTTGCGCGTCCTCGGCTCGATCAGCACCGGCTTGCCGTCGGCTGCAGTTTCGACCGCAACCGGCGGCGGCTCGGGCATGGCAAAGTCGGCGCCGGTCTTGGCGCTCATGACGAAGGAGCCGTCGGCGCGGATCAGCGCCGCATGCGTGAGTGCGCGGAAGCCCGCCTGCCTGCTCATGAAGTCGAGGAAGCCGCTGCGGTCCAGGCCATAGAGCTGGCGGGCGTTGTCGAGATCGTTGGCCATCGACAGCGTCGTGCCCTGCAGGTTGCGGGCGTTCTCCTGCACATAGGCTTCGGCAATCGACAGCGATTGGCTGACAATCGTCTTGGTGCGGATTTCGAACCAGCGGTCGAGGCCGATGTCGAGGGTGATCGACGCAACGATGGCGACCAGCAATGCCGGAATGGCAGCCACCAGTGCAAACATCGTGACGATGCGAACGTGAAGCCGAGAAGCCGCCTTGCCATGTCGGCGCGCGTTGACGATGCGGCTGATCTCGAAGCCGATCAGGCCGACCAGAAGGAAGATGAAGGCGGCATTGATGCCGATCAGGACCAGCGTCGTGGTCGAATCAGGGATGATCGGCGTGACGCCGACAAGGATGGCGAAGGACACGGCAGCCGTGACCAGCGCGGCGACAATTGCCACCACGCCCGGTAGCGCCAATATGCGCCGGCCGTCCTGCCGCCCCTTGTTGGGGAAAAGCGGTTCGTTCAGAGGTTGTGCCTGAATAGCCATTCCTGCCGTGTTGAGACATCAATTGCGTCGGATGTATGCAACGCATTGTGGCGATTATGCAACATTTCCGCTCCCAGCGAAAATGTTTCGTCAGACTTTCGACAGGTAAGCGTTTCAGCGTGAGGGTTTCAGGCCGGCCGGGCGCCCTTGTAAACGTTGACGCCGAGCTCGCGGATCTTCTTGCGCAGCGTGTTGCGGTTGAGGCCGAGCAGCTCCGCCGCCTTGATCTGGTTGCCGCGCGTGGCGGTCATCGAAGCGAGCACCAACGGATATTCGACCTCGGCAAGGATACGTTGGTAAAGCCCAGGCGGTGGCAGGTCCCCAGCGAACATGGCGAAGTAGCGCTGGAGGAAATGCTCGACCGCCTGGCCGACCGACAGGTCGTCGGGGATCAGATTGCCGCCGGGCACCACCGGCTGCTCACCGGTCTTGAGTTCCTGCTCGATGATTTCGGCCGAAATCTCATCCTGCGGGTAGAGCGCCGCAAGCCGCCGCACCAGGTTTTCGAGTTCACGCACATTGCCCGGCCAGGGATAGCGCTTCATCAGCTCGACACCGCCCGACGAGATGCGCTTGGCCTGCAAGCCTTCGCTCACGCCCTGCTTGAAGAAATGCCGGACAAGATCGGGAATATCCTCGGATCGTTCGCGCAACGCCGGCAGGCGCAGCGGCACGACGTTGAGACGGTAGAACAGATCTTCGCGGAACAGGCCCTGGTTGATCAGCGCCCTGAGATCCTTGTTGGTGGCGGCGACTATGCGCACATCGGTCTTGATCGGGGTGCGACCGCCGACCGTGGTGTATTCGCCCTGCTGGAGAACGCGCAGCAACCGGGTCTGAGCTTCCATCGGCATGTCGCCGATCTCGTCGAGGAACAGCGTACCGCCCTCGGCCTGCTCGAAGCGGCCGGTTGAACGGTTCTGCGCCCCGGTGAAGGCGCCCTTTTCGTGGCCGAAGAGTTCGGATTCGATCAGGTCGCGCGGGATGGCGGCCATGTTGATCGCCACGAACGGCCCGTTGCGGCGGCGGCCATATTCGTGGAGCGCGCGCGCCACCAGTTCCTTGCCGGTACCCGATTCGCCCGAGATCATGACCGTAAGGTCGGTCTGCATCATGCGCGCCAGCATGCGGTAGATGTCCTGCATCGCCGCAGAACGGCCGACCAGCGGCATGGCGTCGGGCTGCTCCTCATGGCGCGCGTCGATCTTGGGCCGGCGCGGCTCGGCCAGGGCCCGGTTGACGATCGAGAGCAATTCGGTGAGATCAAACGGCTTGGGCAGGTATTCGTAGGCGCCGGTCTCGGATGCCCGGATCGCCGTCATGAAGGTGTTCTGGGCGCTCATGACGATGACCGGCAGTTCCGGCCGGGCCTTCTTGATACGCGGCAGCATATCGAAGGCGTTCTCGTCGGGCATGACCACGTCGGTGATGACGAGATCGCCCTCGCCGGCCGCCACCCAGCGCCACAGGGTCGCCGCGTTGGAGGTGACGCGGACATCGTGCCCCATGCGCGACAATGCCTGGTTGAGCACCGTGCGGATGGCGGCGTCGTCGTCGGCGACGAGGATATGTCCGCGCACGCTCATCGGTGGTCTCCTTCGCGTTCGCCCTGCTGGTGCACGGGCAGTTCCTTCCAGGCAGGCATCAGCACGCGAAAGGTGGTGCCGCGCGGAGACGAGTCGCATTCGATCATCCCGCCATGGTCTCCGACGATCTTGGCGACGAGCGCCAGGCCCAGGCCCGAGCCGTTCGGCTTGGTGGTGATGAACGGGTCGAACAGGATCGGCAGGATGTCTTCGGACACGCCGGGGCCGTTGTCGTGAACACAGAATTCGAGTGGCAGCGATACGCGGTCCTGCGTGCCGGGAATCGACATGCGGATGCCCGGGCGGAAAGCTGTCGACAGCGTGATCTCGCCGCCGGGAACGTGGCCGATCGCCTCGGCTGCGTTCTTGACCAGGTTGAGGAACACCTGGATCAGCTGGTCGCGATTGGCGTACACTGGAGGCAATGAAGGATCATAGTCCTCCAAAATCTTGATTCCGTTTGCAAAGCCATTTCTGGCGATCGCCTTCACATGGTCGAGGACGACATGGATATTGACCGGATAGCGGTCGATCGGCCGCTCGTCGGAGAACACCTCCATGCGGTCGACAAGCGAGACGATACGGTCGGTTTCGTCGGTGATCAGCCGCGTCAGCGCGCGGTCTTCGTCGGATGCCGAGAGTTCGAGCAGCTGTGCGGCGCCACGAATGCCTGAGAGTGGGTTCTTGATTTCGTGGGCGAGCATGGCGGCAAGGCCGGTGACGGAGCGCGCAGCCCCCCTGTGGGTCATCTGGCGGTCGATCTTGTCGGCCACCGAGCGCTCCTGGAACATCAGCACGACAGAACCGGGCAACTCCGGCACCGGCGAGACATAGATGTCGACCATCTTCTCGATGCCGAGCCGCGGCGACGAGACGTCGACGCGGTATTCGTTGACCTGCGTGTCGCGCTCGCGCACCTGCTCGACCAGGGTCAGGATCGGGCTGCCGAACGGCAACAGCTTGGACAGCTCGCTGCGTGCAAGCACCGTGGCGCTTGAGCGGAAGAAGTCCTCGGCCTCGGCATTGGCGAAGGTGATGAAGTTGCCGGGTCCGATCATGATGACCGGGCGGCGGATCGTGTTGAGTACGATCTGGGCGGCATCGTCGCCCTTCACGGAAGCCGGCACAAAGCTGGAGCTCATGCCGCATTCCTTTCGCGGAGACTTTCGCCAAATGATGTAAGTGCCTTACGCAGCGACGAAATCACTTGCGCGGGCTCGAAGGAGGTGAGCACGCCGCGGCGCAGGTCATCGGAGACACCGCTGGTGTGGCGGTCGAGATACCAGCCGAGATGCTTGCGTGCCTGGCGCAGGCCGCTTTCGGTGCCATAGAGCGCCAGCATGTCTTCATAGTGGGCCACGGCATAGTCGGCCATATCTGCAACAGATGTTGGCACGCCGGCAGTCTCGGCCCCTTGAGCGGCAGCGGCGATTGCGCCGGCGGTCCACGGAGCGCCGTAATGCGAGCGGCCGGCCATGACGGCATCGGCACCCGATTGTGCAAGAATTTCGGCGGCATCTTCGGGCGTCGCCACGTCGCCATTGGCAACCACGGGGATGCCAACCGCCTGCTTGACACGGGCGATCGCCCGCCAGTCGGCCTTGCCCTGGTAGAATTGGCAGCGGGTGCGACCATGGACAGTGACCATGCGCACGCCGGCCTGCTCTGCGCGGCGGGCCAATTCGGGCGCGTTGAGCACGTCGTCGTCCCAACCGAGCCGCATCTTGACCGTTACCGGCACCTCGACAGCCTCGACCACCGCGTCGATCAACGTCAGTGCAAAGTCGAGATCGCGCATCAGAGCCGAGCCGGCATAACCGCCGGTGACCTTCTTGGCCGGGCAACCCATGTTGATATCGATTACATCGGCACCTTCGCCGACGGCGATGCGGGCGGCTTCGGCCATGTGGGCAGCCTCGCGACCGGCAAGCTGGACCATATGAACAGGCAGGCCGGAATGGCGGATGCGGAAGCCGCTCGAGCCCCGGCCCTTGGCGAGTTCGCCGCTGGCGACCATCTCCGACACGACCAGGCCTGCACCATGCGCATAGGCGCGCGTGCGGAACGCCTCGTCGGTCACCCCCGACATCGGCGCGAGGAAGACACGATTGCGGATCGTCACGCCGCCGATTGCCAGCGGTTCCCCGAGTTTCGCAAGATCATTCATGCACAAAAACAAAGCACCATCCGTCTCTGCACAATGAGTAGACAGGTTCAGGCCATTGTGCAACTGCGAAATGACAGGTGAATGAGGCCCTTTCGGGATTTCTCTGGCCTTCTCCGATGCGCGCGACTAAGCCTCTCCGGATGAATTCGAAGCCTTTGCCGACCCGTATTGATTCAACCGTCGCCGCCGTGATCGTCGCGGCAGGACGGGGCGAACGTGCTGGTCAGGCGGACGGGCCAAAGCAATATCGCAAGATCGGCGGCAAGGCCGTGATCTGGCACACGCTGAAGGCGTTCCTCGAACATCCCCGCGTTGGCCCGGTGGCGGTCGCCATCCATGCCGATGATGGCGATCTGTTCACGGCCGCGGCCGGCGAATTCGCCTCGCGCGTCACCACTGTCGTCGGCGGCGCGACACGGCAGGACTCGACGCGTTTTGCGCTGCTTGCCTTGCAGGAGGCCAAGCCGGCGGCCGTGCTCATCCATGACGGCGTGCGGCCATTCATTGGCCCAGAGGTCATCGACCGGACCATATCGGGCATCGACGAAAAGCACGGCTCGCTGCCGTCCCTACCCGTCTCCGATACGCTGAAGAAAGAGGCCTTCGACCGGACGGTGGCGGAAACCGTGCCGCGCGGTGGCCTGCATTCGGCGCAGACCCCACAGGGCTTTCCCTTCGAGCAGATCTTTTCCGCGCATCAGCGCGCCTTTGACGCGGGCCGCACCGATTTCACCGACGACTCGGCTATTGCCGAATGGGCCGGTATTCCCGTCCGGCTGGTGCTCGGCTCGCCTGACAACGTCAAACTTACCTGGGCACGAGACATCACCATGGCCGACCAGCGCCTTTCCGGCCAGATGCCGCATTTCCCCGACGTCCGCACCGGCAACGGCTACGACGTGCATTCCTTCGAGGCCGGCGACCACGTCACGCTGTGCGGCGTGAACATCCCGCATACGAAAAAGCTGAACGGCCATTCGGATGCCGACGTCTGCCTGCATGCACTGACCGATGCGCTTCTGGCCACCTGCGGCGCCGGCGACATCGGCACGCATTTCCCGCCTTCGGACCCACAGTGGAAAGGTGCCGCATCGCGCATCTTCGTCGAGCATGCGGCCGCAATCGTGCGCTCGCGCGGTGGCCGCATCGCCAATGCCGACATCACGCTGATCTGCGAGGCACCACGCGTCGGACCGCATCGCGCCGCCATGACAGCCGAGCTCGCCGACATGCTGCGCATCGCGCCTGAGCGCATCTCGATCAAGGCTACGACCAACGAAAAGCTGGGTTTCGTGGGGCGCGAGGAAGGCATCGCGGCGATCGCTACGGCCAGCGTGGTCTATCCGGGCGAATTGCCGGAATGAGCGACACGTCCGCCCTCGCCTCGGCCCTGCTCGACGCCTGCCTCGCCGAGGGCATGATGATCGCGACGGCCGAAAGCTGTACCGGTGGCATGATCATCGCGGCCCTGACCGATATCGCCGGCTCATCTGCCGTCGTCGACCGCGGCTTCATCACCTATTCCAACGAAGCCAAAATGGACATGCTCGGGGTTTCCCAGGAGACGCTGAAGGCGCATGGCGCGGTATCCCGCGAAACGGCGCTTGAAATGGCAGCCGGTGCCCTCGCCCATTCGCGCGCCAGCCTGGCGCTCGCCGTGACCGGCGTTGCCGGGCCGGGAGGCGGATCGCCGGAAAAGCCCGTCGGGCTCGTCTGGTTCGGCGTGGCGCGGAACGGAGTTCCTGCCGAAGCCGAATTTCGCCTGTTCGAGAACAAGGGCCGCGATTTCATCCGCCACGAGACGGTCAGAACGGCCCTGGGGCTCGGGCTGCGGGCGATCTAAGATCGGGAGGCCACGATTGGCTGTTGCCGACGGTCCATTGGCTCGCGGTACTCGTTGGTGGTTGGCGCTGCTTCTTGGCAGTCTTCTAGCTCAGCTTAATCCCACGCTTGCAGAGTCGCCCGCCATCGACAAAAGCGACCAGGACGAGCTGGAAACTACGCAGGGCAAACAAGGCCACATCGACGCACCGATTCAGGCCACGTGCGACCTGCCAACACGTCCGCCAAAAGGAACGGTAGTCGACATATACTGGACCCAAGGCCCCGAGAACAAACGTGTGGTCGTGAGCGAAGTCGACCACTACGTCGACCTGAACCTGGTCATCGAAACGTCGGGCTATGCGCAGGGCGACTGCGTCGAGGCGAAAATTCGGGCCGACGATGGCCAGGAGATCGTGGACGGCCTCAAGGAAATCGTCCTTCGAGGAACGGTGGACGACGCAGGAATTGCCTACTTCAGGGAGCCGTTCAGGGGATACACGCTCAACCTTTCCGGCCAGAGCCCGGATGATCCTTCCGACGCCTCGCGGTCCGCACCCAACTAGCCGATCCCGATCAATGAGCGACCATCAGGCCGACTTCACCGGCCCGTAAATCGCGTCGGCGCGCTTTTCGAAGGCTTCGGCGAACATGCGGAAGGCGCGGTCGAACATCGTGCCCATCAGAGCGCCGAGGATGCGGCTCTTGAATTCGTAGTCGATGAAGAATTCTACCTTTGCCCCCCCATCGGGCGAAGCCAGAAACTTCCATTCATTGGTCAGGTAGCGAAACGGGCCGTCGAGATATTTGACGTCGATGGTGTGTTCGGCAGGCGTGAGCAGCACCTGCGTGGTGAACGTCTCCCGGATCGCCTTGTAGCCGACGGTCATGTCGGCGACGAGAATCTCGCGGCCGTCGCGCTCGCGCCGCGAGCGCACGTTGAGCCCCTCGCACAGCGGCAAGAACTCCGGATACTTCTCGACGTCGGCAACCAGCGCGAACATCTCTTCCGGCGAGTGGCTGACGTGCCGCGTGGTCTCGAACTTCGGCATCGGAAGCGAACGTCAGGCCTTCCTGGCCAGCATGGCCTCGCGCGCGGCGCGCAACTTGGCGAAATCGTCGCCGGCATGGTGCGACGAGCGCGTCAGCGGGCTGGACGCGACGAGCAGGAAGCCCTTGGTCTTGCCAACGGTGGCGTAGGAGGCGAACTCCTCAGGCGTCACGAACTTCTTGACCGGATGGTGCTTCTTCGACGGCTGCAGATACTGGCCGATGGTCATGAAGTCGACATTGGCCGTGCGCAGGTCGTCCATCAGCTGGAGGATTTCGTTCCGTTCCTCGCCGAGGCCGACCATGATGCCGGACTTGGTGAAGATCGAGGGATCAAGCTCCTTGACCCGCTGCAGCAGGCGGATCGAGTGGAAATAGCGCGCGCCAGGACGAACGGTCAGATAGTTCGACGGCACGGTCTCAAGATTGTGGTTGAAGACGTCGGGACGAGCGGCAACGACGATCTCGAGCGCGCCTTCCTTACGCAGGAAGTCCGGCGTCAGGATTTCGATGGTGGTGGTCGGCGTCAGCCGGCGGATGGCATGGATCACGTCGGCGAAATGCTGGGCACCGCCGTCGGCCAGGTCGTCGCGGTCGACCGAAGTGATGACGACGTGAGTCAGGCCCATCTGGGCGACGGCCTTTGCCACGCTCTCCGGCTCATTCGGGTCGAGCGGCGTCGGGATGCCAGTGGCGACATTGCAGAACGCGCAGGCGCGGGTGCAGATCTCGCCCATGATCATGAAGGTGGCGTGCTTCTTTTCCCAGCACTCGCCGATGTTGGGGCAGCCGGCCTCTTCGCAGACGGTGACCAGCTTGTGCGACTTCACGATTTCGCGCGTTTCCTGGTAGCCGCGCGACACCGGCGCCTTGACGCGGATCCAGTCGGGCTTGCGCAGGACCTCCTGGTCGGGCCGGTGGGCCTTTTCCGGGTGCCGCGTGCGCGGACGGTCTTTGAGATCAAGCACGGTGACCATCGGTTCTTCCTATCGTGGCCGCGCCGGTTGCGAGCGGCCGAAAATCCAGAGCAGGATCACTGCGCCACCGACGGCGACCAGCAGATTGCCTGCAAACCCGTAATAATGGATGCCGAGCAGACCCGCCAGAGTGCCGCCGACGAAGGATCCGGCAATCCCGACGAGAATGTTGGTCAGGAAGCCATGATCGCGGTTCATCGTGCGTTCGGCGATGTAGCCGGCAAGGAAACCGACGAGCAGCATGCCGAAGAAACCGACACCCGGCATGCCGAGAATTCCGCTGCTCTCTTCCATCGCTCCACTCCGGCGTCGCCGGCCATTCCACTTGGTTCAGGGCATATAGTGGCAACGGGCGCGTCGCGAAAGACGAGCCCGCGCGCGGCACTTATGCATTCAGCGCACGCCCATAGGCGTCGAGCACGCTTTCTTTCATCGTTTCCGAGATCGTCGGATGCGGGAAGATGGTGTGCATCAGCTCTTCTTCGGTCGTCTCCAGGTTCATCGC
>NZ_JAMSHL010000089.1:0-280 GCF_026521175.1 Aminobacter sp. MET-1 | reverse complement strand
GTCCAGCACCACGCCACGGCCTTCGGCGGCCATGCGCTCGGCGAGGTCACGCGCGCCTTCCATGCCTTCTTCCTGGGTAACCAGGATCAGCTGGGCGCCGTAGGCGGTCATGGCCGCCTTGCGCTCGGCGCTGCCGTTGTCGGGCATGATCAACACCATCTTGTAGCCTTTGATCGCCGCGGCCATGGCCAGGGCGATTCCGGTGTTACCCGAGGTGGCTTCGATCAGGGTGTCGCCGGGCTTGATCTGCCCGCGCAGCTCGGCGCGGGTGATCATCGAC
>NZ_JAMSHL010000088.1:0-280 GCF_026521175.1 Aminobacter sp. MET-1 | reverse complement strand
GGATCGGCCGGCTCTGCGCGTGCTGCCGGCACATCCCTACGAGGTGGCCAGCTTTAAGCGCTGCAAGGTCAACATTGATTACCACATCGAGGTAAATGGCAGCTTCTACAGCGTGCCCTCGGCTCTGGCCCGGCAGAGCGTCGATGTGCGGCTGACAGCGCACACCTTGGAGGTGCTGCATGGCAACCGGCGGGTGGCCAGCCACCTGCTGCTGGGTCGCCGCGGTGCCTACAGCACCCAGCGCGAGCACATGCCTGCCGCACACCAGGCCCATCGCGAA
>NZ_JAMSHL010000087.1:0-280 GCF_026521175.1 Aminobacter sp. MET-1 | reverse complement strand
ATGTCGAGTATCACAATATCCGGCGCATGTTCACGCGCAAGTTGTAATGCATCCACACCGTTATCCGTCTCAGCAACGACTTCATAGCCATGTCGTTCCATGAGCATACGTACAGCAAGACGGATCACGGGATGATCATCCACGATCAGCACTTTATTCATGGGTAATTCCAATTTTCGCTGTTCGAATTTTTAGAGTCAGCACAATAGCCTAGTCGTAACACCCTGGGCATAGCGCCCCCCCCGAGCACTAACAGCCAAAGACATCACCTACATAAAAT
>NZ_JAMSHL010000086.1:0-280 GCF_026521175.1 Aminobacter sp. MET-1 | reverse complement strand
GGACGGGTGGGTGGAGCTCGGGGGGCCGAAGCGTCGACGACGACTCGATCACGGTGTGACGGGCACGTCCACTTCGATTTCCTCACCCAGACGCACCCCTTCCGCCAGTGGGAGACGGTCTCCGCTCCAGAACTTTCCTGGATCGAACCAGTTGGCTTTCTTGTTTCCCGTCAACAGACCCATCGAGTCGTAGGTCATCGCAACAACTTCGGCGCAGTATGCGGTTTCGAGCGCAGCGCTCTCCTGCGCGTTCTTTCGGAGCGCCGGCACGCGTCCACGG
>NZ_JAMSHL010000085.1:0-281 GCF_026521175.1 Aminobacter sp. MET-1 | reverse complement strand
GCCCAAGCGACTGCCTCGCCGCGCGGCGGCGGGTCGTCGGTCGTTCACGGCGACCCTGCGCTCTCTCGACGAGCTCGCCGCGTCGGGCGCGAAGGTGTCGGTGCGCATCGACGACCTCGACGGGGGCTCCACCGAGGTGCTCGCCGGCGACGACTTCGTCACGCTGCCGGTCGGAGGTCTCGGCGTCGTCCCCCTGCTCATCGAAGCGGCGGCCGCGTTCGAATCGGGGCGCCTCGACCCGCTCGAGATCATCGATCGCGCATCGGTGCACGGCGCCGCAC
>NZ_JAMSHL010000084.1:0-281 GCF_026521175.1 Aminobacter sp. MET-1 | reverse complement strand
CATTTGCACCGGTCGTTCTGACTATCCGAACCAGGTGAACAACGTCCTGTGCTTCCCGTTCATCTTCCGTGGCGCGCTGGACGTTGGCGCAACCGCCATCAACGAAGAGATGAAACTGGCGGCGGTACGTGCGATTGCAGAACTCGCCCATGCGGAACAGAGCGAAGTGGTGGCTTCAGCGTATGGCGATCAGGATCTGAGCTTTGGTCCGGAATACATCATTCCAAAACCGTTTGATCCGCGCTTGATCGTTAAGATCGCTCCTGCGGTCGCTAAAGCCG
>NZ_JAMSHL010000083.1:0-286 GCF_026521175.1 Aminobacter sp. MET-1 | reverse complement strand
CACCAGCTACGGCGGCGCGGTGCATTCCTTCACCGATCCGAACGCCAAGCTGCCGGGCAAGATGCACTATGACGCCAGGACCTCCCGGCGTGCCTTCCAGGCGATGGACGACCTGCTGGCGGAAGTCTTCGCCTGAGACCGCCGGCTCACTCGCGCATGGCGAAGCAATGCCTGGCCTCGGGGAAGCGCCGTTCGCGCACGTCCTCGGCGAAGCGCCGGGCCGCCTCGTCGATTTCCCGGTCGAGGCGCGCGTAGCGTTCGACGAAGCGCGGTACCTGTTCGCCGC
>NZ_JAMSHL010000082.1:0-287 GCF_026521175.1 Aminobacter sp. MET-1 | reverse complement strand
AGCTGTTACTAATGCTTGCGTTTCGCCACGAGTAAATAGCGCAGAGCCATGTGTACGTGGTAATAAACCTGTACGAATATCTAAAGCACGTACCATGTCTTTTTCACGACCATCGATACGAGGTTCACCCGCTAATACACGAGCACGAACAATTTTCTTCTCTAAACCAGAGAAAATTTCAATGATTTCGCCTTCGTCTAAAGACTCATCTTCTGCTAATAATGTGCTGATCACTTCATCACGAATAGCATCGATTTGCTCATAACGCTCTTGTTTTTCAGTAATAC
>NZ_JAMSHL010000081.1:0-309 GCF_026521175.1 Aminobacter sp. MET-1 | reverse complement strand
CATCAGGCCGCCGACGGTGCCCAGGAAGACGACGTAGAGCAGCGAGATGAACAGGTCGAGCTGGCCGATGGAGCGCAGCAGCGCAAAGACGACGCCACCGGCAGCGGAGCCGGCGATGCCGCCGATGAGCAGCACCGTGCCGAGCTTGAAGTCGAGCGTGCCGCGCTTGAGATGGGCGAGCGCGCCCGAAAACGACGAGGCGATGACCTGGTTGGCGCCGGTGGCAACCGCAATGGCGGGCGGGATGTTGTAGAAGATCAGCAGCGGGGTGATCAGGAAGCCGCCGCCGACCCCGAACATGCCCGACAG
>NZ_JAMSHL010000080.1:0-319 GCF_026521175.1 Aminobacter sp. MET-1 | reverse complement strand
AATGTCGACCCCGAGATCGCCACGGTTGCCGGCCCGCAGCTGGTGGTGCCTGTGATGAATGCGCGTTACGCGCTGAATGCGGCGAACGCCCGCTGGGGTTCGCTCTATGACGCGCTCTACGGCACCGATGCGATCCCCGACAGCGATGGTGCCGAGAAGACCAGGGGCTACAACCCCAGGCGCGGCCAGAAGGTCATCGCCTGGGCCAAGGCGTTTCTGGACGCGTCCGCGCCACTGGCCCTGGGCAGCTGGTCGGACGTGACAGGGCTTGCGGTCGAGGGCGGGCAGCTGAAGCTTGCGAGCGCTTCAGGCGCGGTTG
>NZ_JAMSHL010000007.1:0-267192 GCF_026521175.1 Aminobacter sp. MET-1 | reverse complement strand
AAGCTGCAGGTCGAGGCCATCGCGCCCGACGGCACGGTCGAAGCCGTGTCGGTGCGCGATTCCAGGGCCTTTGCCGTGGGCGTGCAGTGGCACCCCGAATATTGGGTCAAGTCGGACGATGTCTCGCAGCGCATCTTCAAGGCGTTTGGCGATGCCGTGCGGGCCCATGCGGTGGCGCGTCAGGCGGCAAGGGCTGCTGCGGAGTAAAATCCGCTCCAGCCTTTCCTCACCGTCGCGACCACCGACAGCGGGCTTCGTTTCCCACCGTCACGGCTTCGCCGCGCCACCTCTCCCCCACTCCGTGGGGGCGAGGACCCCAAGTTCTGTGAGGTCGCACGTCAACATCGCAGCAACTGCTCAGCTATGGGTGCTGCGTCGGCGATCGGCGTTTCCTCGCCCCCATGAAATGGCGGAGAGGTGGCTTGCGTGGCAAACCGATGAAGGCGCATTGGCGCAAAGCAAGCTTGTCGGCCTCGCCAACGCAGAAAGCCACCTCCTCAGCTCATCCTGTTCTTTCGGCTTGCCTCTCGACTGGCGGCTGCTCCGGTTGCCCTGACGTCAGCTACTGAAGCCGCCGCGCATATTATTGCGCCCCAGCCGCAGCGAATGAACAAAAATGCCCCGGCGAGCCTACATCGATAAAAATTCTTTATCTGGCAAATTTCGAATGACGATTGGACATCGGACCTCGAAAACGCGGAAATACGGCATTCTTAGCGTACAGGAGCCGCAATGACCGACCGCAAACTATACCTGAAATTCGTCGATTCCGACGTGACGGGTATCATTACGCTTTATTGGGAGAATGCTCCTGAGACCTGTAAGGCTCTCTGGGGCGCGCTGGAAAAGCCGATCCAGTGGCCTGCAACGCACGCCATGTTCTCCGGCCCCGAGATCATGATGGGCCTGCCCGAGGAAGCCCGTAATTTCGACCCGACCACCATTCCGCCCGAGAATCAGACCGTGCTGCCCGAAGTCGGCGAGCTGCTGTGGTTCTACCAGCCGAAGAACTTCTTCAAGATCGACCCGACCGAGTTCTGGGAGATCGGCCTGTTCTACGGCGTCGGCGGCCGCACCTTCGGCCCGACCGGATGGATATCCTGCACCTATTTCGGCAAGATGACCGAGAATCTCGAGGGCATTGCCGCCCAGTGCCGCCTGATCCGTACGGAAGGCGCCAAGGTCGTGGAAATCGGCCGCCTGGCCTGATCGACCCTCTAACTGCAACCTTAAATCCGAAGGGGAACTACAATGAAATCCAGGTTCAGTATCGCTGTGCTCAGCACGTCCATCCTTGCACTGGCGGCAGGTGCTGCCAGTGCCCAGGACAAGACGCTCGTCATCAATTCCTTCGGCGGCGCCTATGAGGCCGCCCACAAGAAGTGCATCATCGAGCCGTTCGAGAAGGCGACGGGCGCCAAGGTCCAGATCGTGACCGCCTACTCCTCCGATGCCTTCGCCCAGCTGCGCGCCCAGAAGGCGGCACCCCAGTTCGACATCATCAACTTCTCCGGCGGCCAGGAAATCGTCGGTGCTTCGGAAGGCCTGCTGGCCCCGATCGACGCCACCAAGCTGAAGAACGCCGGCGACCTCTATGACTTCGCCAAGGCCAACCTCGCCAAGGGCGAAGGCCCGGCCTACTCGATCGCCGCCATCGGCCTGGTCTACAACAGCGACAAGGCACCGAAGGCGCCGTCGAGCTGGAAGGACCTGCTCGATCCGGCCGTCGGCGAACATCTCGTGCTCACCGACATCTCCAACGGCTACGGCATGCTCGGCTTCCTGATGCTCAATCAGGTCGAGGGCGGCAACCTCGACAACATCCAGCCGGGTCTCGATGCCGTCGGCAAGCTTCTCGAGGGCGGCGCCATCGTCGTCTCCAAGTCGCCCGAGATCCAGCAGGAATTCGCCCAGAACGACGCCTGGCTTGCGCCTTATGCTTCGGACTACGCTTTCACCCTGCGCACTGCCGGACTGCCGGCGAAGTTCGTCCAGGGCGCCGAAGGTACCCCGGCCAGCTACATCACGACCAACCTCGTCGCCAACCGCCCGAACCAGGACCTGGCGCTGCAGTTCATCGACACGTCGATCTCGGCCGAGGCCCAGACCTGCTTTGCCGAAGCGCTGCGCTACACGCCCACCAATTCGAAGGCCAAGCTTGCGCCTGAGGTTGCAGCCGACGTCGCTTACGGCGAAGAAGGCGTGAAGGGCCTGATCCGCTTCGATCCGGCCAAGATCGAGGCCAACCGCGCCGCCTGGGTGGAGGCCTGGAACAAGGCCATCGCCAAGTAACATTCGACGTCAGGAGAGCGGGCACCGTGAGCGACCGTACTGAAAACCTCTTACTGGTCCTCCCGGGCCTGCTCCTCCTCGCGCTGGCATTCTTCCTCCCTATCTTTCAGATGCTGGCGCTTTCGGTGTCGGGCCCTGGCGGCCCGACACTTGAACACTTCGCCCGTTTCCTCGGCGATCCTTTCTATCTCAGCGTGCTCTGGCGCACCGTGAAGCTGGCGCTGATCATCACCGCCGTCTGCGCCGTCATCGGCTTTCCGCTCGCCTACATCATGGCCCGCGTCGGCCCGTCGCTGCGCCTGTGGCTGGTGATCATGGTGATCCTGCCGCTGATGACCAGCGTGGTCGTCCGCACCTTCGGCTGGATGGTGCTGCTCAACCGCTCGGGCCTCATTCCGCAGCTTTTCCGCGATCTCGGCCTCGCCGGCCGCAGCTTCAATCTGATGCAGACCGAGACCGCCGTCGTCATCGGCATGGTCCAGGTGCTACTGCCCTTCATGACGCTGTCGATCCTCGGTGTCATCACCCGCATCGACCCGCGCCTCGAGGAAGCCGCGCGCACCATGGGCTGTTCGTTCCTGCGCACCATCGGCTCGGTCGTGCTGCCGCTGTCGCTGCCCGGCATCGTCGCCGGCTCGCTGCTTGCCTTCACGCTCTCGGCCAGCTCGTTCGTGACGCCAAACCTTCTCGGCGGCGCCCGAATCCAGGTTCTCGCCTCCTCGATCTACAATTCGGTGACCCAGACGCTCGACTGGCCCTTCGCCGCCGCCCAGGCCGTCATCCTCTTCGTCGGCGTCATCCTGGTGCTGATCCCCTACATCAAGCTTACGGGGCGTTCCGATGGTTAAGGCTGTCCCCACCTCGATCCGCATCGCGGCAATCGTCTTCGTCGCCCTGACCGCCCTTTTGCTGCTTGCGCCGCTGATCGTGGTCGTCGGCGCATCGCTGACCGCCAACCAGTTCGTCAGCTTCCCGCCGCAGGGCCTGTCGCTGATGTGGTACGAGAAGGTGCTGTCGTCGCCGGAATATCTGAGCTCCGGACTGGTCAGCCTGATCGTCGCCCTGCTGGTGACGGTGACGGCCACGTTCGTCGGCGGTGCTGCAGCCATTGCCATTCATCGCAAGCAGCTGCCCGGCTCGCAGGTTCTGGCCTCGCTGTTCCTGTCGCCGCTGGTGCTGCCCACCATCATCTACGCCATCGGCATGTTGATGTTCTGGAGCGCGGTCGTCGGCCCCGTGTCGCTGCCTGTTCTGTGGATCAGCCACACCGTCATCGCCATGCCCTATGTCATCCGCACCACGCTGGCCGTGCTGTCGGAATCCAATCCCTTCCTCGAGGAGGCGGCGCGGACCATGGGCGCCAACCGCATGCAGCGCCTGTGGCTTGTGGTTGTGCCGCAATGCGCACCGGGCCTGGCGGCCGGCGCCTTTTTCGCCTTCAACATCTCCTTTGACGAGGCCGTGCTGTCGCTGTTCCTGCGCAAGCCCGGCATGACCACCCTGCCGGTGCAGATCTACGGGCAGCTGGAATTCAGCCCCGATCCTTCCGTGGCCGCAGTGTCCTCGATCATGATCGCCCTGACCATCGTGCTGATCCTGGTCATCGACCGGCTGCTCGGCATCAAGAAATTCGCGAGTGCTTGACCATGGCCAACGTACGGCTTGAAGACATCAAGAAATCCTTCGGCAATGTGAAGGTGCTGCATGGCATCACGCTCGACATCGCGTCCGGCGAATTCGTCAGCCTTCTCGGCGCCTCCGGCTGCGGCAAGACCACCCTGCTGCGCGCAGTCGCCGGCCTCGAAAGCGTCACCTCAGGTTCGGTCGCCATCGACGGCCAGACCGTGACCGAGCTGCCGCCCGAAAAGCGCGACATCGCCATGATGTTCCAGTCCTATGCACTGCTGCCGCATCTCAGCGTCTCGGAAAACGTCCGCTTTCCGCTCAGGATGCGCGGCATCGGCTCGCGCGAGGAGCAGGCCGAACGCGTCAAGGCCGCACTCGAGACCGTGCAGCTCGGCCACCTCGCCGAGCGCAAGCCGCGCCAGCTCTCGGGCGGCCAGCAGCAGCGCGTGGCGCTGGCCCGCGCCATCGTCTCCAAGCCCAAGGTGCTTTTGCTTGACGAGCCGCTGTCCAATCTCGACGCCCGCCTGCGCGAGGACATGCAGGTCGAGCTCATCGAGATCCACAAGCGGCTTGGCCTGACCACGCTGTTCGTCACCCACGATCAGGAAGAGGCGCTCAGCCTGTCCGACCGCGTCGTGCTGCTGAATGGCGGCCGCGTCGAGCAGCAGGGAAGCCCGGCCGAAATCTACAGCCGCCCCGCGACCGAGTTCGCCTCGAACTTCCTCGGTTCGGCCAACATCATCCCCGTCACCATCGAATCGACCGACACCGGCCCGGTGGCCGTGCTTGCAGACCGGCAGCGCCTGCAACTGTCGCAGAGCGAGGCGGTGCGCGGCCCGGCGCGGCTGGTGCTGCGCCAGGAGGACCTCGCCATCGGCAAGTCAGGCGACATCGAAGGCGAAGTGCGCACCCGCGTCTATCTCGGCGCGCGCAACCGCTACGTGATGGTGCTGGCGGGACAGCCGGTCAGGGTGCTCAGCGGCAACGATCACGTTTTCGCCAGCGGTGAGGCAGTGTCGTTGTCGATCGATCCGGCGCGCATCCGCGTCATCGCGGACTGATCGCCCCCAGCAGACCAACCCAAAGACAAGACGGAAAATGGAGCCGACTATGAGCGGGTTTGAAACGCGTTTATTCATCAATGGCAAGTTCGTCGAAGGTCAGGGCGAGGCCGAGCAGGCCTACGAGCCGGCAACCGGCAAGCCGCTGGCCTCGGTGAGGTCGGCCACGCCGGCACAGATCGACGAAGCGGTGCGTTTCGCCGGCCAGGCCTACAAGGGCTGGTCGCGCACCACGCCGAAGGAGCGCAGCCGCGCCCTCTTTGCGATTGCCGACGCCGTCGAGGCACGGGCAGATTTGCTGGCGCCGATCGAGTCGCGCAATGCCGGCAAGCCGCTGCGCTACGTTCATGCAGGCGAACTGGCCAACGTCGCCGACGTCTTCCGTTTCTATGCCACCGCCGTGCGCAACATGCCGGCCACCGCCGCCGGCAACTATCGCAACGCCCAGCGCACCAGCGTCATGCGCCGCGATCCGATCGGCGTCGTTGCCCAGATCGCACCGTGGAACTATCCGCTGCTGATGGCTGCCTGGAAGATCGCGCCGGCCATCGCCGCCGGCAACACCGTGGTCATCAAGCCGTCCGAGCACACCCCGCTCAGCCTTCTGGCGCTGGCCGAAATCTTCGCCGAACTGCTGCCCGCCGGCGTCGTCAACGTCGTCTGCGGCAATGGTCCCGACATCGGCAACACGCTGATCTCGCACGACCTCGTCCGCATGATCTCGCTGACCGGTGATGTCGGCACCGGCCGCGCCGTGCTGCGCGCCGCAGCCGGCAACATGATCAAGCGCACCCATCTCGAGCTCGGCGGCAAGGCGCCCGTCATCGTCGCCGCCGACGCCAATCTCGACAGCCTGGTCGAGACGCTGCGCGAGGCGAGCTTCTACAATGCCGGCCAGGACTGCACCGCCGCCTGCCGCGTGCTCGCCCACCGCGACATCGCCGACGAGCTGACCGAACGGCTGGCCGCGATGATCGGCACGCTGGTCTACGGCGCGCCCGAACGTGACGACGTCGAATTCGGTCCGCTGATCACCGCCCGCCAGCGCGACCGGGTCGCCGGCTTCGTCTCGCGCGCCCACGACAATGGCTGCGACATCATCGCCGGCGGCACCGTGCCCGACCAGCCCGGCTTCTTCTACGCGCCGACGCTGGTCGCAGCCCCCTTCGAGGCCGAGATCGTGCAGAAGGAAGTGTTCGGGCCGGTGCTGACAATCACGCCTGTCGATTCCGTCGAGACCGCGCTCGACTGGGCCAACGCCTCCGAATACGGCCTCGCCTCGTCGGTTTGGTCGCGCGACCTGGCAACGGCGGCTTCCGTTGCCGACAGGCTCGAATACGGCGTCACCTGGGTCAACACCCACGGCTCGTTCGCCACCGAGATGCCACATGGCGGCATGAAGAACTCTGGTTATGGCTCCGACCTGTCGATGCAGTCGCTGCTCGAATACACGCAGGTTCGCCACGTCATGACCCAGGCCTGAGCCATCGGGTCGCATCATGGTGCCGGCACGCTTTTCTGGTAGAAGATACGCCATGCGTATCCTCGACCTGAACACTTTCCTCGTGCTGGCGCGCAACCGCCACTTCGGGCGCACAGCCCAGGAGCTGAACACGACGCAGCCGGCCATTTCAACCAGGCTGGCTGCGCTCGAAGCCGAGTTCGGCTGCCGGCTGGTGCATCGTGGCGACCGCGAATTCCGGCTGACGCCGGAGGGCGAACGCGCCCTCGAAGTGTTCCAGGGCGTCATCGAGAACCTTCAGGACCTTCGCGGCGAGCTCAAGCAGGGCTACCGCGCCGCCACCACCACCATCCGCATCGGCGTCATCGACTCGGTCGCCTCGACCTGGATGCCGCAGCTGGTGGAGACGCTGCGCGAGGAAGCACCCAACCTCCGCATCGAGCTGACCGTCGAGGCCACGTCCGACCTCGTCCATCATATGGAACGCGGCAAGTTCGACCTGATCTTTTGCCTCGACCCCGCCATCGGCGACGGCTTCCGCAGCTTCATCGCCTGCGTCTGGCAGATGACCTGGGCCGGCTCGCCCAAGCTGGTGCAGCAAGGCCAGACCTACAGCGTCGACGAGCTGGCGCGCATGCCGATCGTGACCTTTCCCAAGGACACCCCGCCCTACCGCCAGATCGCGCCCTACTTCCAGGACGAGCGCGTGCTGGCCTCGAAGATGACCAGTTCGAACTCGCTGTTCGCCATCATCAACCTTTTGATCGACGGCTTCGGCGTGGCCGCACTTCCCACCGTCACCATCGAACGCGAGCTCAAGCTGGGGCTGCTGCACCAGATGGACGTGGCGAAATGGTTCCCGCCCATGCCGATCGTCGCCACCTACCAGTCGTCCACCCACCAGAAGATCATTCAGCTGGTTGCCGAATATGCCCGCCAGAGCGCCAGCGCCTTCTGTGCCCGCTCGCGCCCCGGCACCGCCTGGACCGTTGATACGTCACCCGCCGTCAGCGCGGCTGCCCAGGGCTAGACGTAAGACAGCCACCGGTGGGCTCAGGCCTGTCGTGACTTAGTCGACGCCCAATGCGCGCCCGAGGGCGGATTTCCAGCTGGCTGCGAAGGCGGCGGAGATGCGCGCCTGCGGAACCATGCTGTCAAAGCCGTGGTATGCACCCGGCGCCACCGACATTTCGACCGGCACGCCGGCCTCCATCAGTCGCGCCGCGAAACCGATCGATTCCTGCGCGAACAGATCGAGCGTGCCCACCCCGATCCAGGTGGACGGAAGGCCACCGAAACTGGTTGCGCGTGCCGGCACGGCCTCCGCGGGCGCGTCGTCCATGACCGGCTTGCGGCCAAGCGCAGATGTCCAGCCGAAGAGGTTAGACTGCCAGTTCCAGATGAAAGTACCGACATGGGCGGGCGGCGTGCGCAGAGCGGTGCGGTCGTCGAGCATCGGGTAGCGCAACAGCTGGAAGCGGATCGGGAGTTCTTTCCGGTCGCGTGCCCGGAGCGAGACGGCTGCCGCCAGCCCCGCGCCCGCGCTTTCACCCATCACGGCGATGCGTTGCGGATCGATACCAAGCTCCTCCGCCGATCCATGCAGCCATGCGAGCGCCGCATAGGCGTCGTTCAGGCCGGCCGGAAACGGATATTCGGGCGCGAGGCGATAGTCGACCGACACCACGACGGCGCCGAGTTCGGCCGACAGGTGCTGCAGTTCCTGTATCGCGACCTCCGGCTTGCCGACGACCAGACCACCGCCATGGATATGCAGGATCGCGGGCTTGGCGGAACGCTCCGGGGCAGGATCGAGGACGACGATCCGCAGCTTCGAATTGCCCTCGCCGCCGGCAATGAACCGGTCCTCGGGCTGGATGGCCGGCAGCGGCAAGGCCGGAGGGAACTGGGTGCCGCGCACCGCCTGCAGATTGTCCATGCCGAGATGAAGCGGCGGGATCCGGTCGAGGATCGGGCGAAGCTCGGGATCGACGAGACCAAGCGGGTCGGTGATCGTCGGCGCTGGTTGTCCGGGCGCCGGTGCGGCGGTCTCGGCGCTGGCATCGGCGGCGAACATGAGGGCGGACAAAGACATGGCGGCGAGTTCCCTGCGGTTGAGGCGCATGATGGTTTTCCTGGAAGTTTGTGAGGGTTTGTCGATGTCTAGGCCCCTGCCCGCCCGGACTTGCCTGGGAGCAGGAAGAAGCCAGCGGCAGCGCCTGCAAGCAGGATAGCGGCAGCGGCGGTGAAAGCACTGGAATGAACGTCGAGCGGAGCGGACGAGCCCACTGCCGCAATGACAAGGGTCGAAGCGAGGACCGACGCACCGCCCATCTGCAACGAGGTGTTGACCAGCCCCGAGATCATACCTGCCTCGCCCTTTCTGGCCGACGAGGTTGCGGCTTCCGTCAGGCAGACAAAGGAAAGCGCCGAGCCGAAGCCGCCGATGGCGAAGGCCACGGATGACGCAGCGATGAAGGGCTCGGGCGCCGCCGGCAACCAGGACAGGATGAGGGCCGAGACACCCATCAAGACAAAGCCGAGCGCCACGATGATGCGCGGGGCAAGGCGCCCCATGGCGGCGGGAGCAAAACGCGCCCCGGCGATCGAGGCAAGCGCCATTGGCAGGAACAGCAGCCCGGTTTCGAGCGGTTGCAGACCGCGCACCTGCTGGAAGTACAGGGACCCGAAAAACAGCATGACCAGCGGGCCGGCGGAGTGGACGAAAATCAGCGCGTTGCCGGCCGCGACAGGACGGAGACGGAGCACGCCGAGGTCGAGCAGCGGAGCGGCGCTGCGACGCTCGATGGCGACGAAGGCACCGAGCAGCACCATGGCAGCAGCCAGGATAGCCAAGGTCATGGGGGTCGGCGCCGCCATCTCGGCAATGCCAAGAGTAAGGGCAGCGAAGCCAAGGGTTGCCGTGGCCGCACCGGCCCAGTCCAAGCCAGCTGCGGACGCCGCTTCGGTTTCGGACTGCCCCTTCGTCCTGCTCGTGGCCCAGGCCATGGCGAGGCCGAGCGGTACATTGACGAGCAGCACCGACGACCAGCCGAAATAGTTCGTGAGAAGGCCGCCGAGCAAGGTGCCGGACGCAACACCGACAGTCGCCGACGAGGCGAACAGCCCGAGCGCGCGCAACCGTGACGGGCCGGCGAGGAAGTGCAAGGTGAGCAGAGCCAGCGAATTGGCCGCCAGCATGGCGGAGCCGACACCCTGCAGGCCCCTTGCGGCGATCAGCATCGCCATCGACTGGCTGAAGGCGCCGATGAGCGAAGACAGCGCGAAGACCAGCGCGCCGGCGGCGAAAACGCGGCGGTGGCCGATGCGGTCGCCCGCCCTGCCCGCCAGGAGCAGCAGCCCGCCAAAGGTGAGCGCATAGGCGTTGAAGACCCATTGCAGGTCGCGTTCGTTGGCGCCGAGGGCTTGCGCCAGCGCCGGGCCGGCAACCATCAGGACGACGGCGTCGATGACCACCAGGAATTGGGCGCCGCAGATGATTGCCAGCATCAGCCGCGCGGATTGTGCCGGCGTGCCGGCTTCGGGTGAGGAGTGTGAAAACATCTGGTTCATGGGGAGAAGATAGATTATCCCGACATGCGCGATAATTTGGTCAAACTGGAATGAGTATCTACAATGGTAGATAATGAAAAAACGCCGGGGCCGACCGTTGAACGCCTTCCGCCGGTCGAGGCCGTCGTCATCTTCACCCGCGTTGCCGAGACGGGCAGCTTCACCGCAGCGGCTCGCGCCATGGGTGTTCCGCTGGCGACCGTCAGCAAACGGGTGGCCGAGCTGGAGGAGCATCTCGGCGTCAGGCTGATCGCGCGGACGACACGGCGCTCGTCGCTGACCGAGCCGGGCAAGCGCTTCCTCATTCATGGCCGGCTGATCGTCGACGCTCTGCAGCGGGCAACCGACGAGGCAGCCCATGCGGTGGCCGAGCCTTCCGGGCGGCTCAGGCTGACCATGTCGTCGGTGCTGGTCGAGGCCGGCCTCGGCAGGATCGTGGCGCGCTTCGTCGCCGCCAACCCGAAGCTGCGCTGCGAGATCGACGTTTCCGATCGTTACGTCGATCTCGTCGCCGAAGGGTACGACCTTGCCGTGCGCGTCGGAAAGCTCAAGGATTCCTCGCTGATCCGCCGCAAGATCGGCAGCACGGAGGCATCGATGTTTGCCGCCCCGTCCCTGATCGCTGCGCATGGCATGCCGTCACGCCCAGGCGAACTCGCCGGCTGCCCGCTGATCGGCGAGCAGATCGCCCCGAGCGAAAGCCAGACCTGGGCACTTCATCACGACGCCCACAAGCCGGTGAAAATCGAGTTCAAGCCGCGCATGTCAGCCAACAGCGTGCGTGCCATCGCAGAGGCCATCGAAGCCGGGCTCGGCATTGGCCGGTTGCCGACTTTCGTCGGCCGCAGGATGGTCGCAGAGGGAACCGCCATCCACGTGTTGCCCGGCTGGGCCGGCCCCAGCCTGGATATTTCGCTTGTCCATGCTGCCAACCGCGGCATGCTGCCGGGCGTGCGTCTTCTGATCGACACCTTCACGCGCGAAACCGGAGCGCTTCTTTAGGTACCGCACGACCAGTCCGTACGGCACTAAAGCTTGATCAGCCGCGTCTCAGCGCAGCCGTTCGGCGTGCCATTTGAGGTGGTCGTCCATGAAGGTCGAGATGAAGTTGTAGGAATGGTCATAGCCGTCCTGCATGCGCAGGGAGAGGCCGATGCCGGCCTTGCCGCACGCCTCCTCGAGCAGCCAGGGGCGCAGGCCGTCGTTGAGGAAACCGTCGGCGGAACCCTGGTCGACCAGGAACTCCGGGAAGCGCTTGCCGTCCTCGATCAGCAGCGTCGTATCATAGGCGCGCCATGCGGCCTCGTCCGGGCCGAGATATTTCTCCAACGCCGGCTTCGACCAGCCGGCCGTCGATGGCTGGGCAATCGGTGCAAAGGCCGAGCAGCTCTTGAAGCGCTCGGGGTTCTTGAGTGCGATGGTCAAAGCGCCATGCCCGCCCATCGAATGACCAAAGATCGCCTGGCGCGACATGTCGGCGGGGAAGTTCGCGGCGATCAGCGCAGGCAGTTCCTCCGTGACATAGGAGTACATGCGGTAGTTCGCGGCGAACGGCGCCTGCGTGGCATCGACATAGAAGCCGGCGCCCGAACCGAACTGCCAGTTGTCCTTCTCGTCGGCCACGCCTTCGCCGCGCGGGCTGGTGTCGGGGCAGACAATCATCAGGCCGAGTTCGGCCGCCAGGCGCCGGTACTCGCCCTTGTCCATGACGTTGGCATGGGTGCAGGTGAGGCCCGACAGGTACCACAGCACCGGCACCGGACCGTCCTTGGCCTGCGGCGGCACGAATACGGCAAAGGTCATGTCACAGGCGCAGGCCTCGGAGGCATGCGAATAGACACCCTGGATGCCGCCATGCGACTTCGACGTGGAAACGGTCTTCATCTGATCTGCCTTCTCGTCCTGCAAACTCGGATCCGGCATAGCCGCAGACGGATGAGGCCGCAACTCAAAGAGAGACATCGGATGTCGCCTGATGCCGGATGCCGGCCATCACGCTGCTGTGAAGCCCCGGCCGCTTCCCGCCGGGAATAAACCCGGCCGCACCGCGGTCCTTCATGCATGCGCCATGATGGCGCGGAGGAGACCGACATGACCTCCCATCGCGATGACACCGACGGCGACAGCATCACCCGCCGCCATGCACTGGAATGCATGCTCTGGGCCGGCACCGGCGTGCTCTGGACCGTCTCGGGCGGCGTGCCCGTCTCGCTCAACCTGCTCGGCGAAGCCGAGGCCGCTTCAGCGCTTTCAGGCGGCTTCACCTTCCTGCAGATTTCCGACAGCCACATAGGCTTCGACAAGGCCGCCAACCCGCATGCGATCGACACGCTGAAAGAGGCGATCGGCAAGATCCATGCCCTGCCTGTCAAGCCTTCTTTCCTGATCCACACCGGCGACATCACCCACCTGTCCAAGGCCGAGCAATTCGATACCGCCCGCGAGATCATCGGCGGCGCCGGCTTCGACGTGCACTATGTGCCGGGCGAGCACGACGTCATCGACGAGAACAACGGCCGCACCTATCTCGACCGCTACGGCAAGAACACCAAGGGCGCAGGCTGGTTTTCCTTCGACCAGAACGGCATCCATTTCGTCGGCCTGGTCAATGTCGTCAATCTCAAGGCCGGTGGCCTGGGCAATCTTGGTGCCGAACAGCTCGCCTGGCTTGCCGACGACCTCAAACCGGTCAGCGCCTCCACCCCGATCGTCGTCTTCGCCCATATCCCGCTGTGGACGATCTATCCCGAATGGGGCTGGGGCACCGACGACTCGACCCAGGCGCTGGCGCTGCTCAAGCGTTTCGGCTCGGTCACCGTGCTCAACGGGCACATCCATCAGATCATGCAGAAGGTCGAAGGCAATGTGACCTTCCACACGGCGCGCTCGACGGCCTTCCCCCAGCCCGCGCCCGGAACAGCCCCCGCCCCCGGACCGATGACGGTTCCGGCCGGACAGCTGCGCAGCCTGCTCGGCATCACCGATGTCGCAGTCAAGCAAGGCAAGACCGAGCTTGCCATCATCGACACCACCCTGGCCGGGGCATGAATGGCGATGCCGCCCTATGGAGAAAATGCCATGCCGTCCAACAGGCTTTCACTGCTGGCGATCTTCGTCGCCCTGGGCGCGGCAGCGATGCCCATGCCGCTGCGCGCCGCGGACCCGGTTCGCGTCAAGATCGAGAACTTCGCCTTCACGCCTCAGGACCTGGCGATCAAGGCGGGAACGACGGTCGTCTTCGAGAATGACGACGACATTCCGCATCTGGTCGTGGCCGCGGACGGGTCGTTCCGATCCAAGGCGCTTGACACCGGCGACACCTATGCCTTCACATTCGCGAGTTCTGGTGACTTTCCCTATTTCTGCGGCATCCACCCGCATATGCAGGGCAAGATCACCGTCAGCCCATGAAGGCGGCCGGCAGGCCCAAATGAGCGCGCCGGCCGGCAAGGTCGTGCCGAACACAGACACACCGGCCGGACGCTTTGGCGAAGTGGTGCTGCCGCATCTCGGCGACGCGCTGGCGCTGGCCCGCTGGCTTACCGGCAGTTCTGACGATGCCGAGGACGTCGTCCAGGACGCGTGCCTCAAGGCCTATGCCGGCATCTCGACCTATGCCGGCGGCAGCGCCCGCGCCTGGCTGCTCGCCATCGTGCGCAACTGCTCATACAGCTGGTTGGCGAGGAACCGCCCGCACAGCCTTGTCATGGCCGGCGACCTCGCCGATCTCGACGGCCTTGCCGGCAATGACGGGCAGGATGACGCGACCCCGGAAGCAGCGCTGATTGCAAAATCCGATGCGGCAGCGCTTGCGGGCGCGATCTCCGGCCTGCCGCATCCGTTCCGCGAGGTGGTGGTGCTGCGCGACGTCAACGGCCTGAGCTACCGCGAGATCGCCACCATGCTGTGCCTGCCGATCGGCACGGTGATGTCGCGCCTTTCCAGGGCGCGCGCCCTGCTGATCGCCGAACTCGGGGACCTCAAATGACCACGCCGGGCACCATATCCACCGATCCCCCCGACATCAGGCTTCTGCTGCATGCGCTGGCCGATGGCGAACTTGATGCGGCAACGGCACTCGCCCTCGAACGACAGATGGCCAGCGACCCTGCCCTCGCGGCTGAACATGCACGTATCGTCGCGCTGAAAACGGCATTTCAGGCCCTGCCGCCGCAACAGCCGAGCCCGCAGCTGCTGGCAAGGATCGAAGAACTGCATCACGCAGGGACGCCCTTGGCAGCGCCTGCGCGGCGTAGCGATCAGTCCTTCGACTGGCGGGCGCTCGCCGCCTCGATCCTGGTCACGGCCTTCCTGGCGAGCAGCGCGACCTATTGGGCGACGCAAGGTCCAGCACCCCAGGGCTTCGCGTCCGAAATCGCCGGCAGCCACAGGCGCAGCCTGCTCGCGGCAAGCGCAGTCGATGTCGCATCCTCAGACCGTCACACGGTCAAGCCCTGGCTCGATGCGCGGATCGGCGTGTCCCCGCCCGCGGTCGACCTGTCGGCGGTTGGATATGCGCTGGTTGGCGGTCGTGTCGAAGTGATCGATGGCAAGCCGGTGCCGGCGCTGGTCTACCAGCTACGCAAGCACCTGATCACCTTGATCGCGATACCGCAGGACCAGCCAGCGCCGCAGGCCGGCACGCCCGACCTTTCCGCCGGTGGCTTCCCGATTGTGCAGTGGAGCGACGGCACATTTTCCTACTGGGCAGTTTCGGACATCGGACGCGACGAGCTGCAGCAATTCGCCGACCGTTTCCGCGCGGCAGCGACGTCTGCTGCGCCACCGAAATAGTAGGGTGCAGCGGCCGCCAGGCCGCCGCACCCGCGGTACCCAGACCTTAAGCTACCGCATATCCGTCACGGCAGAGGCCGTTGAGTTCGGCCAGCGACATCGCATCGAGATCGAGCGCTGCAAGCAGGTCGTTCTCGGCATTGAAATCGCGGCCATACATGGCCGAGAAAATCCTGACGCCGGATTCGTGCAGTTCCGCCGGATGGCCGGCGAGGCGGCCGATCTTGGCGGTCATCACCAGGCCGAACGGCACGTCCTCGGTGACGTAGCGGCTGTCGGCCGTGGTCGGTCCCTGCCCGCCATTGCCGGCCTCATGCATCTCCTGGTTCATCTGCGAGATCGAGCTCATCGGCACGTGGAACGACAGATGGAAGTGCTGGAAGATGTTGCGCACTTCGAGGCCGAGCTTGGTGGCGATCGCAATGCGCTCCTCGTCGAGCTGCTCGAGCAGGCGGCCGACGTTCGGCGTCACGTTCTGGCCCTGGCTCCAGGTCTCGGCACGCTCCATGCGCGTCATGTTGCCGAGCGCGATGCCCATGTGGTTCTGCGGGTTGAGGTTGGACAGGGCGATGGCCATCAGGCTACCGCGATCGACGAAACGGTCTCCGAACAGCGCCTGGCAGATGGCGAGGCCGTCGGCGCTGCGCGAGGCCGGCACCGTCGACAGGTCGATCTTCTTGCGCACCGTGTTGACGTTGACCGAGGTCGGGCTGAGCTGGCGACCGGAAACAACTGTTGTGCCCCAGCCGACGATGGGCGCGACCACGCCGCGCGCGGCGAGCAGGCGCGACAGATAGAGCGCGCCGAACGAAGCGTGCGAGCTGATGACGATGGTCTGGTCGGGGCGGATGTACGGCGCGATTGCATCGAGCACCGCCTTGTGGCCATAGGCCGGCAGCGCGATCACGATGACCTCGGCGCCGGCAACCAGCGCCTCGGCGCTTTCAGCGGCAGCGGGGTGGAACGTGCCTTCGACCGCGCCCTGTGCGACCAGGGCTTCGCCCCTGGCCAATGCCTTGGTGCGCTCGCCCGACGGCGACCACAGAGTCGCCTTGTGGCCCTGCTGTTCGAGAAACGCCGCCGTTCCGAAGGCGATCGAGCCCGCACCGACAATACCTACCCGCATTTCAAACAATCCTTTCTGGTCAAAAACATTTCCCGGATGCGCAACGGCACCCGCACGTTCATTTCTGGCGCGACAGGGCTCGCGTCGCGCTGCTGCCGACATCGGCTGATGCCACGACCAGGAATGCCCTGGCAGCGGTCGGCCCGACGCTGGTCAGCGAGTGCGGCACGTCGGCGGCGTAGCGCGCCGTCTCGCCCGAGCGCACCATCATCTCCGAGGTGGCGCTGCGCACCACGATCTCGCCTTCGGTGCAGTGCAGATGCTCGACCGTGCCAGTTCCGTGCGGCTCGCTGGTGAGCCTGCCATGCGGCTCGAAATCGAGCAGGTACCATTCGATCAACGGCACCATTCCGGCCGGCGACAGGATCTGCAGCGTGCAGCTGCCGTCGACACTCCTGATGGTCGGCGTCAAATTCTCCGGCTGCAGATCGATGCGGTCGCCACGCTCTTCCGAGGCGCCGCTCATCAGGCTGTTGAGATCGACATCCAACGCCCGCGTCAGGTGCCACAGCGTGCCATAGGTTGGATTGGCACTGCCGCGCTCGATCTCCGAAAGCACCGAGCGCGACACACCCGACATCATCGACAGATCGGCGAGCGTAAGCTTGCGCTCCTTGCGGAACGCCTGCAGGCGCGGCCCGATTTCGGGTGGACTGGCTATGTTCATCTGCTCCCCCTTCCTCCTCCGTGCCCAGCGGCAGCGCCTATTCCGCGATCGGTTCTCCGAGCGTGTGCATCAGCCGGTTGGCCCAGCCGAACAACGCCGTCGACAAGATGAGGTCGAGAATCTCGTCCCTGGCGAGGCCCGCATCGACAAGTGCCTGCATGTCGTCCTCGTTGGCGTCCTGCGGACACTTGGACAGCTTGACCGAGAAATCGAGGATGGCCTTGAGCCGCGGCTCGATCTCGGCATCGACGCCATCGGCAAAGATCGCGTCGATAACCGTCTCGTCCTTGGTCAGCTGGTTGTAGCGGCCGGCATGCACGGCAGCGCAATAGATGCAGCGGTTGACGATCGAGGCGCCGACCGCGCCGATCTCGCGCTCGGCCCGCGACAGGCCGCCCTTGTTGTACATGACGCCGTTGAACAGCGGCGTTCGGTGCTTCAGCGTCTCCACATCATGCGCCAGCACCAGCACATAGTCCGATACCTTGGTATTGGACGGCGTGATCTTCAGCGCATCGAGCTGCTCGGGGCTCGCCTCGGTAAGGTCGAGCGGCTTCACATAGGGCTTCCAGACCGGGATGTCGGTGGTGAATTCGTGGACGATCCTGCTCATGCCAGCCCCCGCATCAACCGCAGCCCGGCGGCAACCCTGATCTGATAGCTGACGAAAGCGACAAGCTCCGCCAGCCGGACGATGTCGGGCTCGGCAATGCCGGCCTCGCGCAGCAGTTCGATGTCGCGCCGGGTCGCATCCTTGGGCGCATGCGCCACGAGATCGACATGGCGGATCAGCGCCTTGAGCCTTGCGTCGCTGCCACCGTCGAACCAGATGTCGGCAATGCGGGCCGTGGCGTCGGACGCGCCGGCCTCGTCCATCAGCGCCTCGAAATGCGCCTCGAACGCGCTCTCGTCGTTGATCTTGGCGATGCGGCAGGCGAGTGCGGCGCGCTCGGCATGGGACAGCCCGCCTGGCGTTTCCGGCATCAGCGCGCCGTCATGGGTCTGCTGGGTCAGCGCCATGATGTCGGCCCGGCCCGCCACCACCTGCGCCAGCGTGCTGCCCGGCTCGATGCCGACGATCTCGGCGATCACGTCTTTCGTTTCGGCCATGCCTTCCTCCTATGCCTGCTTGCGGGCAGCGACCCGCTCGTCGTCCGGCAGCGACGACGGCGTCCATTCGTCGCCGCGCAGTTCCGGCGTGTCGTAGTCGAGCAGCCGCTGCCAATGCTGGCCGAAATTCTCGTGGTAGAGCTTGGCGGCGATCTCGCGGGCGAGCAGGGCCGCACCTTCGCTGATGCCGGGGATGTCGCCGCTCATCTTGCCGAGGCTGGCGGCAGCGCCTGCATTGAAACTGTGGATGTTGGACAGCCACGGCGCGGTACCAGGCTCGCGCTCGGTGAAGGTGAAGTCGTCGGCGAGATAGGGGAACTTGCCCAGATCGCCATTCTCATCGCCGACAGGCGGGGTGTAGCGGTCCTGCCAGAGCGCGATCTTGTCGGCGTAGCCGTCGAGTTCCTTGCGTGCCAGCGGATCGACCGTGAAGCCGGTGCCGAGGATGAGAAAATCGGTCCGCACCGTCTTGCCCGAAGGCGTAGTGATGACGATTTCTTCGCCGTCGAGCTCGACCTTCTCGACTGCCGCATCGAAATGGAAATAGGCGTTCGGATGGCGGCTGACGCGCATGGTCGAGCCGCGCGGCGCCGGCGTCTGGGTGCGCAGCGAATAGTTCATGATCTGCCAGCGCCTGGCATCATCGAGCTTCGGGAACACCGCCGTGAAGCCGAACGAACCGATGCCCATCAGCTTGTTGACGGTGGGCATCTGCTTGCGGCGGACCAGGTGGCGCACTTCGGCAGCACCCGCCTCGAGTGCTTCGGCGGCATTGTCGACGGCAGACGCACCGACGCCCACGACGACGACCCGCTTGCCGCGCAGGGCGGCAAAGTCGATGGCGTCGGACGAATGCGCCCAGCATCTGCGCGGCAGGCCGGCGACGAAGCCGGGAATGCTGGGATGGCCCATGCCGTCGCGTCCCGTGGCCATCACCACCTTGCGGGCAAGAACCGACTTTTCGCGCGCGCCCTCGCCCTTCAGCGTCAGGCGCATCAGCTCGCCCTCGGGCACGATCTTGTCGACCTCGACGCCGTTCTCGACCGGCAGCTCCAGCACCTTCCGGTACCAGCGGAGATAGTCCATCCACATCGGCCGCGGGATCTTGTCGAGCTCGGCCCAGGCCTCGTTGCCGAACTGGGCAATGTACCAGGAGCGGAAGGTCAGCGACGCCATGCCATAGGCTGGGCCGACCAACTGCTTGGGCGAACGCAGCGTCTCCATGCGCGCATAGGTCAGCCACGGCCCTTCGAAACCCTCGCGGCTGCGGTCGAAGATGCGGATGTTGCGCATGCCGCCGGCGAGCAGCGCGAAGCTGGCCACCATTCCGCACATTCCGCCCCCGATGACGACGACGTCGTGGACCGTCTCATCGGCCTTGGTCGGCGCCACCCAGTTGGCGGGCGGATAGCACATGCAGGCGAGATCGTCGCGCACCCGCTGTTCCAGCTCTGCCAGATTGGCAGCTGCGGCCTTGAGCGGCGCCTGTACGTCGTAAGCCATGGTCACCGCTCCCTCGAGGTCATCGTTTGGCATTGTCCCGTGATGGCCGCACCTGATCAGTGCGGCCGTCCCTCCTCAGTTGACCGCGTGGCGATCGGGGATGACCGTCGTGCTCTCGGCCTTCCAGCCGACCCAGATGTCCTCGCCGGAGATCTGCGCGACGTCGGACGGATGCACGAGCGTGTTGAGCACAGCCCCGTCGCCGACCTCGATCGACAGCGATGTGTGGTTGCCCTTGAACACGCGCTGACGGATCTTGCCCTTGATGCGGTTGACGCTGGTCGGCTCCGCCGTCGAGCAGTGGATCGCCTCGGGGCGGAGCACCACATAAAGATGGTCGCCAGCCTTGGGCGTGAGCCCGCCCTGCTCGGCCTTGATGGTGATGCCGTTCCAGTTCAGCGCCGCGACATCGCCCTCGGTGCCCAGCACCGTGCTGCGCAACAGATTGGTCTCGCCGATGAAGTTGGCGACGAAGACGCTGCCCGGCTTGCCGTAGAGCGTGTTCGGGTCGCCCATCTGCTCGATCTTGCCCTTGTTCATCACCACGATGGTGTCGGACATGGTCAGCGCCTCTTCCTGGTCGTGGGTCACGAACATGAAGGTCTTGCCGGTCTTCTCCTGGATCGACTTGAGCTCGATCTGCATCTGCTGGCGCAGCTTGGCGTCGAGCGCCGACAGCGGCTCGTCGAGCAGCAGCACCTCGGGATCCGGCGCCAGCGCCCGCATCAGCGCCACGCGCTGGCGCTGGCCGCCCGAAAGCTCCGACGGCAGGCGCTTGGCGAAATCCTGCAGTTGCACCAGTTCGAGCAGCTCCGACACCCGGCGATGGATGTGCTGGTTGTCGTGCCCTTGCAGCTCCAGGCCGAAGGCGATGTTCTTGGCGATGCTCATATGCGGAAACAGCGCATAGTCCTGGAACACGATGTTGACGTTACGCTTGTTGGGCGGCAGCCGGGTCACGTCCTTGCCGCCGAGCAGGATGCGGCCCGCATTCGGCGTCTCGAAGCCGCCGAGCATGCGCAGCGAGGTCGACTTGCCGCAGCCGGACGGTCCCAGAAGCGTGACGAACTTGCCGCGCTCAATGCTCAGGTTCAGGTTTTCGACGGCAACGTGCTTGCCGTAGCTCTTGGTGACGTTGTCGAACTTGACGACGGGTTCCATCAGCGGGTCCTCGCGCGGCGGGTCATGTATTCGGCGTAGAGCCCGACGGCGGCGGTAACCACCAGCACGAGCGTCGCCATGGCGTTGATTTCGGGAGACATGCCGCCCTGCACCTTGGCAAAGATCAGCATCGGCAGGGTCGGGCGATAACCGCCCAGGAAGAAGGTGCGGACGAAGTCATCGATCGACAAAAGCACGCAGAAGATCATACCGCCGAACAGCGCCGGCCACAGATAGGGCAGCGTCACGCGGAAGAAGGCGACGACGCTGTCGGCACCGAGGTCACGGGCGGCGTCGACCAGATTGCCCGGCATCGTGCGCAGGCGGGTGAGCGCCATCACCACGACGAAGGGCACGGCGTGCACCGTGTGCCCCAGGATGATCGCCATCGTCCCCGTCGGCATGTCGATGGTCGAGATGAAGATGCGCAGCGAAATCGCCGAGATCATGCCCGGCACGACCGCCGGCAGGCAAGCGATGGCGAAGATGACGACCTGGCCGCGAATGCCCTCGGCCACGATCAGCATGGCGATCCAGGTTCCGAGGGTGGTTGCGGCAACCGTAGTCGCCGCCGCGATCATGATCGAATAGAGGCAGGCGTCCAGGAACTGCTTGTCCTGCATCACCTGGACGTACCAGTCGAACGTCCACTCGCCGATCGGGAACGCGATGTAATTGGCGCCCTTGAAGCTCATCGCCATCATCAGCGTGAGCGGCAGGAGCAGATAGAGGATGAAGGCCCAGTAGGCCGCGGTCAGCGACGCGCGCGGGGCATCGGCAAATATGTTGCGCATCAGATTGCACTCCTTTTGCGTCCGCCGACGAGGCGCATGAAGATGCCGGCTGCGATCAGCGCGGTGACGAGCATGATCAGCGCGAAGGCAGCGCCCACCGGCCACTTGTCGCTGGCGCCGTGGAAGAAGCCGCTGATCGTTTCGGGGAACAGCACCGTGTTGGGGCCGCCGAGCATCATCGGGGTGGCGAAGACGCCGATGCAGGTGAGGAAGACCAGGCAGCAGCCCGACACGATGCCGTCCTTCGACAGCGGCAGGATGATCTTGCGGAAGCGCGTGAACGGCCCGGCGCCGAGGTCGGCGGCAGCGTCGAGATATTGGGTGGGGATCTTCTCGATCGCCGAATACAGCGGCAACAGCATGTACAGGCAGATGAGATAGACCAGGCCGAAGCCGAGCGAGAACGAGGTGTAGAGCATCGGGATCGGCCGGTCGATCAGTCCGATCTCGCGCAGCAGCACGTTGACCGCACCGCGGTTGGCCAGAAGCATGATGACCGAGAAGGTACGGATCAGCTCACCTGCCCAGAACGGCACCAGCAGCAGCAGCAGCGCCTTGGAGCGGCCCTCGGGCCGCACGACCTTGGCGACATAATAGGCAACCGGATAGACCACGATCAGCGTGGAAGCCGTTGCGAGGGTCGCGAATATGAAGCTCTTGATCAGCGGCGAGAAGTACAGCGCCTCGCTGAAGAACAGCCGGTAGTTGGCGAGCGTGAATTGGGATTCGACGCCCGGCTGCACCGGATAGTGTGACAGCAGGCTGATCTTCAGCATCTGATAGATCGGCCCGATATGGAGCGCGATCAGCCAGACCAGCGGCACGCCGGCGAGCAGGATCAGCCGCCCCCAGCGCGACTCGACCGCAGCCCCCAGCGTGTGGCGGTAGAGGCTCGAATTGACGATTTTGGCGATACGGGTTGAATACCGTGGCACTGCCGCATCCCGCGGCGCGCCGTATCCGGCAGTCGTGTTGCTAGTCACCATCTGACCATCTCGTTGGGCGCAAGCCGACCGGCGACGGCCGGTGGGGCCGGTCGCCGGTCATTGCGCGTTGCAGAGTTCGGACAAGCGCGGCCCCGCCGCCTGTCCCGGAACGTCGCAGCGTCCCGGGACAGGCTCCGGCATCGGGGCCAGGCAGCCTTAGGCCGCCTTCACCTCGGCGGTTGCGCGGTCGATCATCTCGTTCTTCATGTCGCGGTTGACCGACGAGAAGAAGATGATGCGTTCGATCTCTTCCTGCGGCAGGGTCGATGCGAGCTTCTCGCGATCGTTGAGCAGGTCGCCGACGCCGTTGATGGTCGAGCTGTAGCCCGACTGGCGCGTCATCGCAGCACCCACTTCCGGGGTCTCCAGAACGGCGTTCAGAAGCTTGTAGGCGTTCTCGGCATTCGGCGCGTTGTTGACGATGTTGAGTGTGTAGCAGAAGCCGAACGTGCCTTCCTTCGGCACCGACAGCTGGATCGGATGGCCGTCCATGATCAGCTTGGCGGCCGGGCCCGACCACGAGTGCGCCAGGTAGATGTCCTCGTTGATGAACATCTGCTGCACTTCCGAGCCGGCCTCGTAGTATTTGCGGACCATGTCCTTCTGCTTGATCAGGAAGTCGCGCGCCTCGTTGGTCGCCTTCTGCGCCACGTCGGCCTTGTCGACATAGCTGACGAAGTCGCCGTCATGGCCGAGATACTGCATGACGATGGTCATGAAGTCGCTGACGATGTACGAGGTCTGGCCCTTGTACTGCGGGTCGAACATGACGTCCCAGCTCGGCGCGTCCTTCACATAGTCGACGTTGCGGGCAAGACCCTCATAACCGGCCAGGATCGGCAGGCCCCAGAGATTGCCGTCGACGCGCGCCCAGGGAGCGTCCTGGTAGGCCGTGTTGAGGTTCTTCCAGTTGGCGATCTTGCCGGTGTCGAGCGGCTGCAGCAGCTTGGCGCTGATGAACTGCGAATAGCGATGGCCGGCGACGGTGACGATGTCGGTCGAGGGATTGGCGCCTTCGGCGGTCAGCAGGTTGTACTGCTTGCCCTGGTCGTCGGTGAGGCGGATGCGGACCTCGATGCCGGTGTCCTTCTGGAACTTATCGAGGAATTCCTTCGGCAGGAACTTGTCGTAGGTGGTGATGTTCAGCACGCCGTTCTGGGCCCAGGCCGGGATCGGGCGGATGATATGCGGCATCGCAAGAGCGGCAGCGCCGCCGCCAAGCATCTTGAGCGCTGTACGGCGGCTGGTGATAATCTTGTTCATTATGTTCCCCATTCGAAAGCTGTATTTCATTGCGCGCGGCCGAGACCGCACAATAAGAGGCCGCCACGCAAAGCCGATGGGCAATGCGACCGACAAGCCGGCGAAGCTGTATGTTCAGCGATGATCTACGGAGCGTTTTGGAGCCGGTGTTTATTCCTCCACTCAACCGGCTCTGAATTCCGACATGCCGTCCGCAAATTCCGCTAAACTGGAATTTTTCTGTAAACCGGACGCTTGTCAAGCATTGTTAGAAAAAATCTGTTTGCCCACCAACATTTCATGGCAGGCAACCGCATAGTAGCTGTGGATGAAATACACATGCGTACGGCGCAGCGGGGCCAAGGTCGACGACAAATAGCTGGCATTCAGATGCCGGAATTCAAAAATCACCCGTTGCCGCGCCGGCCCGAGTGCCCCGTTATGATGTCATAGAAATTCATTTTCTCGCCGAGGAAACGAGAGCCTTCGTATGACAGGTGCCCACGGTCGCGATAGATCAGCACGTCGCCGTCCTCGACCTTGCAGGCAATGTCGTCGCACAGAAAATCGCCGATATCGACGACCCGATAGTCTCGTTTCAGATCGTCAAGGAATTCGTTCACCTGCCTGCCGAAGCGCCTCACCTCGGCCCGATCGAGCAGGCAGTTCTCGGCACCGCTCCCCAGCCATCTGGACCGCGCCAGGCAGGCACCTATTTCGCTGCCGTCGCGGGGCGGCGGCGCAAAGATCACCGGGGTTATGCCGTGGCTCACGAACCATTCGAGCGTCGCCCTCATTCGCTCTCGTATGAATTCTGGACTGGCCTGCACGACCTTGCCTCCGTAGAGGACGAAAGGCACGCCATCCAGATATTGGCCGAATGGCGAAGAAAGCACGGCATAGCGTATCGACGGTGTGCTCTCGACGTAGCGTTTCACGCCATCGATGAACGCCTGGCAGTCTGCGGGCCAGCTTGCCGGATATTTGGGCGGCATGATCGGCGCGATGTCGATGAAGGGACCACAGTCGCTCTTGGTGAACTGCACCAGGGCTACATCGGGCTTGGACTGCACGATGCCTGCCACGAGATGCATGGCAAAAGAGTCGCCCCACACGATGACCTCCGGCTTGTCGCTCGTCATGCAAGCCTGTGGCAAAGGCAGTTTGCCTTCACAGCCATCGCTCAATCCGAAATTGATGCGCATGCGCTCGTTGACAGCGCTGGCAAACGCCTTGTTTGGATGACGAAGTGGCAGGCCGTTCGTCTGGTCGGCGATCACGCCAAAGATGATCAACCCGCCTCCTATCACCCCGATCGTTGCAAACAATTGCCTGCCGCTGACGAGACGACGGTTGCGGAAGGGGCGCTCGACGAACCGCCAGGACAAATATGACAGGAGCAATGTCAGCGCGATCAGCAGCAGGTAGATTGACATTGTCACCTCGCCAAACATGCGAATGCGGGCGAAGGCGAACAGCGGCTGGTGCCAAAGATAGACGCTGTAGCTGATGAGACCGACCGCAACGAGCGGCCGCCATGACAATATGCTGGCGGCGAGCGTGCCCGATCTTGCAAAGACAAGGACCAGTGCTGTTCCAGCAACGGGCGGCAGCGCCCACCAGCCGGGGAACGGCCTGTTGCCATCGAGCAGCAAGATCGAAGCGACCACGAGGACCAGCCCGGCAAGGGAGAGCGCCTGCGCACCCAAACCCTGAAGCCACTGGCGATCGGAACTGGCAAGAGCCAGCAAGGTGCCGACGCCAAGCTCCCAGAACCGGGTCGGCAACAGATAGAAATTGGCAGTCGGAGCACGGCTTGCCAGCATGTGGGTCAGCGCGAAACTTGCAACGACAATGGCGCCAACAGTCCAAATCAGGCTGCTGCGTCCGCGCCAGGCCATCAGCAGAAGCGGAACAAGCAGGTAGAATTGCTCTTCGACTGCAAGCGACCAGGTGTGCAGAAGCGGCTTCAGCTCAGCATCGGCACCAAAGTAGTTCGCCTCCCTCCAGAACAGGAAGTTGGACACTGACAGATTGGTCGCAAACAGGCTCTGGCCGTAGTCATTGAACTCGCGCGGCGCCATCCACACCCAGGCAAATGGTATCGTCGCCATGCAGACAAGCAGCAGCGCCGGCGAAATCCTGCGGAACCGCCGCTCGTAGAATCCAAGAAGAGAGAAGGAACCGGACTTGATGTCCTCGACGATCAAGGACGTGATCAGATATCCGCTGATGACGAAGAAGACGTCGACCCCGATGAAGCCGCCCGAAAAACTTGTGAAACCGGCATGGAAAAACAGTACGGGCAGCACGGCGACAGCACGAAGGCCGTCAACCTCGGGACGATATTGCATCACAGATTTCTCTGCCTGGCAGTCGACCCCGTGTTGATAGCGCGCCCCAGGCTTGGCAGCAACGACAGTCAGCTGCCGGAGCCAAACCGATCACGCCTCGGTCGAGACGCTCAGCTCGACCCGGTCGGCGGCGAAGCGGGTTTCGGCATACTGGATCGGCACGCCCTCGGCATCGACATTGACGGCGACTGCGACGAGCACGATGGCGCCGGCAGATAGCTTGAGGTCGGCGAGGTCGGCGGCGTCGGCATGGCGGGCCGAAACAAGCGTCGACTTGCGGAAATAGTCCTCGATGCCATAGCGCTGGAAGCTGAGCGTGATCGAGCCGGTTTCGGCATAGGTTTCGGCATAGCCGGTAAACCGCGCCGCGTCGAACCAGCTGGTGGCGCGCGACACCGGGCGTTCGTCGGCCTCGCTCAGCGTCTCCAGCCGGACCACCGGCGCGCCCTCGGCGAGGCTTAGTCCCTCGGCCACACGCCGCGCCGCCGGCTCCACCGCATGGGCGAGAAGATTGCTGCGCCGGTCGCGCGTCTGGCCGCGCAGACCGGTGGAGAAGCGGGTGCGCGCCGAGATCGGATAGGACAGCTTCTGGCGGCTTTCGACGAAGGTGCCCCTGCCCTGCTCGGCCCTGAGCACACCTTCCTGCACCAGTGCCGCAATGGCGCTGCGCAGTGTGTGCCTGTTCACGCCGAAGCGCTCGGACAGGACCATTTCAGGCGGCAGCTTGCCGTCGGCGCCCAAGGTGCCGGCCGATATCGCCTGTCTGATCTGGTCGGCGATCTGGCGCCACAGCGCCACCCCGCTCTTGCGCGTCACCGCCTGTTTTTGTCCCTGCCCGATCAAATCCGCCGTCCCTGCCTTGCCACCTGTCATGTGCCCGTCACGGAGCGTCGCTACAAGCCCATTGTATGTTGTTCGTTTGTATAGAACAATAGACAAATACACGAACGGAGCGGCGATGAAGATGGACCGACGGCAAGAAAGAGAACTGGAGGCTCAGCGCAAGGCTGCCATGGCGGCGCTTTCGCTGGCGCCAGTGGACGAGTTGAAGCGGCTGTGCGCGGCAGCCGGCATTTCAGGCGAAGCCGAGATGCTGCGCGGGCCGGAGACGGGCCTGGTGTCGGTGCGCGGACGCATCGGCGGCGGCGGCGCGCCCTTCAATTTCGGCGAGGCAACCGTGACCCGCGCCACGGTGCGCCTGGCCACCGGCGAGATCGGCCATGCCTATGCGCTCGGCCGCGACAAGGAGAAGGCCAGGCTTTCGGCCATAACCGATGCGCTCTGGCAGAACCCGGCCCGCCGCGCCGAGGTCGAGGACAAGATTCTTGCCCCCCTGCGTGCAGCCCAGATCGAGGCCGATGCCACGCGGCGCGCCGAGACGGCGGCCACCAAGGTCGACTTCTTCACCATGGTTCGCGGAGAGGATTGATGGAACAGATGGACGTTATCGACGGCGGTTTTACCGCTCCCGTTTTCGACGCGCAGACGGTTTTCCGCGCCGTCATGGACGCCATGGCGCGACCGGGCACGATCCAGCCGGTTGCGGCACTGGCCCAGCCGCCAGCGCCGCTGTCGGCGACTGCGGGCGCTGTGGCGCTCACCCTGTGCGACCACGACGCGCCGCTCTGGCTCGACACCGGCCTCCAGGCTTCGGCGGCCAGATCCTGGCTCGCCTTCCACAGCGGCGCGCCGCTGGCGGCAACGGCAGCGGATGCGCATTTCGCCCTCGTCGCCAATCCGGCGACGCTGATCGCTTTCGAGAACTTTGCTCAGGGCACGCAGGAATATCCTGATCGGTCGACGACGCTGATCCTGCAGGTCGAAAGCCTGACCGCAGGCGAGCCGCTCCAGCTCAAAGGCCCCGGCATCGAGACGACGGCCACGATCGCGCCGACGCCACTGCCGCGCCATTTCGTCGAGCAGTGGAAGCAGAACGGCGCCCGCTTCCCACGCGGCGTCGACGTCATCCTGGCGGCGCCCGATGCGGTCGCCTGCCTGCCCCGAACCACCAGCATCAAGACGATGGAGGCCTGATATGTATGTTGCTGTCAAAGGCGGCGAAACAGCCATCGCCAATGCCCATCGCCTGCTCGCCGACCGTCGCCGCGGCGACCGCTCGGTGCCCGCGCTGCGCATCGACCAGATCGTCGAACAGCTGGCGCTCGGCATCGACCGCGTCATGGCCGAGGGCTCGCTCTACGACCGCGAGCTTGCCGCCCTTGCCGTCATGCAGTCGCGCGGCGACCTGATCGAGGCGATCTTCCTCGTCCGCGCCTATCGCACGACGTTGCCGCGTTTCGGTTACACCAGGCCGATCGACACTGCCGCCATGCAGGTCGAGCGCCGGGTGTCGGCCACCTACAAGGACCTGCCCGGCGGCCAGCTGCTCGGCCCGACCTTCGACTACACCCATCGCCTGCTCGACCCGGAACTGGCAAACGATCCCACAATCGCTGAGCCCGAACAGCGCGAGGGCGACGGCCAGCGCATGGCGCGCGTCTCCGAGATCCTTGCCCATGAAGGCCTGATCGAGGCCGATGGCGAGCTGCCCGAGGACCACCTCACCGGCGACATCACCCGCGAGCCGCTTGAATTCCCGATGGAACGCGACATCCGCCTGCAGGCGCTGTCGCGCGGCGACGAGGGTTTTCTGCTTGCGCTCGGCTACTCGACCCAGCGCGGTTATGGCCGCAGCCATCCCTTCGTCGGCGAGGTCCGCATCGGCGAGGTCGAGCTGGAACTCGACGTGCCGGAACTGCCCTTCCCCGTCACGCTCGGCCGCATCCGCGTCACCGAGTGCCAGATGGTCAACCAGTTCAAGGGCTCGGCCAAGGCGCCGCCGCAGTTTACCCGCGGCTATGGCCTGGTCTTCGGCCAGTCGGAACGCAAGGCGATGGCGATGTCTTTGTGCGACCGGGCGCTGCGCGCCGGCGAGTTGGGAGAAGACATCACCGCACCGGCCCAGGACGAGGAGTTCGTCATTTCGCACTCCGACAACGTCCAGGCGACCGGCTTCGTCGAGCACCTGAAGCTGCCGCACTATGTCGACTTCCAGGCCGAGCTCGACCTCGTCCGCCGCATGCGCTCGGAGCACGAAAAGCGCAACCAACCAACCGACACCGACCAGCGCGAGGCGGCAGAATGACCACCGCAGCACCAGACATCGCAACCTACAACTTTGCCTATCTCGACGAGCAGACCAAAAGGATGATCCGCCGGGCCATCCTCAAGGGCATCGCCATTCCCGGCTACCAGGTGCCGTTCGCATCCCGCGAAATGCCGATGCCCTATGGCTGGGGCACCGGCGGCGTGCAGGTGACGGCCGCCATCATCGGTCCCGACGACGTGCTCAAGGTCATCGACCAGGGCGCCGACGACACCACCAATGCGGTCTCGATCCGCGCCTTCTTCCAGAAGGTCGCCGATGTCGCTGTTACCACCGAGACGGCCAAGGCGACGATCATCCAGACCCGCCACCGCATTCCGGAGTATCCGCTGACCGAGGGCCAGACGCTGGTCTACCAGGTGCCGATCCCCGAGCCGCTGCGCTTCCTCGAACCGCGCGAGACCGAGACGCGCAAGATGCACGCGCTCGAGGAGTATGGCCTGATGCACGTCAAGCTCTACGAGGACATCGCCAGGCACGGCCGCATCGCCACGACCTACGCCTATCCGGTCAAGGTCGAGGGCCGCTATGTGATGGACCCCTCGCCGACGCCGAAATTCGACAATCCGAAGATGCACATGTCGCCCGCACTCCAGCTGTTCGGCGCCGGCCGCGAGAAGCGCATCTACGCCGTGCCGCCCTTCACCAAGGTCGTCAGCCTCGACTTCGAGGACCATCCTTTCGAGATCCAGACCTTCGACCAGCCTTGCGCCCTGTGCGGGGCCGAGCAGGTCTATCTCGACGAGGTCATCCTCGATGACAAGGGCGGCCACATGTTCGTCTGTTCCGACACCGACCATTGCGAGACACGCCAGGCCTGCGGCCACCGCGGCCACCTCTCGCCTGAAATCCTGGAGCCCGCACAATGACCGACGAACCGCTTCTGCGCGTCACGGCGCTGTCCAAATATTACGGCTCGCGCATCGGCTGCGAGGACATCTCCTTCGACCTCTGGCCCGGCGAAGTGCTGGCCATCGTCGGTGAATCGGGCTCGGGCAAGACCACCTTGCTCAACTGCCTGTCGACGCGGCTGCTGCCGACGTCGGGCACTGCAAGCTACCGCATGCGCGACGGCCAGTGGCGCGACCTCTACCGCATGAGCGAGGCAGAGCGCCGCTTCCTGATGCGCACCGACTGGGGCTTCGTCCACCAGAACCCGGCCGACGGGTTGCGCATGACGGTGTCGGCCGGCGCCAATGTCGGCGAACGGCTGATGGCCATCGGCGACCGCCACTATGGCAACATCCGTGCAACCGCAATCGACTGGCTCGGCCGCGTCGAGATCGATGAGCAGCGCATCGACGACGAGCCGCGCGCCTTCTCCGGCGGCATGCGCCAGCGCCTGCAGATCGCCCGCAACCTCGTGACCGGCCCGCGGCTGGTGTTCATGGACGAACCGACCGGCGGTCTCGACGTATCGGTACAGGCGCGCCTGCTCGACCTTTTGCGCGGGCTGGTCACCGATCTCGGGCTGGCGGCCATCGTCGTCACCCACGACCTCGCTGTCGCCCGGCTTCTGTCGCAGCGCATGATGGTGATGAAGGACGGCCACGTCGTCGAAGCCGGTCTCACCGACCGCGTGCTCGACGATCCGCGCGCGCCCTACACCCAACTCCTCGTCTCCTCCATCCTTCAGGTCTGAGCATGATCCCGAAAAGTGGTTCCCGGTTTTCGGACAAGATCATGCTCTCAAAGGAAAGGCTGTAACCATGGCCACGCCACTCATCGTCTCGGAGGTCGCCAAGGCCTTCACCATGCACCTGCGCGGCGGCATCCGCCTGCCCGTGGTCACCAATGTCTCGTTTTCGGTCCGGGCAGGCGAATGCGCCGTGCTCGGCGGTCCGTCGGGCGCCGGCAAGAGCTCGATCCTGAAGATGGTCTACGGCAACTACGGCGTCGACCAGGGCCAGATCATCGTCGAGCACCACGGCCAGCTGGTCGATCTCGCCACCGCCAATCCGCGCACGGTGCTTTCGGTGCGCCGCGACACCATCGGCTATGTCAGCCAGTTCCTGCGCACCGTGCCGCGCGTCTCGGCGCTCGACGTCGTCGCCGAGCCGCTGGTTGCCCGCGGCACCGAACGCTCGGAGGCACATGCCCGCGCCTCGGAACTGCTTGGCCGGCTGAACCTGCCGGAACGCTTGTGGAGCCTGCCGCCGGCCACCTTCTCCGGCGGCGAGCAGCAGCGCGTCAACATCGCCCGCGGCTTCATCACCGACCATCCGGTGCTCCTGCTCGACGAGCCGACGGCCTCGCTCGACGCCACCAACCGCGAGGTGGTGATCGGCCTGATCGAGGAGAAGAAGCTGAAGGGCACAGCCCTGCTCGGCATCTTCCACGACGCCGACGTGCGCGAGGCGGTCGCCGACCGCATCATCGACGTCACCGCCTTCGCCGCCGGAAAGGTTGCAGCATGAGCCGCAAGCTGTCCGAACAGCCCTGGATCCATCCGTCGGCCGAGGTGACGCAGTCGACGCTCGGTCGCTGGACCGAGGTCTCCGAGCGCACCCGCATCAGCGAGAGCTCGCTTGGCGACTATTCCTACGTCATGCAGGACTGCAGCCTGTGGTGCACCACGGTCGGCAAATTCTCCAATATCGCAGCCGCGGTGCGCTGCAACGCCACCAACCACCCGACCTGGCGGCCGACGTTGCACCACTTCACCTACCGCGCGTCGGACTATTGGGAGGACGCCAGCCACGAGACCGAGTTCTTCGAATGGCGCCGTTCCAACGCGGTGACCATCGGCCATGACACCTGGCTCGGCCATGGCTCGACGGTGCTGCCGGGCGTCACCGTCGGCGACGGTGCTGCGGTTGGCTCGGGCGCGGTCGTCACCAAGGACGTTGCGCCTTACACCATCGTCGCCGGCGTGCCAGCCAGGCCGCTGCGCGAACGCTTCGACCGTAAGACCGCCGAGCGCTTCCAGGCGCTCGCCTGGTGGGACTGGGATCATGCCAGACTGCGCGTCGCCCTCGACGACTTCCGCAATCTCTCAGCGGAAGAATTTCTGGAAAAGCACGACGGCTGAGCTCACCCCGCCAGGAAGAACTGGATCGCGATCATGTTGACCAGGTCGACGAAAAACGCCGAGACCAGCGGCAGGATGATGAAGGCGTTCGGTGACGGGCCATAGTGCTTCGTCACCGCCGTCATCGAGGCAATCGCGGTGGGCGTGGCGCCAAGCGAAAGGCCGGTGAAGCCGGCGCTCAGCACCGCCGCCTGATAGTCCCGGCCCAAAAGCGGGAACAGCACGATCAGGATGAAGGCGACCGCGAGCAGCGCCTGCATGGCGACCACGACCAACAGCGGGCCCGCGACCCCGGCAAGCGTCCAAAGCTGCATGCTCATCAGCGACATGGCGAGGAAGGCCGAGAGCGAATAGTCCGAGATCAACGACATCGCCGGCGAACGCGCCGGCCAGGGCAGGCGCGGAAACAGGTAGGGGATCGTGTTCGACAGAACCACCCCCATGATCAGGCACGGCACGAACAGCGGCAGCTTCACGCCCATCGCCGTGACCAGCCCGTGAACCAGATAACCGAGCACCACGGCTATGTTGACCAGCAGAACCGCCTGCATGAAATTCGACTTGTCGATAGGTACAGCCTCCGCCTGAGCGACAGCCGCTTCCGCGTCAGGCCCGCTATTGCGCGTTGTCAGCTTGCCGCGCTCGATGAGGAATTTTGCCACAGGACCGCCAAGGACGCTGGCGACGATCAGCCCTAGCGTCGCAGCAGCGGTCCCGACTTCCAGCGCGGCCGGAAAGCCGTGTTCGGCCGCGATCGCAGGCGCCCAGGCAATCGTGGTGCCATGGCCGCCGACAAAGGCGATCGACCCCATGATGACGCCTGCGGCGGAAGGCAGTCCGAACAGCCAGGCCCCGAGCGTGCCGACGCCATTTTGCAGGAACACGAAAAGCACCGTCAGCACGCACAGCACCGCGAGAGCCCGCCCGCCAACCCAAAGGTCGGCCAGCCGCGCATTGACGCCGACTGTGGCAAAGAAAATGACCAGCAGCCTGTCGCGCGTGGTCATCTCGAAGACGATCTCCATCCCCGACAGCTTGTAAAACGCCCACACGGCCGCGGCCGCCAGAAACCCGCCGGTGACCGGCTCGGGGATGTTGTAGTTGCGCAGGAAGGCAACGTGGCGGTTGAGCAGAACGCCGACGAAGTAGACGACGATGCCGAGCGTGAGCGTCAGGAAATCGGGCGAAACGAGAACATTGTCGGCCATGGCCATCCGAGCTTCGCTTGGACACCGGGCGGCCGGTGCCGGGTCGGACGATCCCGATCTCCCCTGGCCCTCAACCTTGCCTAGAATAATTTCGAGAGCAATCGGAATTGCGGCGCCAGAGAGGAGGCCACCTTTCAAAACAAAACGCCCGCGGCCGCCCCTTCAAGGGGCAAGACCGCGGGCGTCATTCAGCCGGAAAGAACTCCGGCAGCTTGAAAAAAACTCAGGCCTGCTGGATCGCCGAAAGCTGCCAGTCGCCGCCATTCTGGCGCACGAAGGTCCACAGTTCGGTCGTCTCGGTCGGCTCTTTCGCATCGCCTTCCACAACCTCGCCGGTGGTGCGGTTGCGGGTCACGTCGATCGACTGATAGTTCAGCGCAGCGGTCGCATAGTCGCGATCGCCCTCGCTCCAGCTTTCGGCAATGTCGGCCTGCAGAAGCTGGACGTCGGTCACGTCGTTGCGCACGCCGTTCTGGGCGTTGTCGGCCAGTTCTTCCGAGAGATACGACACCATCTCGGGGGTCACCAGGCGGCGCAGCGCCTTGTGGTCCTCGCGACCGAAGGCTTCCTGCACCTCGGTCAGCAGGCGCTGGAAGGTGTCGAGATCGTCGCCGGATACAGTGATCTCCTGGCTCACGGGCTGCTGCGGTGCTGCGTTGGCGCGGCTGCCGCCAATGTTCGGAATGCTGAACGAGCGGCTGCCGCCATTGGCCTTGCCGCCGTCCTCGGACGGTGACGCATCGCGATAGCTGAAGTTGCCGCCACCAGCGCCAGCCCCCGCACCAGCCATTGCCGGACCGGAATTGGTAGCCTGCCGCGAGCGGAAGAAGCGCAGAGCCAGCCAGATGGCGCCGCCGATCAAAAGCACCTGCATCAGCATGCCGAACAGGCCGGCGAGACCGCCGAAGCCCTGGCCCATCAGCATGCCGAACAGGCCGCCCATCAACAGGCCGCCGATCATCGCGCCGCCGAAACCGCCCAGGAAACCGGGACGCTGCGGCGCGGCCGCACCAGGACGGGCGGCATTGGTGGCAGCCGGGTTGGTCGCCTGGCCGGTGTTCGGCGTCATCGAGCGTTCCACCGGAGCGGTCGGCTGCGGCGCGGTGCGCGTCGGCGGCGCCGACTGGAAGGTGCGCGTTCCCCGGCTGCCGAAGCTGCCGCCACGGCGGGCATCGGCGTGGTCGACCGCGACCATCGAGAACGCAAGGAACAGGCCCGCGAAAAGAGTGGCAAAGCGGGTCGTTCGGGACAATTTCATCGGCGGCTCCTCAAAGTGATGTCCGTCCTCATATAATGTCTAACAACTGTAGTGTCAGGGTTCGGGCGTCAAGTTTTGGCGGAATCTTGCGAGATTCCGCCAAAACGTTGAATCAAAACGATTTTAACCGCGGCCCGATTGCAGATCATTTACCCGGCAAGCCGCCTGGCGGCCTTTCAAGGGGCTTCGCTCACGCCTTCCAGGCAAAGCCATCTGTGCCTTCGGCCGGGCCAATGGAGCTTCGTCGGGGCCGGGAACTCCTGGTCCTCCAGGCAACCGACCGACACCGAAAGCGCGCCCGTCAGTGCTTCGGCCCGCATGAAGACGACCGATCCGCAGGTGGTGCAGAATGTCTGCTCCAACCATTGTCCCGACGAGCCGGTTCGCCGCCAGGATCTGGTCTCGCCTTCTTGGCTGACGACAGCTGAATCCGCATAGATCGCCCTGTAGGAGAATGCGGCCCCGGTACATCTCTGGCACTCCATGCAGCTGCACGCATAGACGCGGCGCGGCTCCCCGGCGAGGCCGAGTCTCACGTTCCGGCAGGAGCAGGCCGCGGTGCGTATCCTCTCGCCGTCATGCATGCGCCGGCTTCCCCTCCTGCCGTACGGAGCCATTTTGAAACAGCGGGAAAAGCGATGCGAAATCGTCCGTCCCGCTCCCCAGCGAAAGCGCCTTCTGGAAAATCTGATCCATGGCGCGCGGCATGGCCGCGCTGAGGCCGCGCTCCTCGCACGCTTCGAGCAGGTGCCGGAAGGCGCTGTAATGGGCACCCAATGAGGCAAGCGTCGCCTCGTCGCCGGCAAAACGGTGCGCCTTGGTCCGGTCGACAACATCGAACAGCGCGGCATCGACAACCGGCTTGAACGCCGCGAGATGCCCCCTGAAGGTCAGCAGATCGAGCCCCTCGGCCTCGGCGACAGCCATGCCCTGCAGCGTGCCGAAGAGCCCGCCCCACATCTGGGTGAGCAACGCCGTGTCGAGCGCCGAAGCCTGACCCGCCACCTCCCCGACATAGCCTGTGCCGCCGCCGAGTTCGAGAAGCAAAGGCTCGTGCCTGTCATAGACCTCGCGGGAGCCGGAATAGAGCAATGTCGTCTCCGGCCTGCCGATAAAATCCGGGGTCGCCATGATTGCCCCGTCCAGATAGCCGGCGCCACGTGCCTCTACCCACTGCGCTTCCTCCCGGGCCAGACGCGGCGACCCGGAGGTGAGCTGGACGATGGTTCTACCGACCAGTGCCGAAGCGACATTGTCGGACCTGAGCAACGTTTTGCTGGCGGCATAATCAAGGACGTTGACGATCACGACCTCGGCCGCCCCGACACCGTCCTCCACCGAAGCGGCCACCTTTGCTCCCAGGGCAGCCAAGGGTTCTGACTTTGCAGCAGTCCGGTTCCAGACCGATGTGGGATAGCCCCGGTCGAGCAATGTACGGACGATGGACGAGCCCATGCGGCCCGCGCCGAGCACGCAAACGTTTGATTTCACGATGATTTCTCCGACAGGCGAATGCCCTCGCAACGAGGGCCGGGTTTATGTTTGGCGCGCGCTCGGTCCGAACATATGTACTGTCACCACGTTGAGAAGTACGCACCTTGAAGTAAGCGACAGGCATCATGACAGGAGCTGCCAAATGAGGCGCAAGGAACCAGACAGCTGCGGGTTTGCTGCCGCGATGCAGGCCATCGGCGGAAAGTGGAAAATCGCGTTGTTGTGGGAACTGCACCTGCGGCCCCACCGCTTTGCCGAACTGCGCCGGCAGTTGCCGGGCGTCAGCGAGAAGATGCTGGCGCAGCAACTGCGCCAGATGGAGGCCGACGGGCTCATCAGCCGGCACGCCTATGACGAGGTGCCGCCACGCGTCGAATATTCGATCACGCCGCTGGGCCTGAGCCTGAACGATGCCGTGACGGCGATGTCGACATGGGGAAAGCAGCACGAGAGCTGGAAGGACCAGCGACAGGCAGCCTGACAAAGGCGCCGATCATAGCAGGCCGGCGACCAGCCTGCTCCCGGTTGCAAGAGGGTTCCGCTGCGCCGAAGCGTTCAGCGGCTGCGGCCGTCGAACGGAATGCGCTTCAAGCTCGCAAGATCGATCTCTTCAATGCAGCGCACATTGATCGCCGCGGTCTTTTCGCCGCTTGGGCTGACGCCCATGCCGAAAGGCGCGCAGCCGCAGTTCGAGCAAAACATGTGGTCGATCACGTGCTTGTTGAACTTGTAGGTCGCAAGCCGCTCCGGGGGCGTGGTGACGGTCAGTTTCTCGCGCGGCACGAACCACAGAAGATAGCCCTTGCGACTGCAATGCGAGCAATTGCATTCGATGGCGCTTGCCGGTTCGCCCTCCACCTCGAACGACACATTTCCGCAGTGACAGCTTCCCTTGGCCATCTGATGACCTCCCCCTGATGGATTGCAGGCACACGTTACAGGCGCGACCACGCCGAAACAATTGCACCCCGCCAAAGCCCCTCTCGAGGCGAATGCCGCACTTTCCTGCCGTTTGGGCCGCTTCAGCCTGTGCTTCGTAACAAAACTGACATGGTCCCGACATTTCAGCTTCATCTCACGGGTCTAGGCCGATCTGAGACAAGGGCGAAAAAGCCCTGACGGGACAGGGAAGCCACGATGCTCGAAATCCGCAACGTCACGCGCCGCTTCGGCAAGAATGTCGCCGTGAACGGTGTCAACCTTCAGATCAAGCCGGGCCAGATGGTCGGCATCATCGGCCGCTCCGGTGCCGGCAAGTCGACGCTGCTCAAGACCATCAACCGCCTGATCGACCCGAGCGAGGGTTCGATCTCCTTCGACGGCACCGAAGTGTCGTCGCTGCGCGGCGCCCAGCTGCGCCGATGGCAGCGCGACTGCGCCATGATCTTCCAGCAGTTCAACCTGGTGCCGCGCCTCGACGTGCTTACCAACGTGCTGCTCGGCCGCCTCAACCATCGCTCGACCGGGCTCAACCTGCTCGGCATCTTTTCCCGCGAGGAGCGCATCCGGGCCATCGCCGCACTCGAGCGCCTCGACATCGCCCGCACCGCACTCCAGCCGGCGGGCACGCTGTCGGGCGGCCAGCAGCAGCGTGTCGCCATCGCCCGCGCTCTGATGCAGGAACCCAAGCTGATCCTCGCCGACGAGCCGATCGCCTCGCTCGACCCGCTCAACGCCAAGGTAGTGATGGACGCGTTGCAGGACATCAACCTGCGCGAAGGCATCACCGTCATCACCAACCTGCACACGCTCGACACCGCCCGCACCTACTGCAACCGCATCATCGGCATGCAGGGCGGCACGGTGGTCTTCGACGGCGCGCCTGAAGACCTCACCATCGAGGCCGTTCGCCTCGTCTACGGCGCCGATGCCGACGGCGCCGAGATTTCCGAAGCCATCACCTCGACCAGCATCCGCCCTGTCAAGGTCAGGGTTCCCGCATCCGCCGCCCCTCTCGAACCGGCATACGCCCCGGTCTGAGGCCATCAGCGGTCGTCTTGCCCGCGTCAAGGGCCGGCAATCAGCAACCGAAATGACCCAGCAAGGTGCTGGGCCAATCTGGAGACATGTCATGTTCAAGAAAGCACTTCTGGGCGCCGTTTCGCTCGCAGTCCTGGCAATCGGCTCGGCTCATGCCGCCGAACTCAAGGACTTCCGCATCGGCCTGATCGGTGGCGAGAACGAAGCCGACCGCCTGCGCAACTTCCAGTGCCTCGTCGACCAGCTCCCCAAGGCCATCGGCGTCGAGAAGGTGTCGCTGTTCCCGGCCGCCGACTATGACGGCACCATCCAGGGCCTTCTCGGCGGCACTCTCGACTACGCCGAGCTCGGCGCTTCGGGCTATGCCAAGATCTACCTGCAGAACAAGGACGCGGTCGAGCCGATCCTGACCACCGTCCAGACCGACGGCGCCACCGGCTACTACTCCATCATGGTCGCCAAGAAGGACTCGGGCATCACCAAGCTCGAAGACCTCAAGGGCAAGAAGCTCGGCTTCGCCGATCCGGACTCGACCTCGGGTTACCTGATCCCCGTCACCTCGCTGCCCAAGGACCTCGGCGGCGTCGCCGTGAAGGACTACTTCGCCGAGACCGGCTTCGGCGGCGGCCATGAGAACCTCGTCCTCGAAGTGCTCAAGGGCACCTTCGATGCCGGCACGACCTTCGGCTCGGGCGTCGGCGAATTCAAGGATGGCTACACCTCGGGCAACCTGAAGAAGATGGTCGACAAGGGCATCCTCGACATGGACGACCTGGTCGAAGTCTGGAAGTCACCGCTGATCCCGAACGGCCCGATCGTCGTTCGCACCTCGCTCGACGCCGACGTCAAGACCAAGTTCAAGGACTACATGATGAAGCTGCCGCAGACCGATCCGGCCTGCTTCTCGGCCATTCAGGGCGGCGACTTCAAGGGCTTCACCGAAGTCACCCCCGAGTTCTACCAGCCCGTGATCGACGCCCGCAAGGCGCAGATCGGCAGCTAAGCCACAAGGCAACACGGACGCGCCGCGAGGTCTCGCGGCGCGTCCCTTTTTATCCGGAATCGGACGGAACCCCATGACAATGCCACTCACGGAAGCCGGCCTCGCGGTCGAGCGCCACTGGCGCGAGCTCGCCAGCCGTCGCCGCCTGCACACCATCGGCGGCCTCATCCTGCTGTTCCTCGCCCTTTCCGGCTCGCTGTGGTTTGCGAACGAGTCCAATGCCGGCAAATTCCTCGACCGGCTGCCGCATCTGTTCGATTTCGTCGACCAGTTGATCCCGCGCGACGGCTTCGAAGTCTGGCGCGCCATGTTCGACCTGCCCTCGCCCTATGCCGACGGCAGCCTGAAGTTCGATTACCCCGATGGCCGGATGTACCTGTTCGGCTCGTTCTACCTGCCCGAATACGTCTACAAGATGCTGGAGACGATCAACATCGCGCTGGTCTCGACGCTGATCGGCTTCGCTTTCGGCTTCCTGCTCTGCTTCCTGGCCGCGTCCAACCTCGTCACCCAGCGCTGGCTGCGTTTCTTCGTCCGCCGCTTCCTCGAAATCCTCCGCGCATTTCCCGAGATCGTCATTGCCGGCTTCTTCCTGGCGGTGCTTTCGATGGGCGCGATCCCGGCGATCATCGCAGTGTCCCTGCACACCATCGGCGCGTTGGGAAAGCTGTTCTTCGAAGTGGTCGAGAACGCCGACATGAAGGCTGATGAAGGTTTGCGCGCCGTCGGCGGCAACTGGCCCGAGCGCGTCTGGTTCGGCATCGTGCCGCAGGTGATGCCCAACTTCCTCAGCTATGGCCTGCTGCGCCTCGAGATCAACGTCCGCGCCTCGACCATCATCGGCGCTGTCGGCGGCGGCGGCATCGGCGAGGCGCTGCGCCTGTCGATCAGCCGCAACCACGAAGCCAAGACCATCGCCATCATCATCCTCCTGTTCTGCACCATCGTTGCGGTCGACCAGTTCTCGGCCTGGCTGCGCAAGAAGCTGGTCGGCGAACAGGCCTTCGCCTTCGGTCGCGGAGAATAATCATGACCACCCTTTCCATGACCGAAATGCAGGCAATCGCCGACCGTCATCCCGGCGTCTTCTCGGGTTCCTGGCGCAAGAGCTTGATCGGCTGGGCCGTGGGCGCGGGCATCGTCGCCTATCTCGTCTTCGCCTGGTGGTTTTTCGCCGTCGGCGCGGTGCTTGCCGGCGGCAACTGGGGCATCGCCGGCACTTATCTGGCCGACTGGGTCAGCTACGAGGTGCGGCCGCAGGTCACCTTCCGTCCTGATCGCCTCGACGTCAGCTATCCGCGCTTCTCGTCCTACCGCGCCGACCGCCACCCCGACTGGCTCGACATCACCCAACCTGCCAGCGCCACCGTGACAGGCAACAAGGCGCCTGCCGACCGCGTCGTTGCCCATATCGGCTCCGGCACGGCAATCGACATCGCGCCTGAGCGTATCGTGGTCAGCCATGGCGGCGAAACGCTCGACGTGGCCGTGGTGCCGCTTCAGAGCATCACCGTCACCGGCACCCTGCCCTCATGGGCCGTCCAGAAGACGCCGGGCGCAAAGATCGTCGCCGATTTCGGCTTTACCGGCAGCGTCCAGATCGACGCCGACGACGTCAAGATCCGCCACCGCTTCCTCGGCTGGGAAAACTTCTTCTTCGACGCCAACTCGCCCTTCTGGGGCAAGTCGACGGGTGAAGTCTGGTCGCTGGTCATGTCGAATGACCGCATCGATCCCAAGATGTCGAACGCCGCGCTCGCCTGGGACAACATAGTCAACAACTCGGAATGGCAGCATGGCGATGTCTGGCTGAAGCTTGCCCAGACCATCGTCATGGCCTTCGTCGGCACGCTGTTTGCAAGCCTGCTCGCCTTCCCCCTCGCCTTCATGGCGGCCCGCAACATCACCCGCAACAGCCTCGTCAATCAGGTGACCAAGCGCTTCTTCGACTTCCTGCGCTCGGTCGACATGCTGATCTGGGCGCTGTTTTTCACCCGCGCCTTCGGCCCCGGCCCCATCGCCGGCATCTCGGCCATCTTCGTCACCGATACCGGTACCTTCGGCAAGCTCTACTCCGAGGCGCTGGAAAACATCGACGACAAGCAGCGCGAAGGCATGCGCTCGGTCGGCGCCTCGCCCGCCTCGGTCCAGCGCTATGGCGTGGTGCCCCAGGTGCTGCCGGTGCTGGTCAGCCAGTCGCTCTATTTCTGGGAATCGAACACGCGCTCGGCCACCATCATTGGCGCCGTCGGCGCCGGCGGCATCGGCCTCAAGCTGTGGGAGGCCATGCGCACCAACTCCGACTGGGAGAACGTCGCCTACATGGTGCTGCTGATTCTGGTGGTCGTGTTCATCTTCGACAATATTTCCACCGCATTGCGCCAGCGGCTGATCGGCACCAAGGCCAGCCACTGAACATCTGTGGCCGGCCTTTGCAAAACTGCGAAAGTCGGCCACTACTTCGTCAAACTGTCACGCAAATCATCTATCGGGCTGTCGTCGAGAGCATGATCCCGAAAAATGGGGACGGTTTTCGCATCAGATCATGCTCCAACAATAAGGTTCAGCCCATTTCGAGCGAAATGGGCAGGAGGAAATCGCGCCATGCGCTACGCCATCTATTTCACGCCCGAGCATGACGATCCGCTGTGCCGTATCGCAGCTGGCTGGCTCGGACGCGATGCGTTTGGAGGCGCGGCGATTCCCGCAAAGGCGCATGGCGAATTGTCGGCCGCCGAGGTTGCGTTCCACACCGCCGCCGCGCGCCGCTACGGCTTCCACGCCACGCTGAAGGCGCCGTTCCGGCTTGCCGACGGCGTCAGCGAAAAGGCGCTGGTCGATGCGGTCGACGCCTTTTCCGCCGGCACCGAACCCTTCGACATTCCGCGCCTGAAGCTCACCCAGATCGACGGCTTCTTCGCCCTCGTCCCGGAAGAGCAGTTGCCCGAACTGAACGATTTCGCAGCGGAAGTGGTAAAAGCCTTCGAACCGCACCGCGCGCCGCTGTCCGACGCCGAGCTTGCCCGCCGCAACCCCGATGCGTTGACGCCCCAGGAATGCCGTTATCTCAGCCAGTGGGGCTATCCATACGTCTTCGACGCCTTCCGTTTTCACATGACCATGACCGGCCGCGTCGCCGCCGAAGAGGCTCCACGCGTCCGTGCCGCCATCGAACAATGCCTGGGCAACGTGCTCGACAAGCCGGTGCCCGTCGCCGGGCTCGCCATCTTCGTCGAGCCGACCGCCGGCGCCCCCTTCGAGGTGCTGAGCTACCACGCCCTGGGCAAGCAAGCCGAGAGAAAGACCGCCTGAGATGACCGACCTTGTACTGAAAAACGCCCGCATCGTGCTCGCCGACGAGGTGATCGACGGCTCCATCGTCGTCCGCGACGGCAAGATCGCCGAAATCTCGACCGGCCCAAGCGCCATCGGCGAGGACATGGGCGGCGATTTCGTCATCCCGGGCCTTGTCGAGCTGCACACCGATCACCTCGAAGGCCATTACGCGCCGCGCCCGCGCGTGCGCTGGAATCCGATCGCCTCGGTGCTCGCCCATGACGCCCAGGTGGCGACCGCCGGCATCACCACTGTCTTCGACGCGCTGCGCGTCGGCATGGACGAGGATGCGGAGATGGGAGCGGCCGACATGCGCAAGCTGGCCGACGCCATCGAAGACAGCGTGCGCGCCGATCGCGTCCGCGCCGACCACTTCATCCACCTGCGCTGCGAAGTCTCCGCTGCCGACTGCCTCGCCGGCTTCGCCCATTTCGACGGCGACGACCGCGTCAGGCTCGCCTCGCTGATGGACCATGCACCGGGCCAGCGCCAGTTCGTCGATCTCGAGACCTACGCCTACTACTACCAGCGCAAGCTGAAGCTCAACGACGTCGAATTCCAGGCGTTCTGCGACAAGCGCATGGGTGATTCGGCCCGCAATTCGTCACCCAACCGCAATGCCATCTCGGCAGCCTGCCATGCGCGCGGCATCGTTCTGGCGAGCCATGACGACGCCACCTCCGCCCATGTCGACGAGGCGATCGCGCAGGGTATCCGCGTCGCCGAGTTCCCGACCACGCTCGAGGCAGCCAATGCTTCGAAGGGCGCCGGCCTCGGCGTGCTGATGGGCGCGCCCAACGTCATGCGCGGCGCCTCGCATTCGGGCAACGTCTCGGCCCGCACGCTCGCCGAGCAGGGCCTGCTCGACATCCTGTCGTCGGATTACATCCCCTTCAGCCTGATCCAGTCGGCCTTCTTCCTCGGCGAAGTCGTCGAGGGCATCTCGCTGCCGCAGGCGGTCGCCATGGTGTCCAAGAATCCGGCCGATGCGGTGGGCCTCACCGACCGCGGCGTGATCGAGGCCGGCCGCCGCGCCGACCTGGTGCGCGTCCGCGTCGACGAGCATGTGCCTGTGGTCCGCACCGTCTGGCGCGAAGGCCGCCGCGTCGCCTGATTTTCAGCTGCCGTTCAACGAACAAGACGCAGTGCATCCGCCCGGATGCGCTGCGTTTTCGCCTACGAGCCCAGCGCTTCGACGTCGTTGAGGCCGATCAGCGTCTTTTCCATGTCGGGCTCCTCGCCCGAGCAGATGCACAGCATCTCGGCATCGCCCTCGCCCACCGACAGATAGGCATGGCCCATGGTCGAGTCGATGTAGACACTCTCGCCTTCCTTGAGCCGGAGCGGCGCATACTGGTCGGTGTGGAGCTCGATCTCGCCCTTGAGCACGATCAGGAACTCTTCGCCGGCGTGGCGGGTCAGTGGCCCGAATTCTTCGAGTGTACGTGCCCTGGCATTGGCCAGGATCGGCACCATGCGCTTTTTCACCAGATCGGTGGCGAGGTAATAATAGTCGTAGTTGCGGGTCAGCTGGCGCAGCGTGTTGGCCTTTGATGTGACCGAGCGGCGCGTGCGCGCCATTGGTTGCCGGACTGCTCCACTCAGCAACTCGGTCACATGGATGCCCAGCCCGCTGCATATCTGCAGCAGCTTGTCATAGCTCAGCGACATCTGGTCGTTCTCGACCTTGGACAGGGTCGAAACCGCAACGCCGGTCAGGTGACTGACATCCTGCAGCGTCCAACCATGCTGTTTTCTGAGGCTTCGAAGGCAGTCGCCGAGATTGGGCTGTTCCGACATGGACGTCTCCATCATCTGCCTTAGCTATTCCAACTCCACAGCCATCGCAACAATCACCAAGAATTTTCCTATACGCTAAATATTGACCGTATCGGAAATTGATTTTACGAATGGCTATGCAGTCAGACTCCCAAGCCAAAAAAGTCATCGTCATCGGCGGCGGCATCGCCGGCCTCTCCCTCGCTGCCTGCGTGCAGCGATGGGCCGAAGTCACGGTGATCGAACGCGAAACCCAGCTCGGCTACCACGCCAGCGGACGCTCCGCGGCGCTGTTTTCCGAGACCTACGGCAATGCGCTGGTGCGGGCGCTGTCGGTCGCAAGCCGCCAGGCGATCATCGACGGCGGCTTTGTCGAGCACGACCGCGGCGCCGTGCATTTCGGCGGCCCCGACGATGGCGAGACCATCGACCGGATGGCCGAGGAGCAACGCGCCCTGGTGCCGAGCGTGCGCCGGCTGAGCCCCGCCGAGGTCAGCGCGCTCGTTCCCGCCATTGCCCCCGAGCTCACCTGCGGCGGCGTGTTCGAGCCCGACGCCAAGGACATCGACACCGGCAAGATGGTGCAGGCCCAGGCCACGGCCCTCAAGGCAGCCGGCGGCAGGATCGTCACCGGCGCGGACGTGCTCGAAATCAAGCGCACGCCTGATGGCTTCCGCGTCGTCACCGCGTCAGGCATCCATGAGGCCGACATCGTCGTCAACGCCGCGGGCGCCTGGGTCGACGTCATTGCCGAACGTTCGGGACTGTCAGGCCTCGGCTTCAAGCCCAAGCGCCGCACCGCCTTCCTGTTCGACCCGCCCGAAGGCATCGACGCCCGCAAATGGCCGCTGGTGGTCGACCTGCACGAACGCTTCTATTTCAAGCCGGACGCCGGACGGCTGATCGGCTCGCTTGCCGACGAGACCGACACCGAGCCTTGCGATGCCTATCCAGAGGACATCGACATCGCCACCGCCGCCTACAACATCGAGGAAGCCACAGGACTGGCCGTCGGCCGCCCGCAGACGCCCTGGGCCGGCTTGCGCACCTTCTCGCCCGACCGCAGCCCGGTGGCCGGCTTCGATCCGCGCCTGCCCGGCTTCTTCTGGCTCGGAGGCCAGGGCGGCTACGGCTTCCAGGTATCGCTGACGCTGGCACGGCTGTCGTCGTCGCTGATGCACGGCGAGCCCATCCCCGCCGACCTGGCCGATCTCGGCATCAGCTACGGCGCCTTGTCGCCGGAGCGGTTCCTGCAGGCACCTCATGCGTAGCGGAAACGCCACGAGGTTTGACACGATCCATTCCGCAATCGGTTGGCGCGGGGGAGGAGAACCACCGCGCGGTTACGTCAACTTGAAACACCATCAGGAAACTCCGCGATGAAATCCTTGGGTATTTTGCGTACGGCGCTTGTCGCCTCGACCATCCTTTTCGCCGGCCAGGCCTATGCCAAGACGCTGGTCTACTGCTCGGAGGCGAGCCCCGAAACTTTCAACCCGATGCTGACGGTGGCGGACTCGACCATGGACGCCGCAGCCAAGACGATCTTCAATCGCCTCGTCGAGTTCAAGCCGGGCACCACTGAAGTCGGGCCCGCGCTGGCAGAGAAATGGGACGTGTCGGAAGACGGCAAGGTCTACACCTTCCATCTGCGCAAGGGCGTGAAGTTCCACTTCAACGAGACTTTCACCCCGACCCGCGACTTCAACGCCGACGACGTGCTCTACACCTTTAACCGCCAGCGCGACGCCAACAATCCGTACCACAAGCTGGCAAACGGCACCTACGAGTACTTCAACGGTCTCGGCATGGGCTCGATGATCGCAAACATCGAGAAGGTCGACGACTACACGGTGCGCTTCACACTGAACGAGGCGAACGTCACCTTCCTCGCAGGCATAGCGCTCGACTACCTCTCCATCCTGTCGCTCGAACAGACCGAAAAGATGGTCGCCGCCGGCACGCCCGATGTCATCGAGCAGCACCCGGTCGGCACCGGTCCGTTCATCCTGCAGGCCTACCAGCAGGACGCCCAGATCCGTTATGTCGCCAACAAGGACTACTGGAACGGCGCCCCCAAGATCGACACGCTGATCTTCGCCATCACGCCGGAGCCGGTCGTCCGCGTCACCCGCGTCAAGGCCAACGAGTGCCAGGTCGCGGCCCCGCCGCCGGCGGCAGCCCTTGCCGAACTCAAGGACAATCCCGACATCGACATTCTCAGCCAGCCGGGCCAGAACATCGGCTCCGTCGGCTTCAACACCGAGCACAAGCCGCTGGGCGACGTGCGCGTGCGCACCGCACTTGCCAAGGCGATCAACCGGCAGGCAATCGTCGAGGCGGTCTACCAGGGCGCAGGCAGCCTCGCCGGCAGCATGGTGCCGCCGATGCAGCTGGGTGCGGTCACTGATGCGGCCATCGACTACGATCCGGAAGGCGCCAGGAAGCTGCTTCAGGAAGCAGGCCTCGACGCCGGCACCAACATCAAGCTCTGGGCCATGCCGGTCTCGCGGCCCTACAACCCCAACGCCCGCCGCATGGCCGAGATGATCCAGGCCGACTGGGCCGCCGTCGGCGTGAAGTCCGAGGTCGTCACCTTCGAGTGGGGCGAGTATCTGACCCGCACCGGCAAGGGCGAGCACGACGCCTATCTGCTCGGCGGCTCGAGCGACAATGGCGATCCCGACAACATGCTGTCCTTCTCGTTTGCCTGCGACGGCGTGAAGGGCGGCTCGAACCGTTCGCGCTGGTGCAACCCCGAGTTCGACAAGCTGCTCGCGGCCGGCCGCGTCACGTCCGACCCCGAGAAGCGCGCCGAAATCTACCGCAAGGCGCAGGCGATCCTGAAGGCCGAGGTGCCGGAAGCGCCAATCGCCCACTCGGTGGTCTCGATCCCGGTGCGCAAGAGCGTGCTCAACTACGTGATGGATCCGTTCGGCCGGCAGAACTTCGCCGCCGTCGACATCGCCGAATAAGGCGACAGGAACCGGAGGGCAGACCGTAATGCTTGAAAAACTGAACCGTCTGCTCGAAGCCTACCGCGCCGATGGCGCGGTAGGCGCCTCCCTCGCCTTCTCGCTTGGCGATGGCGACACGATCACCGTCACGTCGGGTCTTGCCGACAGGGCGACGGGCGCGCCTGTCACGCCGGACCGGCTGTTCAAGATCGGCAGCTGCACCAAGACCTTCGTGGCGGCAGCACTGATGAAGCTGGTCGAGGACGGCAAGGCCGAACTCGATGCACCCATATCGAGCTGGTTCCCCGACCTGCCGCGATCGGGCGAAGTGACGGTGCTTCAACTGGTCAACCATCGCGGTGGCCTGCCGGAATTCGAATACGACATCCCGATGGACCCGAGCCGCAGCTGGACGCCGGCGCAGCTGGTCGAGCTTGCCTTCGGCGTCGGCGGCCAGACGGCCCCGGGCGGCCCTGCCGTCTACAACAACACCGGCTATGTGCTGGCCGGCATGCTGATCGAGGCGGCATCGGGCCTCACGCTGGGCGAATATGTGCGAAGGAAAGTGCTCGAGCCGCTTGGCCTCAAGGACACCTGGTCGCCGGCAACGGAAAGCTTCCCGGAAGCGCGCATGGTCAGGGGCTATTACCATCGGCCGAAGCCAGCCACGGGCGCCAGCTCGGCACTGGCCGAGGGCGGCGAGATGTGGCGCATGGACGGCGTGCTGCCCTATTCCGACGCGTTGCAGGATTCTTCCGACAGCTTCCCCTACTCGGGCGCCTATGGCTGCGGCGACATGGCCGCGACGCCAAGCGATCTCGTCGGCTTCATGAAAGGGCTGTTCGACGGCCGGCTGCTGCCTGCTCCGCTGCTCGTCACCATGAAGGACGGCCGCACCAAGGTGAGCTATCCCGGCACGCGCCTGCGCGAAACCGGCGCCGGGCTCATCGCCAGCGAATATGCCGGGCGCCTCGTTCTCGGCCACCAGGGCAGCATCCCGGGCTACGTCACCGTCATGGAACATGACCCCGTGTCCCGGCTGACCATTGCCATGACCAGCAATGCCGGCTCGGGCAACAGGCTGTCCTTCTATGCCAGTGGCATCCACCCGGTCGTCGACCGGGCCATCGGGATCATCCTGCAGGAAATCTAGGACGTTCAGACGCCGAGGCTGGCGGCCACCTGGCGCAGGTCGATGACCAGCTCGGATGTCACCTCCAGCGCGCGGTCTTCGCGCGCTGGAGCTTCATTTGCCGGCCGGTGCGCGGCAATCGCCTCGTCGCGTGCGTGGATCAGCGTCGCGATCTCGTCGCGGAACAGCGCGAACGCCGCCGCCAGCCAGCGATTGACCAGATAGGACGGCCGGGCGAAATGCGGGTCGAAGCGCGGCAAAAGCGCGATCGTGCCCTCCGCATCGAGCCACTCATCGCCGACCACCCACTGGTTGACGGTGAACAGCCTGAGCAGGCGGCCATAAGGATCGACACCGATCGCCGCGAGGTGATGAACCGGCCCGCCCGCTCCGTTGGGTCGCACGAAGCAATGGAAATGCCCATGCTCGGCCAGACCTTCCTGCGGCGGATGGCTGTGGTAGTACCATTGCGCGCCCGTCTCCGGATCGAACACGTCGCCCGCGGGAAAGTGCTCCCAGACGGCAACGGACTTGGCGTCGCGCAGCGTCTCGAGCAGCACGTTGCTGCCCGACTTGGCCAGCACATGCTCGCAGAACAGCGCCTGCCGGGCGGCTTCAGATCTGTTGACGTCCATGGCGAGCCTCCAGGGCCGTAACTTGGCCTATTGCGGCTGAGCCGCGCAAGGTGAGGCCGCCGGTGCCGCAGCACAGGGCGAAGCTACGGCACAAGGTGCGGCGGCGGCCGGGGCAGGAGCCGCCGAGCATGGAGAAGCCGCCGAACATGGCGACGCGGCACATGGCGCCGCCGCAGCGCAGGGCGAGGCAGCCGAACAGGGCGCCGCCGCAGCGCAGGGCGAGTTGGCCGCGCACGGATTTCCAGCCGCGCCCGGATTTCCAGCCGCGCAAGGCGTTGCCGGCGCGCTCGCCGCCGGTGCCGGTTTGGCCGCAGCGAAACGATAATGGTCGACCGCAACGGCCGACGTGGCGGCGAGAAAAGCCGTGCCGAACAGGAGGGTATTGCGCGCGCTCATTTCTTGAACCCATCGAGACCGAACAGCGGACGCAGCGCGACACCGCCAAGACTGCCGACAAAGGCGGAGGCGAACCACAGCCAGCCATGCACGCTGCCCGAGGCGATGCCCGAAAACAGCGCCCCGACATTGCAGCCGAAGGACAGCCGCGCGCCGTAGCCCATCAGCACGCCGCCGATGGCAGCCGCGAGGAACGAGGCGAAGGGCACATGCACCTTGGGCGCGAACTTGCCGGCGAGGCCTGCGGCGAGTGCCGCACCCAGGATGATTCCGAAATTCATCACCGAGGTGACGTCGGCGAGCACGCTGGAGCCCAGCGCCTTGGCCGGCCCCGGCCAGTTCCAGAACGCCCAGGTCTCGACCGGAACGCCGACCGCCTGCGCCGCCTTGGCGCCCCACAGGCCGAAACCGAAGGTCACCGACCAGGGATGGCCTGCAGTGACCAGCGTTGCGATGTTGAGCCCGGCGAGCAGAAGCCCCGCTCCGATCAGCGGCCACGGGCCATGCAGCAAGCGGGCGATACCCTGGCGCGGCGCGGGCTTTGTCTTCTCGATGCTGCCATGGGCCCGGCGCTCGACCAGCACGGTGAGACCGGCGACGGCGGCAAGACCGACGAGCGTCACTGTCACCCCGCCCGGCACGCCAAGTGTCCTGCCGAGGCTGATCTCTGGCAGCGCCGGCAGCGCCAGCCACCACGGCAAATGCGCGGTGCCGATGACCGCGCCGACAATGAAGAAGACCAGCGTCACCAGCATGCGCGAGCTGCCGCCGCCGACGGTAAACAGCGTGCCCGAACCACAACCGCCGCCGAGCTGCATGCCAAGTCCGAACATTGTGGCCCCGACCAGCACCGACACGCCGACCGGCGCAAAGGCGCCGACAAGCGCCTGGCCGTTGAAGCTGCCGAGCGACAGAAGCGGGATGAACACGACCGCTGCCGCCGCGATCATCAGCATCTGGGCGCGGATGGCATTACCGCGCTTTTCGACGACGAAGCGGCGCCACCCGCCGGTAAAGCCGAAGGAGGCATGGTAGAGCGTCAGGCCGAGCAGGCCGCCGATCGCGAACAGCAACGCCTGGCGCGTGTCGATCGCCTGGCCGATGGCGAGCGCACCAAGGATCAAGGCAAGCCCGACAAAGACGACGGGGCCCTTGTCGAGATTGACGCCAGCGACAGACGCCGGCGCGGTGGCATTTATCTCAGTCATTTCAGGCCAGTCATTTCAGGTCGATATGGGAAAATCCGGAGGGCCAAGCGTGGCCGCTTCAAACGAAGATGTCCAGGATTGCTCCTGGACATCCGCAATTCGGGCCGGCCCTTCAGGCAATCAGTTGCCGGGCTGCACGGGACGTGCCGGATCGGCTGCCCACTCGGCCATCGAGCCGTCATACATCTTGGTATTCTTGTTGCCTTCGACCTCGCTCAGGCCGAACCACACGACTGAAGCCCAGTGGCCGGTGTTGCAGAAGGCGATGTTCTGCTCGTCCTTGCCAAGGCCGACCGACTGCGACAGGCTGCCGACCGTCTCCTTCGAGGCGAACGAAGCCTTGTCGGCGTCATAGAGCTTGGTGTTTTCGAGGTTCTTCGAGCCGGGGATGGTGCCGGCAACGCGGACGACCGGGCTCTTGGCCTCGCCCTTGAACTGCGCGGCCGGGCGGCCGTCGATCAGCTTGATGCCTTCGGCGCGGGCCTTCTCGACATCGGCAGTCGTGGCCAGCAGTTCCTTCTTCAGCTCACCCTTGAAGGCGACCGCGGCGGGTTTAGCGACATCGGTCGCGACTTCACCGCCGGAAGCTTCCCAGGCCCGCGCACCGCCGTCGAGGATCGACACGGCGTCGTGGCCCAGAACCTTGAAGGTCCAGTAGACGCGGGTGGCGCCGCCGAATTCGGAGGAGTCGGTGCCGTTCGGCACGATGACGACATGGCTGTCATTGCCGACGCCAAGGTCGCCGATGGTCTTGGTTATGGTCTCCAGCGGCGGCAGCATGCCGGGAACGCCGTTCACTTCGGCGCGCCAGCCGGCGGTCGAATAAGGAGCGCTGACGGCACCCGGAACGTGACCCTTGGCATAGGGATTGGCGCCATCCTTGGCCGCGTCACGCACGTCGATCACGACCAGGCTCTTGTTGCCGAGATGCGACTTGAGCCAGGCGGCGTCGACCAGCGGCTGGTCGGTCAGGCGCTCGGCCTGGGCACCGGTGGCAAAGGCAAGTGCGGCACCCAGAGCCGCAGCAACGAGGGAAAAGCGCATCGGCCACTCCTGAAAAAAGATTCCAAATACAACAGTCGGTAGCCTTTATAGGATGGCCAGCACCGCCGAGCACGGTAAGCCGCTGCTAATTTCCGGATTGTTTCGGAAGGCAATTCTCTCTATCGCCAAGAGTGTGGAATTTCATTCCAATCCGCCTGCGGCTTCAACGACCTCGGAAAAACAATATTACCTCTTCACAAATCGGTCCTTTGCGAGGATTTTCTCAACGGCGCCGCAACCGCCAGCCGACAGGCGAAAAACGACGGCGCCCAGCGCGCGGGCATCAAGCCCGCGCCGTGACAAAAGAATGCAAGGGGACATCGGTATGCGTTTGCTCAAGGCCATAGCCGTCGCCGCGTTCGGCTTCGCCCTTGCCTTGTCCTCAGCCATCGCCGAGACGCCCAAGGACACGCTGGTTGTCGCCGACGCCATCGACGACGTCATGACGCTGGACCCCAACGAAGTGGGCGAGGTCGGCGGCGTGCTTGCCTCGAGCCAGATCTACCAGTCGCTGGTCACCTTCGATGTCGACGACCCGACCCGCATCATGGGCCTGCTCGCCGAAAGCTGGACCATTTCGCCTGACGGACGCACCTTCACCTTCAAGATGAACCCGAAGGCGCGTTTTGCTTCCGGCAACCCCGTCACCGCCTGGGACGCCGAATACTCGCTGCGCCGCGTCATCCACCTCAAATCGCGCTCGGCCTTCATCATCGGCCAGTTCGGCTTCTCGCCCGAGAACGTCGATGACCGCATCAAGGCGCTCGACGACAGCACACTGGTCATCCAGGTCGCCGACACCTATGCGCCGAGCTTCCTGTTCTATTGCCTGTCGTCCTACATTGGCGGCATCGTCGACAGCAAGATCGTCAAGCAGCACGAGGTCGACGGCGACTACGGCAGCAACTGGCTGAAGGCAGACAACTCTGCCGGCTCCGGCCCGTTCGTCCTCAGCAAATGGCAGCCGAAGCAGTCGATCCTGCTCAAGCGCAACGACAACTACTGGGGCAGCGCTCCCAGCGTCGAGCACATCCTGATCCGGCACGTCGCCGAAAGCTCGGCCCAGCGCGCCCTGCTCGAAGCAGGCGATATCGACATCGCCAACCGCCTGGCTCCCAACGATTTCGACCAGATCTCCAGCAACCCGAAACTCAGGGTCGTCAACGGACGTTCGGGCAACATCTACTACATGGGGTTGAACGTCAGGAACCAGTACCTGGCCAATCCCAAGGTGGTCGAGGCGATGAAGTATCTGGTCGACTACCAGGGCATCGCCGACACCGTGTCGCGCGGCACAATGGAAGTGCACCAGACGCTGGTGCCCAATGGCTTCCTCGGCGCCATCGCCTACAGGCCGTTCAGCTTCGACGTCGAAAAGGCCAAGGCGCTCCTTGCCGAAGGTGGCGTCAGCGGCGAATTCTCGCTCGACATGGTGGTGTGGGATACCCTGCCCTTCACCGACTTCGCCAAGGCCATCAAGGCGAACATGGCCGCCGCCGGCATAGACCTCAACCTCCAAATCGTCGACGGACGCGAATGGCTGAAGCGCTATCGCAACCACGACCTCGACATCTGGCTCGGCCTGTGGGGACCGGACTACCCCGACCCGCATTCCAATGCCAAGGCCTTCGCGGTCAACAAGCAGGATGCGCCCGACGGCTCCGACAGCCTCGCCGATCGCTTCGGCTGGAAGGCAGGCAGCCTGTCTCCCGACGCCATGGCCGCCGTTCGCGAGCAGGACACCGGCAAGCGCAAGGCCATGTACGAGGCCATCCAGAAGGTGCATACTGACACCTCGCCCTTCATCCTGATGTTCCAGGAGGTCCGCAAGATCGGCATCAGCGCCCGGATCAAGGGCCTTGCCATGGGCACGACCTTCTCCGACGACCGCTATTGGGGCGTGTCGAAGCAGCCCTTCTGAAGCACCTTCGCCCCGGCGCTTGCGCAGTGCCGGATAAACAGGCCAAATATCGTACGAGCAGGCAGAACCGCACTCCACCGGGAGGGGACGGCGCATGCAGGTCGATGTGGTCGATAGCTTCGACAAGCTTGAACCGCTGCGAGAGGACTGGGAGCGCGTCTATGGCGCGGATCCGGAAGCCCACTTCTTTCTGTCGTGGACCTGGATGTCCAACTGGCTGCACCAGGCGAATTTCAGCTGGTTGGTGCTGGCAGTCAGGGCCACTGACGGTCCGGGCCGCTACGAAGCTTTCCTGCCCCTGCAGATCCGCGTCGAACTGGACGAGAAGACCGGCTTTTACAACAGCATCCGCATGGGCGGTTCCTATTTCGCCGTCTACACCGGCTTGCTCTGCGCACCCGACGCGGAGGCAGCAGCCCTGCCGGCTTTCGCCCAACGCATCAAGGCCCTCAACTGGCGAAGATTTCATCTCGACGACCTGTTCATGTCGGACAGGCGGCGTGCGGCTTTCGCCGGATATTTCGAGCCGGATGTCTTCTCAGCGGAGAAAATCGAGCGGCGGCGGCACGTCACGGCCGCCGGCGACGACATCGATCACGACACTTACGTCTATGTCGATCTGCCCGGCGATTGGGAGGCGTTTCTCGACACCAGGCTTGGCCCGAAGATCCGGCGCGATGTCAGGTATTTTCTGCGCAAGACCGACGCGGGCGACGAGTTCAGGATTACTCTAGCCGACACCACCACTGCTGCGAGCGACCTCAATGCCTTCATGCGGTTCTGGCTCGAGCAGTGGTATTCCAAGAGCGAAGGATATGCCCGCGGCATCGTCGACAACTGCCGGAAGATGCTGCCGCCCTGCCTTGCGGATGGCTGCCTCTTTGCACCGGTGCTCTGGCAAGGCGACAAGCAGGTCGGCGTCCATATCGCCTTCATCGACAAGGCAAAGCGGCGGCTGATCTGCTTCCTTGTCGGACGTGACCGCTCTATCAGGAAACCGCCGCCGGGCTTCGTGCTCCATGCCTTTACGCTGCGCTGGGCGATAGCCAACGGCTTCACCGTCTATGATCTGGGAACAGGCGATTTTTCCTACAAATACAGCTTCGGATCGAAAGAACATCGCATCGAAGGCACCAGGATATCGACGCGAAGCGGCAGCAATCTCGGTGGCCGCCTCGATCCCAGGACCACGCAGGCAGCTCTTGGCTGGGTGAAGCGGTTGCGCACCGAGCGCAGGTTCGAACTGGCGGAGAAAGGCTGCCGGCAGATACTGGAGCTCGCGCCGGAACATGTTGAAGCAACCGAATTGCTGGCCGCGTTGCATGACGACATGGCCGGCGATCCCGACATCCAGTTCGCCCGCGCGCAGGATCTCCATCGCACAGGCAATGCGCTCGAAGCATCCCGGCTTTACGTGGCGATACTCGACAAGAACCGCCATCATTTCGGCGCCAACTTCATGCTCGGCATCGCCTGCCTTCAGTTCCGCGAATTCGATGCGGCGGAACAATATCTGCGCCGTGCCCTCGCAACCGATCCCACGCATGCTGTCGCCCAGAACAACCACGGCAACGCCTTGCGCGCGCTGAAGCGTCACGATGAAGCACTGGCTGCATATGGACGGGCAACTGCCCTGCGACCCGGTTTTGTCGAAGCCCACAACAACATGGGTGTGGTGATGCGGGAACTCGGCCGTAGGACCGAGGCATTGGCCTGCTTCGACAGGGCACTTGCCATCGATGCGACTTTTGCGAAGGCCGTTGCCAATCGTGCCGCTCTGGCGACGGCGCCCCACTCGGCCCCGAAATGACCGCCGGCCCGACAGGCTGACGACAAAATGCCGGGCGGCAAGGCCGCCCGGCAGAACTCATCGCGAAATCGATTTGGCGAAATCGGGCTCAGCCACCGGCACCACCTGCTCCGCCAGCTCCGCCGGCACCACCGCCTCCGCCAGCACCGCCGCCACCACCAGCACCGCCGCCACCGCCGCCTCCGCCACCACCAGCACCGCCACCACCAGCGCCGCCGCCTCCGCCTCCACCACCACCGGCGCCGCCAGCTCCGCCAGCACCGCCACTGTCGCCAGGGTCACCACCGGGGGTTCCACCACCACCGGGGGTGTCACCACCACCGGGAGTGCCACCACCGCCCGGGGTGCCGCCACCAGGCGTGCCGTCGCCATTGTCGTTGCCGTCGCCAGTGCTTCCATCATTTCCATTGTTGTTCTCGCTGCCGGCCAGGACCGCGGCGATCAGCGATGTCGTGATGGGCGGGCATTGCGCCAACTGGCCGGACGACATCAGACTGCCCCGGTTGATGGCGATGCAGCACATCTCGAAGTTGCCTTGGGTAAGCGGTTGGCATTGTGCAGCCGTCATCCGCGGACGGATTTCCTGGGAAGACGCCGGTGCTGTGAAGCTGAAGGCCGCAAAGGCGGATGAAAGCAGCAGAATCGTCTGAATCCTGCGTGCGCAGGTCGGGTACGTCGTCATTTCTTCCTCCTGAGGGAAAAAATGCGCCCGTCCCCAAACTGGCGCTATGATCAAATGTCTCCGCGTCGGAAACACTTTGTTAAGCATACGCCCATTCACATCAGGTGCAATCAACTCCCGCATCGGTTGATTTATCTAGCTCTAATGTAATGAATTGGCGGCGCCCCTCAGGAGAAAGCGGACGGCACGTTGAAGTCGCGCAGCCGCATCACTCGGTCGGCCGCGCTCGGGCCGGTCGCATGCCGGGACCTTTCGCCAGCTGCATTCAATGCGGGAAGGAATTGTCCTCGACGATCTGCCAGATCTGGCGATTGATGCCCCTGATCGCCTCGATCGAAGCGCCGATGCGCTGCATCTCGTCGTCGTCCAGCTCCTCATGCTTGCCGTAGCGCACTGAATCCTTGCTGTCGAAGATACGCATGAGCTGGGTACTGGCACGTGTGCCCGTCTCATCGAAGGAATAGATACAGTGGCTGTATTTGTTGCGCAGCTTGCCCTGGTGGGTCAGCTGTTCAGACACGGCCAGCACCGCCTTGCGGCAGACCGGCGAGGTTCCCGCCATCTTGGCGAGGCGCTCGACCAGATCAAGGCGCGCCCGCGTCGTGTTCAGCGTCAGGAAGATGATGATCGCCGTTTCCTTGTCGACGCGGGCCAGCCCGGCGATCAGATGGATGAGCAGGCTCTCGGTGTTGGTCCAGGTGTAGTTCAGCTGGCCAACGGCGAGCAGCACGTCCTGAAAGCGTGGCATCTAGGCCTCATGCCGGCAGCTGGTGCAGCTTGGACGTCTCGCTCGGGCCGCGCTCGCCCAGGTCGCGACGTGCATGATAGATTGCGGCCGCCTCCGTGCGGTTGTGTGCGCCGAGCTTGGTGATGATGTTGTGAAGGTGAATCTTCACCGTGTGCTCCGAAAGGCCGAGCGCCGCTGCAATCAGCTTGTTCTGCAGGCCCCGCGCAACCATGCCCAGGATCTGCAGTTCCCGGTCGGTCAGCTCGTAGAAATCGTCGGCCTCGCCTTCCGGCCGATTGCGCAGCCTTGGCGCCTCGCCGAGTTCGACCGCAACATCGCTGCGCTCAGGCGCGATGATCGGCTCGAACAGCGACAACGGGAAATACTCCCCGCCGCGCAGCACCAGCCGGAGCACCGAAAGCCACACGTCGAGCTTGAGGTTCATCGGCAGCACCCCGCGCACGTTGCGGGCCGTCACCACATCGCGGATCGCCACCTGATGGCGCCCATCCTCCTGGATGAGCATGATCTGTGCGGCTGGATGCAGGCGATGGATCCGATCGGAGTACAGAGCAACATCTGGCAACTGCTGGGCTTCGAGCAGGATCAGTGGCACCGGGCATTCGAAGGATGCGCAGGCCTGCTCCAACTCGCCCACGCACTCCACCCGGAGCCATGGGAATTCACGCTCGATCGCAAAGACCAGCGTCTCCGACACGAAATCGGCAGGGGCAACGATCAACAGGGTCTTGCAGGCTTTTTGCTCGGACACGCCGCTTGCAGACGCGCGGCGAGAGCTGGAAACAGCTACTCGGTACATTGGAACTCCCGCTCTCCAATCGCTAATGCGACCAGCGCCGGGCGCCGCTTCCCGACAACTATTTCTGGATCATATACCAGCTATTAACGCTTCGGTATAAGCAAGACGAGCTATTCCATCTTGCCGCTAGTTCTTCCGGCCTGTGATCGAAGCGTTGCAACAGCTTGCAAAACCGCTCGTTCGATCTGCCCCCAGCGCGCTCTGATACATCATTTGGAATATGATGGTTGCGCCCGAAAGCACTTCGCGCTGATCTGCTTTCCTCTTGCAAATGCAATGCAATTGTTGCTCGGGCGCAGCCGTAGAAAAATAGCCCTGATGGCCTCGATCGACTGTCTAGATCGACACTGCCAATTCTTGCTCTGGATCGCCCGAACAGCCTAGCGCGAACTGTCAGCTTACAATTTCACCGGCCCAGCCACAGACTTTCATGGTTCCGCAAAGCGAGGGCGCGGCGCAACCGGTTTTCCCACATCGTACAATGGCGGCCGCTTCAAGCACCATCATCACGTCTTTGTGAAGAGATCGGATCCGCCCTGCCCCAGAAACCAAGGGAGGCAATGGCCATCCAGTCACGAGCAGGGATCTTTGGCCTTCAGTCCCCTCGGCCACCAGATCCACGCATCCAGACAACAAGCGAATAGAAGCAGCGTCCGCGCTGAGCTCAAGGCCGTGTGAGAGATGAAGACGGTCCGGCAGGCGCGGTCCCAAATGAGGACAAGACGATGTCTGATCGCAACAGCAACAACATCAATACGTTTGGCCTGCAATTCGTAGGCAACGAATTCGATCTCGGCGGTGGCGAGAACGAAAACTCCAACGAGAATGAAAACAAGAGCGAAAACAAGAACGACTCGAATAACGACAACGGCAACTGGAACGATTCCGACAACAAGAACCAGAATGAAAACAAGAACGACTCGGACAACAAGAACCAGAACGAAAACGAGAACAGATCCGACAACAAGAATCAGAATGAAAACGAGAACAAATCCGAGAACAAGAACACCAACGAAAACAAGAACGAGACCAAGGTAGACGTCAACGTAGACGTCAAGGTCGACCTTCAGCACGAAGGCCTGGCGCCGAGCGACAACCACTCTGATAACGATTTCGCCGACATCGACACCGGCGGCGGCAACATCAACGACATGATCATCGCCAAGGACAGCACGGTCTCCTACGATCCGGGCGACGACATCAATTTCAAGGACCTGCTGAACAACTCGCTGAATGGCCAGGGCAACAACACCGCCTTCGTCATGAACCAGGTCGCCAACATGACGGACAACGACACTCTCGGCAGTGCGACCGTCCAGAATACCGGCTCCTTCAAGCAGGACTTCGACGCCAAGGGCGGCTACGCCTCGGCTGGCGACGGCATCAATGCCGGCGGTGGCGGCGGTGGCGGTGGCGGCAACGCCAAGGCTGACGGCGGCGGCGGCGGCGATGGTGGCGACGCTCATGGCGGCAAGGCCGATGGCGGCGACGGCACCGGCGGCACGGCGCTCAGCGCAGCGATCGGCGGCGACACCAAGGGTGACGTCAAGGCCGATGGCGGCGACAGCGACGGCGGCGATGGCAAGAATGACGCCAGCGGCGGCAAGGGCGACGGCGGCGACGGCGGTCGCGGTGGCGACGGCGTGGGCCTCGGTCTCGGTCTCGGGCTCGGCCTGGGTCTCGGCGCCGGCCTCGGCGGCGATGCCAAGTCTGACGGCGGCGATGCCAAGGCCGACAGCGGCGACGCGAAGGCCGACAGCGGCGACGGCGGCAATGGCGCCGACGGCGGCAACAGCGGTGATTCCGAAGGCGGCAACGCCAATGGCGATGGCGGCGACGGCATCGACGCATTCGTCCCGATCGTTCCCATCCTTAACTTCGGCTTCGGCGGCGATGCTGAAGGCGATGGCGGCAACGCCGGCAACACCGGCGGTGGCGGCGGCGGTGGCGGTGGCGGCGGAACCGGCTCTGCGGACGCGGCCTCGGGCGCAGCTGATGCGACCGGCGGCGCGGCCTCCTCTACAGGCGGCGCAGGCAGCGGCACCGGTTCGGGCACCGGCTCCGGCACCGGCGAAGGCACCGGCAGCGGTGGTGGCGGCGGCGGCGGCGGTGACGGCACCGGCGGCGACGCGACCAACGGCAACGCGACCGGCGGCGCCAGCACGGGCGGTCTCGCAGGCGCCTGGGGCGGCGTGGGCGGCAGCGCATTGAGCGGCGCCTGGGCCGATGGCAATGGCGGCGACGCCACGGGCGGCCTCGCATGGGGCGGCGCGGGTGCGGCCGGCGGTGCCGGCGGCACGGCGACAACCGGCTATGGCGGCGATGGCGGCGATGGCGGCATGTGGGGCTCGCAAAATGGCCATGACGGCTACGTCACCGGCACGAGCACTGCGCATTCCGACGTCACGATCGACCCGAGCGCCTTCAACCAGCAGATCGTGATGGGTGCCAACCTGCAGGGCAACACGGTCAACATGACCGTGGTGGGTGGCGACTACCATCACATCCTGACCGGCGAAGACTCGACCGACCACAGCAATCTCTAGCTGACAACAGCCCCGGCTTCGCCACGGCGAAGCCGGGTGCGCAGGCTGCGCGGGGCGTCTCCCCCGCGCAGTCTTTACTGGCCGGTGGGACGAAGACCATGCCTCATCGTGTCTGAACTCCGGGCGGAGGCAAGACCATGTATTCGGCGTATTTCGGTAAGGTCACCGAGGCGATTGCACATTTCGTCGGGCTCTTCGAGGTTGCGAGCGAAGATGCCAGCTTGAAGCAGGCTTATGCGGAGTTCCGGGCCGCACACAAGGCCGACCCAAAACTTGCCGACCACGAAACGCAGCCCGTCAAGGTCGACGCTTCACACCAGATGGAGGACTTCGACCCGCGTGTTCCCTACCTGCCCCTCAAGTGGAACGTCGAAACGACATCGGTCATTTCAAATGTCCACTTCCGGCCCATAGACGTTCCACCCCACCATGGCGCGCAATATCATTCACCAACGCACCATGGCTCAGGCTCGATCCATGGTTCTGAAGGCTTCCACCTCCCGCAGATCGAACCGCCGGGGTCGGTGGCAATCATCCTGAACCAGGAAATCAAGCTCTCCGACAACGACTATGCCAGCGTCGGCGGCAGCGGATTGAAATTCACCCCGGCTCCTGTCGACGACAGCCAGATGCAGGCGCTTCACCAGGCTGCATTGGACATCAATCCCATCGACGACCTGGGCATACCGGGCAACTCGGCCGACATGGCGACATTCGTCACCACCGCGGCGGCCAGGCTCGACGGCTTCGATGCGGACGACCATGGCAACGCCGACATCTTCTGCATCAAGGGCACGACGATCGAGGGCACCTATGTCAACGGCCAGCTCATCGACGAGGCCGACACGCCCAAGGTCGATGATTATGTCGACTACCTGAAGGAAAAGGACAGCACTGCTGAAGGACCCAACGGTCCGCTCGACCTCCACTCCGCACCGACCTCGGGCGATTTCATGCATGGCTGGGGCGTCGGCACGGCAGACCCGAGCGTCGAAATCTTGACCGGCGGCAACACCGTCATCAATTCCGCCGTGGTCGTGAACGACTGGGCCTCGTCAGCGGTCATGGCGGTGATGGGAAATCACATCTCGCTCAACGCCATCATCCAGATCAATGCGATCTGCGACAGCGACAGCGTCGGCAGCGCCATCGGCGGCTGGCCGTTCGACCCTGGCGGCACCGCCGACCAGACCTTCAACATCGCCATGTTCAAGCACATCGACCCGACGGCCGAGGTGACGCCGGCCGAAGCCCCTTCCGGCTTCCCTGCCTACTATGTGGTCACCCAGGTCACCGGCGACCTGATCATGATGAACTGGGTCAACCAGTACGCCTTCGTCACGGACAACGATGTCGCGATCGCCTCCTCGTCGGGCGTGCACACCATGCTTTCGACCGGTGGCAACACCGCACTCAATGGCGTCGACCTCAACGAGCTTGGCCACAACTACGACCTCATCATCGTCGGCGGCCACGTCTACGACGCCAGCATCATCCAGCAACTCAACCTTCTTATCGACAACGACACGATCGGCGCCGTCTCAGGCTTCGAAACGACGGGCCATGGCTCGATCTCCACGGCCGACAACCTGCTGTGGAATCAGGCGAGCATCATCAATGTCGGCACCGGCGCCTATGAGACGCTGCCCGACGCCTACAGGACCGCCGGCGACAATCTCGCCGCCGGCAACAAATCCCTGCCCGACTCGATCCTCCAGGATCCGGCCTTCGCCGGCACGGGCCTTCTGCGCGTGCTCTACATTTCCGGCGACATCTACAATCTGCAGTATATCCACCAGACCACGATCATGGGCGACAGCGACCAGGTTGCGCTCGCCATGAACCAGTATGCCGCCAACAACGATGCCGACTGGACTATCAAGACCGGCGGCAACCAGCTGGTCAATCATGCGACCATCGTCGACGTCGACGGCGCCAACAAGATCTATGTCGGCGGCGAAGGCTACTCGGACGAAATTCTCATCCAGGCAAATCTGGTCTCGAGCGATCCCCATCTCGGCGCTCAGAACCCCGACATTCTCGTCACCGAGGCCGTCGCCTTCCTCGGCGACGGCGCCGACGACACCGGCAGCGCGCACCACACTGATCACCTCACCCCGCAGCCTGCCGATTCCGGATCGGCCGACGTCATGCAGCACATGCTGGGCTAAGCCGTTTCGGAGGACGCGACATGACCGACGACCGCGAACTGGACTGGAGCGGCCTCCAGAACGAACGCGAAGACGACGACGACCGCCAGGGTCCGCGCGAGCGGCCGAGGTCGCTGAACCTCCGCCCAGCCCCCGACGAAAAGCTGTCGGTCGCCGTGGCCCATCAGGAAAAGGCGCTCGACCTGTTGGAGCGCGACATCGACCGCATCATCAGCGATCTGCATGATGCCGCCGGCGACAGGCACGAAACGCCGAAGGCAGCGCGCCATTCCGAGGCAAAGGCGCACCATGAAGACAAATCAGGCGGCGCGCCCCAAACGCCGCACAAGCCGGTCCAGCCAGCAATGGCGATGCCGGCGCCTCCCCCTCCGGAGCGGACCATTCCGGCCTCGCGCCCCCCGGCGCCTGCCCCCGCCGCGATGGCTCCGAGCGTGCCGCCCTCACCGGCACGGCACGCACCTCCGGAGGCCCCTCTTCCCGCCCCCGAACGTCAGAAGTCAGAGGCTCCCGCCCCCGACCGGCAGGCAAAGGACGAAACCGTCGCAGCCGAGAAGGTCGCGCCCCCGGAGCTGCGCATCGTCGAGCCGCAGGCTCCCGCCGCCGAGATGAAGTCGAAACCGGTCGGCAAGATCATCGAAGCCGACAACGGACCGATCAAGGCGCGTGAAAAACTGCCTGATGCCAAGGGCCCCAACGGCGGCGACATCGATGGCGGAAAGGGTGGTGGCGGAGGTGGCGGCGGCGGCGACGGCGTTTTCCACAAGCGCCTCGGCCCGGTCGATTTCTCCGCCTCGCTCAAGGCCGGCCTCAAGGTCGTCAAGCGCAACCTCCTGATCGTCATGCTGTTCACGCTGGCCAGCAACGTGCTGGTGCTGGCGATCCCGCTCTATCTGTTCCAGATTTCCGACCGCGTGCTCACCAGCCGCTCGGTCGACACGCTGATCATGCTGACCATCGTCATCGTCGGCGCGGTCATCCTGCAGACCATCTTCGACGCCATCCGCCGCCTGATCCTGATGCGCACCGCCGTCGAGGTCGCAGCCCAGCTCGGCGCGCCGATCCTGAGTGCTGCCGCCCGCGCAGCACTCCACAGCAACGGCCGCGAATACCAGACGCTGAACGATCTGCAGCAGCTGCGCTCCTTCCTGGTTTCGGGAACGCTGCTGACCCTGCTCGATGCGCCGCTTGCGCCTCTGTTCGTGCTGGCGGTGTTTCTGGTGCACCCGCATCTTGGCTTCATCGTCGTCACCACCTCGCTGATCCTTTTGGTCATCACCATCATCAACCAGCGCTCGACCGCCGGCCCCTTCGGCGAGGCCAACACGCATCTGACCAAGGCCAACCTGCATCTCGATTCGATGTCGCGGAATTCGCAGATCATCAACGCGCTGGCCATGATCCCGGAAGCCGTGCGCATCTGGGGCAAGGACACGGCCAACTCGCTGCGCGCCCAGGTCATCGCCCAGGACCGCAACATCACCTTCGCCGCCCTGTCCAAGGCGACCCGGCTGCTGACGCAGATCACCATGCTCGGCTGGGGCGCGCATCTGGCGCTCGACGGCCACCTGAGCGGCGGCATGGTGATCGCCGCTTCGATCATCGCCAGCCGCGCGCTGGGCCCGATCGAGGGCGCCATAGAGGGCTGGAACCACGTCGTCCAGTCGCGCGCCGCCTATGACCGCATCGCCAGCCTGCTCCAGACCTCGCCGCTCAATTTCGAACGGCTGAACCTGCCGCGACCGGAAGGTCGTCTCGATGTCGAGCGCCTGCTGTTCGTGCCGCAGGGCACCAAGCGTGTCGTGCTCAACGGCATCACCTTCGCGCTGGCTCCAGGGGATTCGCTCGCCGTCATCGGCAATTCCGGCGCCGGCAAGACCACGCTCGGCAAGATGCTGGTCGGCTCCATCCTGCCGACCTCGGGCAATGTCCGCCTCGACCTGATGGACCTGCGTAACTGGGACCAGCGCCAGTTCGGCGAAAGCATCGGCTACCTGCCGCAGGACGTGCAGCTGTTCCCGGCCTCGATCAAGGCCAACATCGCCCGTATGCGTGACGACGCCAGCGACGCCGATATCTACCAGGCAGCGCAGCTGGCCGACGTGCATGAGATGATCTCGACCCTGCCGCATGGCTACGAGACATTCGTCGCCGCCGACGGCGCGCCCTTGTCAGGCGGACAGAAGCAGCGCATCGCGCTGGCCCGCGCCTTCTTCGGCAACCCGCGTATGGTGGTGCTGGATGAGCCCAACTCGAACCTCGACGCGGCCGGCGATGCAGCGCTTGCCAAGGCGCTTCAGCACGCCAAGGACAACAAGATCACCGTCATCACCATCACCCAGCGGCCGGCGTTGCTGCAGAGCGTCGACAAGATCCTTTTGCTGGTCAACGGCACGGTGGCCCTGTTCGGCGCCCGTCAGGAGGTGCTGCAGGCGCTCGCCCAGCGCGGCCTCAGCATCGAAGGCGGCTCCTTCGGTCATCAGATTCAGTAGGCGGGTATTGCCATGAGCGACATCGCAAAGGTCCATGACATCGAATGGTACGCCGACGTGCCGCGCTCCATTGCCAAACAGACCAAGCTCGGCCTGCTGCTCATCCTCATTACCTTCGGCGGCTTCGGCACCTGGGCCTTCACGGCACCACTGGCCGCTGCAATCATCGCACAAGGCTCGTTCGTCGCTTCCGGTCAGAACAAGATCGTTCAGCATCTGGAGGGCGGCATCATCAAGGACTTGCTGGTCAGCGAAGGCGACCACGTCGCCTATGACCAGCCTCTGGTCCGCCTCGACGAAACGGCGGCCCAGGCCACAGAACGGCAGCTCTTCCTAAGGCAGGTGCGCCTCGACGCCATCGCCGCCCGGCTCAATGCCGAAGTGGCGCGCGCACCCGAGATATCGTTCCCCGACGACGTCACCGACAATATCAGCGACCCCGAGATCAAGCCGATCATCGACGGCCAGCAGCGCAACTTCGACGCCGCACGCGGCAAACTGCAGAGCGAGATCGGCCTGCTGCAGCAGAACATAGCCGCCTTCCATTTTCGCGCCGACGGCTACCAGCAGCAGCACGACGCCGTCGAACGCCAGTTGGCGCTCATGAAGGAAGAATATGCCGGCAAGAAAGTCTTGCTCGACAAGGGACTGCTGCGCGCCACGGAGGTCAAGTCGATCCAGCGCGCCATGGCCGACGCCGAAGGCCAGATCGGACGCCTGGCCGCCGAAGTCGCCGAGGCCGGCGCCGAGATCATCAAGCTCGAACAGCAGATCAACCAGACGGAGGAAGCCTACAAGCAACAGGCCCTCGAACAGTTGCAGAACCTCGAAGGCGACCTCGACACGGTCCGCGAACAACTGCGCCAGGCACGCAGCGTGCTCAACCGAGTCACCATCAACGCTCCCGTCGCCGGCACCATCGTGCGCGCCTATTACCACACCGCCGGCGGCGTCATCGAAAGCGGCAAGCCGATCATGGAGATCCTGCCATCCGACGTGCCGCTGGTCATCGAGGCGCAGGTGTCGCGCACCGACATCGACAACGTCCATGTCGGCCAGCAGGCAACCATCCGCCTCACCACCTTGAACCGCCGCACCACGCCGGTGCTCGACGGCAAGGTCATCTACGTCTCGGCAGACGCCATCGCCGACATGTCGGGTCCGGCGCCGCGCGAAATCTATCTCGCCCGGGTCAGCCTTCCAGGCACCGAAATCGCCCGCGTCCAGGGTTTCACGCCCACGCCCGGCATGCCCGCCGAGGTCCTTCTCCAGACCCAGGAGCGGACCTTCTTCCGCTACCTCACCAAGCCGATCGAAGACAGCATGTCGCGCGCCTTCATGGAGCGCTGAAACCACCAGCCGGGGGACATTATGCAGGTCGACGTCATCACCGATCCGAAAGCGCTCGACGGTCTCAGGGAAAACTGGGACCGCCTCTACGAGGCCGATCCCGAGGCGCAGTTCTTCCTCTCCTGGACCTGGCTGGCCCGCCACCTCAGGCTCTATGAAGGCACATGGTTTCTGCTCGCCGCCCGCGATGGCGGGCCCGGCACGCCCTACGCGGCGTTGATGCCCCTGCGCCTGCGGACCCGGATGAACATCAAGACCGGCGAGTTCTTCAACGAGATCAACATGGCAGGCAACTACGCTGCCGACTATACCGGGGCCGTCTGCCTTCCAGAACTTGCCGTGGCCGCCATGCAGGCCTTCGGCCGCCATCTGCGCGACATGCACTGGACCCGCATCCACCTCGAGAACCTGCACATGTCCGAGGAGCGGCTGCTGGCCATGATGGGGCAATTGCCGTCGGACACGCTGACCGCGCGCGAGTTTCTCCGCATCAACAAGTCCGACAACGTCAACAACTGCCGCTGCTTTGCAGCCAGCCTGCCCGACAGCTTCGACGCTTATGTGGAAACGGTCCTGAGCAGCAACACCCGACAGAAGCTGAAGCGCTTCACGCGCAAGGTCGACGCAGGCCAGCTCCGGATCACCCATGCCGATGCCACCACCATCGACCGCGACATCGACACGCTGCTGACCTTCTGGCGGACACGCTGGGGGTCCCGCAAGGGCGACCGCCTGCAATCGATCCTCCGCCACAACCGCATCGTCCTGCGTACGGCCTTCGACAGCGGTTCGCTGTTCATGCCGGTGTTGTGGCAGGGCGAGCGGCCGCTCGGCGTGCTTGCGAGCTTCGTCGATCCGGTCAAGAAGGCCATGCTCTTCTACATCTCCGGCCGCGACGAGACAGCGAATTCAACCCCGGTCGGCCTGATCCTGCACGGGCACAGCATCCGGCTGGCCATCGAACAGGGGTTGGAGACCTACGATTTCCTTCGCGGCGACGAGCCCTACAAGATGGCGTTCGGCGTCACCGAAAGCAGGATCCGCTGCGCCCTCGTCGCCACCAAGGATGGCCGCAATCTGGGCGACCGGCTCGACCCGCGCACGCTCGACAGCGTCTTTGCCGAGGTCACCCGCATGCACGAGCAGGGCGAGCTTGCCCGTGCCGAAAATGGCTATCGCCAGATCCTCGGCACCGACCCCAGGCACGCCCGCGCACTCTACGGCCTTGGCCAGATGATGTCCGACAAGGGCGACCACCAGCAAGCGCAGGCGCTGTTTGCGACTCTCGCCGAAGTCGCCCCGAGCGCCTCGAAAGTCTGGTTCAGGCTGGGCGCCGCCCTGCAGGCTTTTGGCCGCCACGACGATGCAGCTGGCGCCTTCCGCAAGTCGCTGGCGCTCAACGAGGACTTCGCCGGCGCACGCCTCATGCTCGGCAAGAGCCTTGCCGCCATGGGACAGCGCGAACAGGCAATCGACATCCTCGAAGATCTCCACCACAGGCTGGAGGAAGCGCCAGGCAATAACGTCCTGGCTTCGAACACCGACGCGCTGCTGAAGGAACTGCGGCCGGAACCAAGCTCCGACTACCTCGTGCTCACGCCACTGCAGAGACCGGCCGTGCGAGCGTCCATGCAGGCACTGTAGGGCGGGGACATCGGCCGCGAAAACCAAACTTTACAAGGACTTCGCCGAGCCAGATGAATCTGGCCATGAGCTTGTTGATTCTGCCTGCGAGGTCCGGGACTCGCCTTGATCAGCCTTGCGCCGCAAGAAACGCCTCGAACTTGCGCAGTTCCTCCGCCTCGATGCCGACCATGTGGCTGTCGGCCGGATAGGCGCCGCTGGCGATGTCGCTGGCATACTCGCCGAAAGCCGAGATCCGCTCCTGCTGGATGCGGTCATACTCGGCGGCCAGGTTGCGATAGACCTTGGCATGGCGCGGATAGCGACCGCGATTGAGGCCGAGCACGTCCTCTGCGAACAGATATTGCGCATCGCAGCCCGCCCCCGCCCCCATCGATATCATCACCAGCGGCGTGCGCTTCGAAATCGCTGCGGCCACCTCCGCCGGCACCACTTCGATCTCGGCGGCGAAGGCGCCCGCCTGTTCCAACTCCTTGACCTGCCGCCAGACGAGTTCGGCCATCTCGGCGGTCTTGCCCACGGCGCGGAACCCACCCGTCCAGGTCGAATGAACGGGGATCAGCCCGACATGGCCGCACACCGGAATGCGCTCGTCGGCAAGCCGCCGAATGGTTTGCGCGCTCGCCGAGCAGTAGACCGCATCCGCACTCGCAGCCTTCAGCTTCACCGCCGTGCGCAGGATCTCGTCTGAGGTCGCCCCCATCATGCCGTACTCGTCGCCGGGCACGGTAAAGCAGGTCGGTGCCGCATCGCGGAAACGGGGATCGAGCATCAGGCCGTAAGTGACCGACAACAGGTCGATGCCGGCGCGCTCGGCGGCCTCCGCTTCCTCCAGCGTCGTCACCCTCAGCTTCGACAGTTGCCGTCTGCCTTTCAACGCGCGCAGATCCGCGACCGTTGGCCTGTTGCGTGCCATCGTTTCGTCCTCTCTGGCGCATCGCCCGAAAATCGTTTTCGGAAAGCACGATGCGCGGATTTAACAACGTGAATGTATTGGCTCTGGGCCCTCAGGCCTTCAGCAGCCACTCATGCTCTTTGGCGTTGTGGAACTTCCACGTCCGCTTGGGCCCCGCCATGACGTTGAGATAATAAAGATCGTAGCCGTGGCAGGCAGCGCAGGGGTGATAACCCTTGGGCACCAGCGTCACGTCGCCGTCCTCCACCGCCATCGCCTCGTCGATCTCACGGTGGCCGGCGTCGTTGAACTCGGTATAGACGCGCTGGAAGGCAAAACCCTGCGGCGGGTTGAGCCGGTGGTAATAGGTCTCCTCCAGCAGCGATTCAGCGGGAAGATTGTCCTGGTCGTGCTTGTGCGGCGGATAGCTCGAGGTGTGGCCGCCTGGGGTGATGACCTCAACCACCAGAAGCGAATCCGCCGGCTCGCCTTCGGGCAGGATGTTGGTGACGTAGCGCGTGTTGGTGCCCTTGCCGCGCACCTCCTGCTTGACGTCGTCAGGTCCGATCACCCTGGTGGCATGCCCGCCGCCAAGGCCCGGCGCGCTGCAGACCGCCAGTTCGACATTCGTCTGGGCCCGTACCGACCACTCCGTGCCCGCCGGCATATAGACCGACCACGGCTTGCCCTCGAAGGGCGTCGTGCGCTCACCCAGCGTGCCGAGATCCTGGTCGTCGGCACGCACATGCGCCTTGCCTGACACCAGCACCAGACAGGTCTCGCGGTCGTTGCTCCAGTCGCCGAAGGTGTCGCCGGGCTCCAGCCTGTGCAGGTCGAAGCCGACATAGGTCCAGCCAGCGCTTTCGGGCGTGACATGCGTCACCCGGCCCGTGCCATGCTTCGGCTTGATGAGAAGTTTCGACATGGTCTCTCACTCCTTGTCGGTGGCGTCGTTGCCGGGCTTGTAGGCGATCAGAAACTGGTAGGCGCCAAGTGCCGCCATGCCGCCGGCCAAGGTGCCCCAGAAGGCCGATCCGGTAGCGAACTCGAAGATAGACCAGGCCGCACAGAAGGCGACGAGCGCAACGCGCCGCCACAGCGGCCTGAGGAACGGATGGTTCTGGTCGTTCATCAATCGCGTACTGCCTTGCCTCGGATACTCTCGGGATCGTAGCCGCCCGGAACATTGGGCTCAAGCATTACAGCGCGGCACGTCCTCGACGCGCAAAGGATGCTGTAGCTTTTTGAACCTGTGAATGGTCTTGTCCGAAAATCCGCTTCGATTTTCGCAGTCATGCGTTCGGAAAACCTTGCGTTTCGACCGTGTAGCCGGCAGCCGTCATCACCCGCATCAGCTCGGCATGACCGACCTGAGCCATCTTCAGCGGCGGGTTCTTCTTCGGGTCCTGCTCGGCTTCGACGACGAACCACCCCTCATAACCATGGTCGGCGAACTTCTGCACGATCGCGCCGAAGTCGAGCGAGCCGTCGCCGGGCACTGTGAAGGCGCCGAGCGCAACCGCGTCGAGGAACGACTGCTTCGTCCAGTCGAGCGCCTTGATGACATCCATCCGCACGTCCTTCACATGCACATGGCTGATGCGCTTGTGGTGGTTGTCGATGGCGCGCAGCACATCGCCGCCGGCAAAGGCGAGATGGCCGGCGTCGAGCAGCAGCGGAATGCCCTCGCCCGAATGCTTCATGAAGGCGTCGAGCTCACGCTCGAACTGCACGACCGCCGCCATGTGGTGGTGGTAGGACAAAGGCATGCCCTGCTCCGCGCACCATTCGCCGAATTCGGTCAGCTTGCGGGCATAGGCCTTCATCTCGTCGTCTGATAGCACCGCCTTGGTCGCCAGCGGCTTCGAGCGATCGCCCTGGATCGAGCGGCCGACCTCGCCATAGACGATGCAGGGCGCATCCACCGCCTTGAACAGGTCGATCATCGGCTGGATGCGGTCCTTGTTGGCGGCGAGGTCTTCATTGACCAGCGTGCCGGAAAACCAGCCGCCGCAAAGCGTGACGTCGGCGGCCTTCAGGATCGGCAGCATCGCCTCGGGCGTGCTCGGAAAGCGGCGCCCCTGCTCCATGCCGGTAAAGCCGGCCGAGCGCGATTGCCGCAGGCACTCCTCCAGCGACACGTCATCGCTCAGTTCGGCAAGATCGTCGTTCCACCACGCGATGGGGGACATGCCCAGTTTGGCTTTCACGTCAGTTCTCCAGTCTCAATTCTTTTCCGGCGCCCCGCCCCAGGCGGCGCATGATCTTCCAACGTAGCGCTGCCCCTCACTGTCCTGCCGGACATCTCTCCCCGCAGACGGGGAGAGAGTGGCTGTCACCACCGTCGCGCCAACATTTCCAGCGGTGCCGATTGGCGAAATCAGCGCGACCAGCGGGTCTCTCCCCGTTCACGGGGAGAGATGTCCGGCAGGACAGTGAGGGGCAGCGTGCACATCACAAGCAAGGGCAGCGCCGACCTCGCAAGTCCGGGCACCTAGTCGCCCACGCGTTGCAGCTTGAGCTTCTCCTCATAGCCCTTGCGGGCGGCATTCACCTCGGCACGCGCACTCACCTCAGGCACGGCCACGTCCCACCAGTGGCCGCCCTCGCCGGTCGAGATGAGCGGATCGGTATCGATCAACACCACCGTCGTCCTGTCGCTCTTGCGCGCCCGGTCGAGCGCGGCTTCCAGGTCGGCGATGGACGCAGCCTTCTCGGCGTTGGCGCCCAAGCTTTTCGCATGCGCGACGAAGTCGATATCGGGCAGAACCTCATGCCTGCTGTCGCGCAGCAGATTGTTGAAGTTGGCGCCGCCTGTCGCCATCTGCAGCCGGTTGATGCAGCCATAGCCCCTGTTGTCGAGCAGCACGATGGTGAGCTTCAGCCCCAGCATGACCGAGGTCGCGATCTCCGAATTCAGCATCAGGTAAGAGCCGTCGCCGATCATGATGACGACCTCCTTGTCCGGCCGCGCCATCTTGGCGCCCAGGCCTCCTGCGATCTCGTAGCCCATGCAGGAGAAACCATATTCGGAGTGGTAGGAGCCGGGGCCGCCCGCCTGCCACAGCTTGTGCATCTCGCCCGGCAAGCCGCCGGCCGCATGCAGCACGATGACGTCGCTGCCCAGCGTGCGCTGCACAGCACCAATCACCTGCGCGTCCGACGGCAAGGCGGCATTGGTCGCCGCCGTCACCTTGGCCGCAGCCTTGCGCCACTCGGCCTTGCCTGCCTTGGCGTTTTCGGTCCAGGACGCCGGCGCCTTGTAGCCGGCAACAGCGGCGCCCAGTTCGACGAGCCCTTCCCTCGCATCCGCCACCAACGGCAGCGCCATGTGCTTGCCGGCGTCGAAGGGCTGCACATTGAGGCCGATGATGGCCTTGCCGGCGTTCTTGAACAGCGACCAAGATCCCGTGGTAAAGTCCTGCAGGCGCGTGCCGACGGCCAGCACCACGTCGGCTTCCTCGGCCAGCCGGTTGGCTGCCGCTGTACCGGTCACGCCGACCGCCGCCATGTTCAGCCCATGCTCATCGGTCAGCGCCGACTTGCCGCCCTGGGTCTCGCAGACAGGAATGCCCGTGGCCTGGACGAAGCGATCGAGTTCTTCCGACGCACCGGAATAGAGCACGCCGCCACCCGCCACGATCAGCGGCTTCTTCGCCGCCTTCAGCACCTCTGCCGCAGTCGCAAGCTCGTCGCGATCCGGACGCGGGCGGCGCGGCGTCCACACGCGCTCGGCAAAGAAGCTCTCGGGATAATCATAAGCCTCGGCCTGCACGTCCTGGCACAAGGACAGCGTCACCGGCCCGCATTCGGCCGGATCGGTCAGCACTTGCATGGCGCGCGCCAGCGCCGGGATGATCTGCTCTGGCCGGGTGATGCGGTCGAAATAGCGTGACACGGGACGGAAGCAGTCGTTTGCCGAGACCGTGCCGTCGCCGAAATCCTCGACCTGCTGCAACACCGGGTCGGGCACGCGGTTGGCAAACACGTCGCCGGGCAGAAGCAGAACCGGCAGACGGTTGACATGGGCGAGTGCTGCGGCCGTCACCATGTTGACCGCGCCGGGGCCGATGGAGCTCGTCGCCGCCATCATGCGCTGGCGGAAATTCGCCTTGGCAAATGCGATCGCCGCATGCGCCATCGCCTGCTCGTTATGGGCACGGTAGGTCGGCAGCTCCTCGCGCACCTGATAGAGCGCCTCGCCGATGCCGGCGACGTTGCCGTGGCCGAATATCGCCCAGACGCCACCGAACAGCGGCACCATCTTGCCGTCGATCACGGTCATCTGCCGCGTCAGGTAGCGCGTCAGCGCCTGCGCCATGGTCAGGCGAACGGTCTTGGTCATCGTCTTCTCCTCCCGCTTCGGCGGCGCATCCTGAGATGCCGGCCTCGCCTCGGCTGTCTGTTTATGCCGCCCGACGGTCGCGCGCCGCAAGCCATGCCTTGGTCAGCTGTTCGAAACGCTGGGCCATGTCGTCGACCGCAGCCTGGTCGTTCATGCGGCCGGCCAGCCATTCTTCAGCCGCATGGGCGAAGATGCTGCGCCCCACGGCAAAACCCTTGACCACCGCAGCGTCCGCGGTCGCGGCGAACGCTACCTCCAGATCGGCCAGCGGCGCCTCGAGCCCCAGCAGCACGACACCACGGCAATAGGGATCGTTGGTGTTGATGACCGCCTCGATCTTCTTCCACGCGGCAGCTGAAGCCTGCGGCTCGAGCTTCCACCAGTCGGGCTTGATGCCAAGCGCGTAGAGCTCTTCCAGCGCACGTGGAATGGTGTTCTCGTCGAGCTTGCCGTGTTTGCCGGCGATGATCTCGACCAGCAGTTCGCGGCCCACCTTCCGCGCCGCCTCGAACAGCGTGCGCAGCTTCTGCTGCTGCTCGGCCTTGAGCTCGGCCGGATCGTCGGGGTGGTAGAAGCACAGGCATTTGATGCAGTGCTCGACCGGCCACTCCACCAGCTGCGAGCCGATGTCCTGCGAGAACTCGAAACGCAGCGGTCGCGAGCCCGGCAGCTCCACCGGCCGGCCAAGCCAGGAGAAGGGATGGCGGGCGAATTCGAACATCGCCTCGCGGCCAAACTTCTCGTCGATCAGCATGCCGTAGCCGTCGCGTCCGTCGGCCACCTTGGCCGCAGCCTTCACCGCCAGCACCTTGAAATCGCGGACGCGTGACGCATCGGCGCCGGTGCGGGCAGCGATGTCTTCGAGCTGGATGCGATGGTCGCAGGCCAGCGCCATCATCGACGGGATCTCGTGTCGGCGGGTCGTTGCCCAATGCACGTGGTTGATCGCCTCGTCCTTGCGCAGCGCGCGTTCCTTGCTGCCGTTCTTGAGGAAGAACTGCAGCTCGTCGAAGGTCGGGATCTCAGGCGAGCAGAGCAGCCGGGATACGGCAAAAGCACCGCAGGCATTGGCCCAGGTCGCCGAAGTCGCCAGGCTCTCGCCGCCCAGCCAGCCGCGTAGGAAGCCGGACATGAAGGCATCGCCGGCGCCCAGCACATTGTAGACCTCGATCGGAAAACCCTTGCCGACGATGCCGTCCTCAAGGTCATCAGAGATCGCCCCGTCATAGACGATGCAGCCCATCGGACCGCGCTTGAGCACGATCGTTGCCTTGGACAGCGAGCGGATCGTCTTGAGGGCTGCAAGAAGCTCGCTTTCACCGGAGGCGATCATCACCTCTTCTTCGGTGCCGACGATCAGGTCGCAATCGGCCAGCACACCCTTGAGATGGTTGGAGACGGCATCGGAGGCGATGTAGCGGCTCTCTCCGGCGGCGTGGCCGGCGAGGCCCCAGAGATTCGGGCGGTAGTCGATGTCGAACACCACCTTGCCGCCTGCTTCCTTGATCAGCCGCATCGCCTTGCGCTGCGCAGCATCGGTCGAGGGCCGCGAAAAATGCGTGCCGGTGACGACGATCGCCCGCGCCGACTTGATGAAATCAGGATCGATGTCGTCTTCGACGAGCGCCATGTCGGCGCAATTCTCGCGATAGAAGATCAGCGGAAACGTCTTGTCGTCCTCGACCGACAACAGCACCAGTGCCGTAAGCCGCTCCTTGTCAGTGACAAGCCCCTTGTCCGACACGCCTTCGCGCAGCATCTGCTCGCGGATGTAGCGGCCCATATGTTCGTCGCCGACCCGGGTCAGAAGCGCCGAGCGCAGGCCGAGACGCGCCGTGCCGATGGCAATGTTGGCAGGGCAACCACCGACCGATTTGGCAAAGGACGCAACGTCCTCCAGCCGCGATCCAGTCTGCTGCCCATAGAGATCGACCGATGCGCGCCCGATGGTGATGACGTCGAGTGTAGGCTGGTTCTTGGGGTCGGTCATTTTGTCCTCCCGGTCGCTCCGCCGCGCCGGCCTGCCCGCTTGCTCCGCTCGCAGGCCACACAATGCAATTTCAATTCCATAAATCAGTCAATCGGAATTTTCATTCCATCGACAGATTGTGACTGTCCGCCCCGAGGCCCATTGCCCCGAGGCGACTGTCTGCCCGTCGGCCTAGAGCCTGACGGTCTTGCCTTCCTTGGCTGACTTCAGCGCCGCATCAGCCAGCTTCAGCGCCATCAGGCCGTCCTTGCCGTCGGGCGAGATCTTTGCGCCCTTCGTCACCGAGGCGATGAAGGCCGCGATCTCGTTGGCATAGGCCTCGGTGTAGCGGGTCATGAAGAAGTCGTGCAGCGGCGGGCGGGTGTAGCCCATCGCACCGGCGACCTCGATCGAAACCGCGCGCTGGTTCTCGGCCGACACCATGCCGTCGGAGCCATGCACCTCGATGCGCTGGTCATAGCCATAGGTGGCGCGGCGCGAATTGCTGATGACGCACTGACGACCGCTTGCGGTCACCAGGATCACCGAGACGCTGTCGAAATCGCCGAGCTCGCCGATCTTCTTGTCGACCAGCACGGAGGCCGTCGCCGTCACCGCCACCGGCTCTTCGCCGAGCAGGAAACGCGCCATGTCGAAGTCGTGGATCGTCATGTCGCGGAAAATGCCGCCCGAACGCGTGATGTATTCTGCCGGCGGCGGGCCGGGGTCGCGCGAGGTGATCACCACCTGCTCGACCTTGCCGATGGCGCCGTCGTCGATGGCCTTGCGCACGGCGGCAAAATGCGGGTCGAAGCGCCGGTTGAAGCCGACCATCAACGTGCCGCCGGCCTTCTCGACCACTGCCAGGCATTTCTCGACACGGGCCGCATCGAGATCGATCGGCTTCTCGCAGAACACCGCCTTGCCGGCGAGCACGAAGCGCTCGATCAGGTCGGCATGGGTGTCGGTCGGCGTGCAGATCACCACCGCATCGATATCCGACGCCTTCTCGATCTGGTCGATGGAACGCACTTCGCAGCCATAGGCCTCGGCGAGATCGTTCGCCGCCTTCTCGAAGGCATCGGCAACCGCCACCAGCTTCGCCTGCGGGTTGGAGGCCACCGCCTTGGCGTGAACCTTGCCGATGCGGCCTGCACCCAGGACACCGAACCGAACTGTCATGACAACCTCATTTTCCTTGGCCCGCGCCGTCCGGGCCTGCAATCTTGAATTGGGAGGATAAAGGGCCGCCTGCCGACGGGTGCCGGGCGACCTTGGTTTTGCATCAGGCCTTCTTGCGCTTGTTCTGGCGGTGCTGGTCGATGATCACGGCCGCCACGATGATGATGCCCTTGATGATTTCCTGATAGTAGGCGCCGACCTTGAGGAAGGTGAAGCCCGAAGTCAGGACACCGAGGATGATCGTCCCGATCACCGTGCCGGTGATGCGCCCGACGCCGCCCGACAACGAGGTGCCGCCGATGACAGCCGCCGCAATGGCGTCGAGCTCATAGGCCACGCCCATGCCCGGCTGGCCGGAGGCGGCACGCGCCGCCGTCATCACCCCTGCCAGGCCCGAAAGCAGGCCGGCGATGGCATAGACCTTGACCAGATGGCCGCCGATATTGATGCCCGACACGCGCGCCGCCTGCGGATTGGCGCCGATGGCGTAGGTGAACTTGCCGTAGCGTGTGTAGCCCAGTGCAATGTGGAAGATGACGGCGACGAGCAGGAACACGATGACCGGCAGAGGCAGCGGAAAGCCCAGGATGTTGAAGCTCTTGCCGAACCAGGTGAAGCTGTCGTCGAGCAGCGCCACCGGCTGGCCGAGCGTGTACCATTTGGCGAGACCCCGCGCCGACACCATCATGCCGAGCGTGGCGATGAAGGGCGGTATCTTTGTTCGAGCGATCAGCGACCCGTTGATCGTGCCCGCAATCAGACCGACGCCGAGACCCGCCAGGATCGCCCAGATAGGCGATATGTCGGTCAAGGAGGGATAGACGGCGCGCGGATTGACCGATGTCTGCGCCAGGCTGGCCGCCACCATGGCCGCGAGGCCGACGACCGAGCCCGAGGACAGGTCGACGCCGGCGGTGATGATGACCTGGGTCACGCCGACCGCGATGATGCCGATCACCGACACCTGCAGGATGATGATCGACAGGCGCTGCTTGTTGGCGAGGAAGCTGTCGCCGACGAAGATCCAGCCGAGAATCTCGAAGACGATGGCGATGCCGATCAACACACCCAGGATCGAGACCTCGGGCGGCAGGCGCTTCTTGCTTCCGATGACGTTTGCGGGGCTCGCAATCTCGTTCGTCGACATGGTTCTTCCACCCTTGAGCTAGTTGGCGCCGATCAGTGCGACGCGAGTTCCATGATCTTGACCTGGCTGGCTTCTGCGCGGTCGAGGAAGCCGGTGACGCGGCCCTCATGCACCACCATGATGCGGTCGCTCATGCCCAGCACCTCGGGCATCTCCGACGAGATCATGATGACCGCCACGCCCTGCCCCGCCAGCTTCGAGATCAGGCGATGGATTTCGGCCTTGGCGCCGACGTCGATGCCGCGCGTCGGCTCGTCCAGGATCAGGATCTTCGGCTTGGTCAGGAGCCAGCGCGCGATCAGCACCTTCTGCTGGTTGCCGCCGGAAAGATTGATGATCGGCTCTGCCATGTCGGGCGTTTTCACCCTGAGCTGCTGGCTGATCTCGACCGAATCCCTGGCCAGGTGCTTCTGCTTGACGAAACCGTTCTTGACATAACCCGACTGCAGCACCGCCATCTGGGTGTTTTCCTGGATGTCGAGCAGCAGGAAGCAGCCGGTTTCCTTGCGATCCTCGGTCAGGAACGCCATGCCGTGCTTCATCGCCGTTGCCGGGCTGTCGATGCGCACTGTCTTGCCGAACAGCTCGATCGTGCCGGCGTCCGACGGCGTCACCCCGAACACGGTTTCGGCGATGTTCGAACGGCCAGAACCGACGAGCCCTGCAATGCCGAGTATCTCGCCCGAGCGCACGTCGAAGGAAACGTCCGAGAATACGCCCTTGAGCGTCAGCCCCTTGGCCGACAGCACGACATCGCCGATCGGCACCTCCTCCTTGGGGAACATCTGGGTGATCTCACGACCGACCATCATGCGGATGATGTCGTCGCGGGTGACTTCGGTCGACGCTTTGGTGGCGATGTACTTGCCATCCCGGAACACCGAGAATTCGTCGGCGATCTCGAACAGCTCGTTCATCTTGTGAGTGATGTAGATGATGCCTTTGCCCTGCTCGCGCAGCGCCCGGATGATGGTGAACAGGTGGTCGACCTCGCGCTCGGTCAGCGCGGATGTCGGCTCGTCCATGATCAACACGTCGGATTCGTAGGATACGGCCTTGGCGATCTCGACCATCTGCCGGTTGGCGACGCTCAGCGTGCCGACCTGGATGTCGGGATCGATGTCGATGTTGAGGCGCTTGAACAGCGCTGCCGTCTTGCGCCGCATCTCGCCATGGTCGACGAAGCCCAGACGTGTCAGCGGCTCGCGGCGGATCCAGATGTTCTCGGCCACCGTCATCGGCGCCATCAGGTTGAGTTCCTGGTGGATCATGGCGATGCCATGCTCCAGCGCGTCGAGCGGGCCCTTGAGGCGGATATCCTCGCCGCGCAGCTTGAAGGTGCCGGTGTCGGGCGTGTAGATGCCGGCCACGATCTTCATCAGCGTCGACTTGCCGGCGCCGTTCTCGCCCATCAGCGCATGCACGCTGCCGCGCTTCAATCTGAGCTGGACGTTGTCGAGCGCAAGCACGCCTGGAAATTCCTTGCGCACATTCTCGACCTCGAGAAGATAGCCGTCGTTCACCGCAGCGGCGCCTGCGGGGGCCGCTTCCATCGTGCCTGTGCCGTTCATGGCGATCGGTCCTCCCAGACCCGGCCCGGCGCTTGCGCGGGGGCACAGTCTATCAGGGGAAATGCGCCGCCGCCGAGCGGCGGCGCATTGAGTGGATCATATCAGTTCTTGGACGTGAACTGGTCCATATTTGCAGGCGTCACCAGCTGGAACGGAATCCAGACCTTGGCTTCGACCTTGTCGCCCTTGGCGAGCTTCATCGCCGCATCGACAGCACCGCTGCCCTGGCCGGCCGCGTCCTGGAACACGGTCACGTCGAGATCGCCGGCCTTCATGTAGGCAAGCGCTTCCTGAGTGGCGTCGACACCGCCGACGACGACGTCCTTCATGTCCCAGCCGGCCGCCTTCATGGCGTTGATGGCGCCGATGGCCATGTTGTCGTTGTTCGAGATCACGGCGTCGGGCTTGTGGCCGGCGGCGATCCAGTTGGTCATCAGGTCCTGCGCCTTGACCGGATCCCAGCCGGCGGTCTGTTCGTCGATGATCTTCATGAACGAGCAGTCCGGCGTGGCGATGACGTCGTGGACGTCCTTGGTCCGCATCTGCGCTGCTTGGTTGGCGAGATCGCCCTGCATCACCAGGATGCCGGCTTCGGTCTTGCCGGCTTCCTTGAGGATGCGGCAGACTTCCTTGGTCTCGAGCGTGCCGGAATCGGCTTCGTTCGAAGCAACGAACGCACCCTTTGCGCCAAGCGCATCGACGTCGATCGGCTGGCGGTTGACATAGACGATCGGAATGCCGGCGTCGTTGGCGAGCTTGGTCATCGGGGCTGTCGCCGAGGTGTCGACGGCGTTGACGATGATGGCATCGACCTTGGCGGCGATGAAGTTCTGAACCTGGCTGAGTTGCTTGTTGACGTCGTCGTCGGCGATTTCGATGACGACCGGCTGCTTGGCGTCGGCTGCGGCCTTTTCGATGCCCTTGCGCAGGACCGTCAGGAAGGTGTCCGAATTGGCCATGCTGACACCGATGTCGCCGGCAAATGCAGAACCCGTCATCAGCGCGGTCATGGCAGCGCCGAGCAAGAATTTCTTCATGATCACTCTCCTCCAACAATGGTGTCCGGCTGCACCCCGTTGTGCCGGAAGCCCGCGGTCATGCCGAAGGCCCGTCTCTGCGGGCGCCACCATCGCTCCTCCGCGATGCAAAATGTGCCGCCCGTTTCCCGATGCCAGCCCTGATTTCAGAATGTTCGGGCCGTGCTTTTTGTATATGAAATATTTATTCCATATTTCGTGTGAACGTCAAGAGGCATTCCATCGCTGGCCGATCAATCTTTGCGTGAAAAGCGCACCTCAGACGGTTGCAACCGGCCGGACGGGGACCGCCCTGCCGTTGCAGCGGCTTACAGCCGTTCGCGGATGAACGCGATGCTCTCGGCAAGTGCGGTGCGCGGGTCGGCAAGCTTCTGCACAGCAGGCGAAAACGGCTCGAAGGACAGCAGTCCCTGATAGCCGCCCGAAAGCAGCGCCCGGATCTGGCCGACATTGTCGAGGCGGTCGGCTGCATCGACCAGGACGCGGTGCGGATCGCGCATGTCGGGCACAGTCACGGCCGGATCATCGACACCCGAAATGTGCACCAGTCCGGTCATGCCGGGAAAGATATCGGGCTCGCCGGCCAGATGATGATGGAATGTGTCGTGCACCATGCGGAACGTTGCCGTGCCGCCGACATCCTCGATGGCTTCGGCGGCCTCGCGCTTGGAACGCAGCGAGCAGATTTCGAAGCCGAGCGGTTCGACCAGGCCGCGCACGCCACGATCGCCGAGAATGGTCTTCAGCGCCGACAGCGCCGTCCTCAGATTGCGCTGGCGCTCGCCATCCGCCTGCCCCGTGCCGTCATTGACCGGCACCAGAACCAAAGCCTGCGCACCTACGTCGCGCGCGTAATCAGCGAGTTCGATCGCCTCGGCTTCCCGCGCCGTATTCCATTCGTTGAAGCGCTGCAGCGCATTGATGCTTGCAATGGATATTCCATTTTCCGCCGCGAGCGCCCCGACAGCGGCGGCCGGCGTGCCGTCGACGATGGCGTTGCCGGCGAGGTCGTTGCGGATTTCGACGTCGCTCAGGCCGAGCTCGCGGCTGAGCGCAAAGAACGCCGCAGGCTTCAGGCCCGGAGCCACCATATGGTTCAGCGCGAATGTGAGCTTGCTGGTCATGCCGAATTTCTCCTCCGCGGGCGACAGGCCTCGATATTTACGTTCCATTCTACTCGTAAAACGGAATAGTCAATCCGGAAGCTGAGCGGAATCTATCATTCGCTGATAGATTCGGATGGACGGCGGCCGCTGTCGCCGCCGAGCCACGCCGGCGCCAGGCTCACTCAGATGTTTTCGGGCAGATAGATGTCGAACGGCAGGAAGGTCTGCCCGGGCGCATTGGCCGCCCCCGCCTCGATCGAATGCGCCATCAGCGCGACGAGCTCGCGGCACAGCGGTCCGAGCGGCGTCGCAATGACCATGACAGCCAGATTGTCGGCGAGCGCGGCGCGGGTATCGGCTGTTATCTCGTTGCAGATCAGCGCCGGCAGTGGGTCGGGCCGCACCTGCCGCAGCGCCGAGATCGCCCCCTCGATGCCGCCGCCAGCCACATAGCAGCCGACGAGATCGTCATGCTGCTTGAGCAGATCGCCGAGCACCTGTTGCGTGATCTCGTGGGACTCGTGATTGACGATGGTCTCGAGCAGCGTGAATTCGGAGGCATGCTCGCGGAAGAAGGCGCGGAAACCGATCTCGCGCAACTCGTGGCCGTGGAAGCGGTGGCTGCCGACAAGCAATGCCACCTTGCCCGGCCGTCGCGCACATTTCGAGATCATCCAGGCAGCCGAGCGCCCGACCTTGAGATTGTCGATGCCGACATAGCCCTCGCGGATGCCTGACGCGAAATCCGACAGCAGTGAGAACACCGGCATGCCGCGCTCCTTAAGCTCGGCCACGGCAGCCGTCACGCTGGGATGGTCGGGACTGACCAGCGCCACCGCATCGCAGGTCGCCGCCAGCCGTCTCAGCCTCTCCAGAATCTCCTCGGGCGCAAGCGTGTCGGCGAATTCGATGACACCAGTGCCGCGAAAACCAGTCGACTGGGCGATCGCCTTCTCCAGCTCACCGGCGAAAGCGCGGTAGAAAACATCCTGCGGGCGCAGCAGAACGAAGCCGAGCCGATACACCGGCAGCTCCTTGCGCATGCGCTGCGCGATCAGCCCGGCGGCATGATAGCCGATCGATGTCGCGGCCTCATAGACACGACGCTGCGTTTCCTCGCGTACCGGCAGCCGCCCGTTCAGCACCCTGTCGACGGTGGCGACGCTGACGCCCGAGGCCTGGGCGAGATCGGTGATGGTCGGGCGCTTGCTCATGTCCAATCCCTGGATTTGGTCGCAGCTTAACGCACCATGATAGAAAATGATAGAAACTATCAAAGCATGATTGAAAATATCGCATCATGAGCTACCATTCTTCCAGTGAACGATGTCCGGCGCCCATCGCGGACCTGTTTCCGACTTCCAGGGAGAGAGCCATGACCGTGACGCCTTCGGCGCGCGACTACAGCCTTGTGGGAGAAAGCGCGCGCCGCGCCGTCGAGAGCGGCCTTGCCGCCGCCGAGTGGTATCACACCGACATTCCGCGCAAGCAGATGAAGGAGCTGATGCAGCGCTCCGACGGCCCGGCCATCCGCGACACGGCAATCTGGCTCGGCCTGCTCATCGCCTTCGGTGCGGCCGGTGCAGCACTCTGGGGCAGCTGGTGGTGCGTGCCTTTCTTCCTCTGCTACGGCGTGCTCTACGGTTCGGCCACCGACTCGCGCTGGCATGAGTGCGGCCACGGCACGGCCTTCAGGACGCCATGGATGAACGACGCGGTCTACCAGATCGCCTGTTTCATGATCATGCGCAATCCGGTGACCTGGCGCTGGAGCCACACCCGCCATCACACCGACACCGTCATCGTCGGCCGCGATCCCGAAATCGCCGTCATGCGTCCGCCGGACCTTCTGCGCGTCGTGCTCAACTTCTTCGGCCTGCTCGACGCCTGGCACGCCATGGTCGACATGGTCCGCAACGCATCAGGCATCATCGGCAAGGAAGAGAAGACCTTCATCCCCGAAAGCGAGCAGCCCCGTGCCATCCGCATCGCCCGCATCTGGCTCGCGATCTATGTGGCAACCGTGGCACTCGCGCTTTATCTCGGCTCGTGGCTGCCGCTGATGCTGGTCGGCCTGCCCCGCCTTTACGGCGCCTGGCACCACGTGCTGACCGGCCTGTTGCAGCATGGCGGCCTCGCCGACAACGTCGTCGACCACCGCCTCAACAGCCGCACCGTGCTGATGAACCCCATCAGCCGCTTCATCTACTGGAACATGAACTACCACGTCGAACACCACATGTTCCCGATGGTGCCCTATCACGCACTGCCGAAATTGCATGAGATGATCAAGCACGACCTGCCGGCGCCATCTCAGTCCATGTGGCAAGGCTACCGCGAAATGCTGCCGGCCTTCGTCCGCCAGCTCCGCAACGAGGACTATTTCGTCAAGCGCGAGCTGCCGCCGACGGCGCGGCCCTATCGCGAGGAGTTCCACAGCGAGGCAGCGCTTGCGGCCGAATAGCCTCCCAAGGCGCCCCGCATTCCAAAATCCCAGGGAGAGAGACATGAGTGACTGGATCGAGGCCTGTACGACTGAGGACATCGACGAGGAAGACGTGATCCGCTTTGACCATGCGGGCAGAAGCTTCGCCATCTACCGCAGCCCGGAAGACGAGTTCTTCGCCACCGACGGCCTGTGCACCCACGAGCAGATTCACCTCGCGCAGGGGCTGGTCATGGGCGACATCATCGAATGCCCCAAGCATAACGGCCGCTTCAACTACAAGACCGGCGCCGCTCGCGGCGCGCCCGTCTGCGTCAACCTCCAGACCTATCCGGTCAAGGTCGACGGCGGCAAAGTCTTCATCCAGCTGGGTTGATCGACATGACTGCGGGAATGGTGATCATCGGTGCCGGCGAGTGCGGCACGCGCGCCGCCTTCGCCCTGCGCGAGGCGGGCTATGACGGCAAGGTCACGCTCATCGGCGCCGAATCCCACCTGCCCTATGAGCGCCCGCCGCTCTCCAAGGAAGCCATGACGGGCGACGAAGCGCCTTCGCTCAAGGCCATCGCCGATGCTGCGCGCCTGGCCGAGCACCGCATCGACCTCAAGGGCTCGACGAACGCCACCTGCATCGACAGGGCCAATCGTTCGGTGCGCCTCGCCGACGGTTCCGACCTCGCCTACGACAAGCTTCTGCTGGCCACCGGTGCCGTGCCGCGCAAACTGCCGCTTCAAGGCATGGGTCCGCGCTCGGTCTATCTCCGGACCTTCGACGACGCGCTCCTGATCCGCAGGCATCTTCGCCAAGGTGTCCACGCGGCCATCGTCGGTGGCGGTTTCATCGGCCTCGAGCTGGCAGCTTCGGCCCGCAAACTCGGCGCTGAGGTGACCGTCATCGAGGCACAACCCCGCATCCTGATGCGCGGCGTGCCCGAGGAAATCGCCGCCATCGTCCATGACGCTCACACGGCCGCCGGTGTCGAGATCGTCTGCGGCGACGGCATCGCCTCAATCGAAGACGACGGCGAGACCGTGCGCATCACACTGTCGAGCGGCCGCGCGATAGTGGCCGACCTCGCCGTCATCGGCATCGGTGCGATGCCGGTCACAGCACTCGCCGAAACTGCCGGCCTCGCCCTCAACAACGGCATCTCGGTCGACGCTCGTCTGCGCACCAGCGATGCCGAGATCTTCGCCGCCGGCGACTGCTGTTCCTTCCCGCTCGCCATCTATGGCGACCGCCGCGTCCGTCTCGAAGCATGGCGCAGCGCCCAGGAACATGGCGCACTCGCTGCCCGCAACATGCTCGGATCGGAAGAACCTCACGCCGGCGTGCCGTGGTTCTGGTCCGACCAGTACGGCCTTACCCTGCAGATCGCCGGCCTGCCCGACGAAGGCGAGCGCACTGTCCGCCGCGATCTCGGTGACGGTGCTTTCATCCTGTTCCATCTCAAGAACGATGGCCGCTTGGTCGCCGCCAGCGGCATCGGCCCCGACAATGCGGTCGCCCGCGATATCCGGCTTGCCGAGATGCTGATCGGCAAGATGGCCAGCCCCGATCCCGAGGCCCTGGCGTCATCGGCCATCAAGCTGAAAAGCCTTCTCTGAGGCGACGTCACACGGCTGACATCGAGCCGCGTTGCCAATAGATCATTGTTGCCCCCTGGCTGCGGATTCGCTTCGCGGCTCTCCCGCCTGCAACCTACGGAAAAGCCATGTCCGAACGAAACTACGTGCTGTCTCTGTCCTGCGACGACAAGCCCGGCATCGTCGCCGCCGTCACCACCGAACTCGCCTCGATGGGCGCCAACATCGCCGAGAGCAGCCAGTTCTGGGACCGCCAGACCAACCGCTTCTTCATGCGCATCGCCTTTGCCGCCCCCGAGAAGCTCGACCGTGAAAGCGTCGAGCGCTCGCTGAAATCGCCCATCGACCGCTTCGGCATGAAGACCGCGCTCGTCGATCAGGCGCGCAAGCCGAAAATCATCGTCATGGTCTCCAAATTCGACCATGCCCTGCTGCACCTGCTCTACCAGATCCGCGTCGGCTGGCTGAACGCCGAGGTCGCGGCCATCGTCTCCAATCATGAGGATAGCCGCCGTACCGCCGAGATCGAGGGCATTCCGTATCATTGCTGGCAGGTCGCCAAGGACAACAAGGCCGAGCAGGAAGACAAGCTGTTGGCCCTGGTCAACGAGACCGGCGCCGAGCTGGTCATCCTCGCCCGCTACATGCAGGTCTTTTCCGACAGCCTGTCGAAGCGGCTCTACGGCCGCGCCATCAACATCCACCACTCGTTCCTGCCGAGCTTCAAGGGCGCCAAGCCCTACCACCAGGCGCATGAGCGCGGCGTCAAGCTGATCGGCGCCACCGCCCACTACGTCACCTCCGACCTCGATGAAGGCCCGATCATCGAGCAGGAGACCGAACGCGTCAGCCACGCCATGACGGCGGACGATTTCGTCGCAGCCGGCCGCGACATCGAAAGCCGGGTGCTGGCCCGCGCGGTGAAGTACCACCTCGAATCCCGCGTGGTCATCAACGGCCACAGGACCGTTGTGTTTTAAGCCTTTCCGCACTGGCATCCGGCCGGCAGTGGTGACACTGTCTGCCTGCCCGAGAGCAATTCCAGGAAAACCGTGCAGCGGTTTTCCGTCCGGATTGCTTGAGAGGACAGAGTGGGATCCGTGCTTCGCAGAAACGCGGGACCGACTCTGGGGGCAAGCTTGAGGAGTGTCAAAATGCCGGTCAGCGAATTCGGAAGGATGCCCGATGGTTCGGTGGTCGAGGCCATCTCGATCGCGGCCGGGGGCATCGAAGCCAAGGTGCTCACCTTCGGCGCAACGCTCGCCAACCTCGTCGTCGCGACGCCAGGAGGCCCGCGCTCTGTCATTCTCGGCTTCGACAGCCTCGACGGCTACCTGACCCATGGCGGCTATTTCGGCGCCATCGCCGGGCGCTCGGCCAACCGCATAGCCGGCGGCCGCTTCACGCTCGACGGCACGGAACACCAACTCGATCTCAACGAAGCCGGCCGCACCCACTTGCATGGCGGTTCGGACGGTTTCTTCCGCCGCAACTGGACGATTATCGACGTCAGCGAAAGCTCTGTGCTGCTCGGCCTGACCTCGCCTGACAGCGACCAGGGTTACCCCGGCAAAGTCATCGTCACCTGCCGCTATTCGGTCGACAAGAGCCGCCTGCGCATCGCGCTCGGCGGCCGCACCGATGCGCCCACCCTGATGAACCTCGCCACCCACGCCTATTTCAATCTCGACGGCTCAGGCTCGATCCTTGACCATCGCCTCAAAATCGCGGCCGAGGCCTATACGCCTGTCGATGCCGCGAGCATCCCCACTGGCGAGGTGCCGGCGGTCGACGGCAGCCTCTTCGATTTCCGCGAGCTGCGCGCCGTCCGCAACGGCCCTGACGAAACGCATCAAGCCTACGACCACAATTTCGTGCTCGCCATGCAGCCGGCGCCCGAACCCTGGCATGCCGCCCGGCTGGAGGGACCGCGCTCCGGCATCCGTCTCGATCTCTGGACCACCGAACCCGGGCTGCAGTTCTACGACGGCGTTCACCTGCCCGTCGCCCCCACACTGCGCGGCGGCATCGAAGGCGTCCGCCACGGCGCGCTCTGCCTCGAGCCGCAACGTTTCCCCGACGCGGCCAACCATCCGCATTTCCCGAGCGCCGTGCTCAGGCCCGGCGAGATCTACTCGCAGATGACGGAATATCGTTTCTCGATGGTCGAGTGAGCAGGGCCTAGACCCACCCGCCATCGACGACGAAGTTCTGCGCCGTGCACATGCGCGAGTCGTCGGCCGCCAGAAACAGCGCCATGCGCGCGATGTCTTCCGGCGTCACCCGTCCCGAAAGACACTGCGCCTTGTCGATCTCGGCATTGGCGGCATCGTCGACCCAGAGATCGAGCTGGCGTTTTGTCATCACCCAGCCCGGCACCAGCGTGTTGACGCGGATGCCGTGCTTGCCCAGGTCGCGGGCGAAGGAGCGTGTCATGCCATGGATGGCCGCCTTCGACGCCGCATAGACAGGATAGCCGCCCGAGGCCTTCATCCAGCCGATCGAACCGAAATTGACGATGGAGCCGCCGCCCGCGGCGGCCATGCCCGGAGCCACGGCCTGAATGGCGAAGAAAGCATGGCGCATGTTCACCGCAACACGGCCGTCGAAATAGTCGGCCGTCACCTCGCGCCAATCGTGCCGGGTATCGTTCGCCGCATTGTTGACCAGCGCCTGCACGGGACCATGCAGTGCCTCGATCTCTGATATCGCGGCGCGATAGGCCTCGATGTCAGTGACGTCGCAGCGCCGAAACGCCACTGTTGCGCCGCCGTCGTTCAGTTCGGCCGCCAAGGCGTCGCCTTCGTCTTGCGCAAGGTCGACGAAGCCGACCCTGGCCACTTGGCCTGCAAATGCCCGCACCAGCGCCTCGCCGATACCAGTGGCCCCGCCTGAGATCAGCACCGACCGGCCCTTGAGGCTCGGATAGCGCCCGAACTGGTTCTCGCTCATCGCCCTGGCCTCCTCACAACGCCCTGATGGCCACGGGCGCGCTCGCCCTGGCCTGCTTCAGCGGATTCCGCAGCGGCAGCCCGAAGCCCTCGGCCTCGATCTCGAACACATCGCCAGGCTCGGCCCGCACCCCGTCGGCGAAGGAGAGCGTTGCGGTGCCGAACATATGCACATGCACGTCGCCCGGCTGGCGAAACACGCCATATTTGAAATGATGGTGCTCAAGATTGGCAATGGTGTGGGACATGTTGGCCTCGCCCGACAGGAACGGCTTTTCCCACACGGTCTTGCCGCCGCGCTGGATACGCGATGTGCCCCTGACGTCGGCCGGCAGCTCGCCGATCAATATCTCGGGACCGAAGGAGGCGTTGCGCAACTTCGAGTGGGCCAGATAGAGGTAGTTGATCCGCTCCGTCACATGATCGGAAAACTCGTTGGCCAGCGCGAAGCCGATCCGGTAGGGCGTACCGTCATCGCCGACCAGATAGACACCGGCGATCTCCGGCTCCTCGCCGGCGTCGAGCGCGAAATGCGGCGACACCAGCGGCTTGCCGGGATCGACCACCATGTTGCCGTTACCCTTGTAGAACCATTCGGGCTGGACGCCTGCCTGCCCGCGGCCCGGCTTGCCGCCTTCAAGCCCCATGCGGAACATCTTCATGGAATCGGTCAGCTGTTCCTCGCCATCGGCCAAAGCCTTCTTGTGCATGCTGTCGCGCGTCGCGGCCGAGCCGAGATGGGTGAGCCCGGTTCCAGTGAGGTGCAGATGCGCCGGATCGGGATGCCGGACCGGCGACGACAGCTGCCCCGCCTTTTGCGCGGCCACCAGATCGACAGCTTCGCCAAGCCCGCGGTCGGCAACGACGGCGGCAAGCGTCGTCCCCGCCCGTACCGCTTCGAGCGCTAGCGCATAGATCGACTTGGCGTCGTTGACCAGCCGCGCAACCTCGCCGTCACGGACCGCAACCCGCCCCCTGCCGTCAGCGGAGACAATCTGGGACATCAGCATTTCGGCACTCCTTTCGTTTCGCCACAGCCGGCCTCGCATCCGACGATCGGCAAAAACCTTCTTCTCGCGCGGCAGCTGCCGCACGTTCAAACTCTTGTCTTTCAGATAGCGGCGCCCGGCTTTCGCAGGCCCGCGCTCGGCCTCTCCCCGGGCCTATGTCTTCTTCTTGTTGTACAGGTCGAACGCCACCGCCCCGAGCAGCACCAGCCCCTTGATGACCTGCTGCCAGTCGATATTGATGCCCATGATGCCCATGCCATTGTTCATCACGCCCATGATGAACGCGCCGATGACAGCGCCGGCCACTTCGCCGACGCCGCCCATGGCGGAAGCGCCGCCGACAAACACGGCCGCGATCACGTCGAGCTCCATGCCCGCACCCGCCTTGGGCGTCGCCTGGTTGAGGCGGGCGGCGTAGATCAGCCCGGCAAGCGCTGCCAGCATGCCCATGTTGACGAAGACGAGGAATGTCAGGCGCTCGGTGTGGATGCCCGAAAGCTTGGCAGCCTTCTCGTTGCCGCCCATGGCGAAGATACGTCGGCCAAAGGTCATGCGTTTGGTGATGAACACGAACAGCGCAATCAGGATGCCCATCACGATCAGCACATTGGGCAGGCCCCTGTAGGACGCGAATTTGTACATCAGGAACATGATGATGCCTGCAATCACCAGGTTCTTGGCGACGAACAGGGCAAAGGGCTCGGCCTCGTAGCCATGGCTCTCCCGGCTTCTGCGGCTTTGCAGCGCAAAATACAGCATCGCCGCCACGATCAGCACGCCGATCAGCAGGGTGGTCGTATGCAACGACAGGCCGGTGTTGGGGATCGCAGCGCCCGAAGCGTTGAGCTGCGGCTCGATGATCGTCCAGCGCCCGATCACGTCGGGAATGAAGCCGGCGCTGAGCATCTGGAAGCCGGTCGGGAACGGCCCGACCGAGCGGCCGCCGAGCAGCCACAAGAGCAGGCCCTTGAAAACCAGCATGCCCGCCAGCGTGACGATGAAGGAAGGGATCTTCATATAGGCGATGAAGTAGCCCTGCGCGCCGCCGATGACGCCGCCGACGGCGATGCAGCAGATGGCGGCAAGCAGCGGATGGAAGCCGTAGTCGACCATCAGCACGGCCGCCACCGCGCCGACGAAGCCGGCCACAGAGCCGACCGAGAGGTCGATGTGCCCTGCCACGATGACCAGGAGCATGCCGAGCGCCATCACGACGATGTACGAATTTTGCAGCACCACATTGGTCAGGTTGACCGGCAGGAACAGGATGCCGTTGGTCATGACACCGAAAAAGCCCATGATCGCCATGAGCGCGAGCACCAGGCCGTACTGGCGCAAATTCTCCTTCATGGCATCGCGCGCCGTGGCCTTGGCCGCATTGGTGGTCGTGCCGGCGGTGTCAGTGCTCATGATGCAGCCCTTTCCTCCCCACGGACGATCGCCCGCATGATCTTTTCCTGGCTCGCCTCGTGCCCGGCCATCTCGCCGACGATGCGGCCTTCGTTGAGCACATAGATGCGGTCGCAGATGCCAAGCAGCTCCGGCATCTCCGAAGAGATGACGAGGATGCCCTTACCCTCCTCGGCCAGCTTGTTGATGATGGTGTAGATCTCGTATTTCGCGCCGACGTCGATGCCGCGCGTCGGCTCGTCCAGGATCAGCACGTCGGGGTTGGCAAACAGCCATTTGGACAGCACCACCTTCTGCTGGTTGCCGCCTGAAAGATTGCCGGTGATCTGATAGACCGACGACGAGCGGATATTGGTCTTGCGGCGATATTCGTTTGCGACCTTCAGTTCCGCCATGTCGTCGATGACGCCCGTCCTCGATACGCTCGGCAGGTTTGCAATGGTCACGTTGTGCTTGATGTGGTCGATGAGGTTGAGGCCATAGACCTTGCGATCCTCGGTCGCGTAGGCGAGCCCGTTGGCGACCGCCTTGCCCACTGTCGATGTGTCGGCCTTCTTGCCGTGCAGCCAGACCTCGCCGCTGATGTTGGTTCCATAGGTGCGGCCAAAGACGCTCATGGCGAATTCGGTGCGGCCCGCACCCATCAAGCCGGCAATGCCGACGACCTCGCCCTTGCCGACCTTGACGTCGATACCCTTGATGACCTGGCGTTCCGGGTGCAGCGGATGGTGCACCGTCCAGTTCTTCACCTCGAAGATGGTCTCGCCGATGTTTGGCGTGCGCGTCGGATAGCGGTCTTCCATCGTGCGTCCGACCATGGAGGTGATGATCCGGTCTTCGGTCACCTCGTCCCTGCCCATGGTCTCGATGGTCTGGCCGTCGCGGATGACCGTGACGCGGTCAGCCACCTTCTTCACCTCGTTGAGCTTGTGCGAGATCAGGATCGAGGTCATGCCCTGCCGCTTGAACTCGAGCAGCAGGTCGAGCAGAGCGGCGCTGTCCTTTTCCGAAAGGCTGGCCGTCGGCTCGTCGAGGATCAAAAGCTTCACCTCCTTGGCCAGGGCCTTGGCGATCTCGACCAGCTGCTGCTTGCCGGTGCCGATATTGGTGATGAGCGTGTCGGGATTTTCGCGCAAGCCGACCTTGCGCAGCAGTTCGGCGGCGCGGCGGCGCGCCATGTTCCAGTCGATGATGCCGAAGCGGGTCTGCTCGTTGCCGAGGAAGATGTTCTCGGCGATCGAAAGCAGCGGCACCAGGGCCAGTTCCTGATGGATGATGACGATGCCGACGCGCTCGCTGTCATGGATGCCGTGGAAACGGCACTCGCGCCCTTCGTAGTGGATCGCTCCCTCGTAGGTTCCGTGCGGATAGACGCCCGAGAGAACTTTCATCAGCGTGGACTTGCCGGCGCCGTTCTCGCCGACGATGGCATGGATCTCGCCTGCCTCGACGCTCAGATTGACGTTCGACAAGGCCTTTACGCCCGGAAACGTCTTGGTGATGTCGCGCATCTCCAGGATGGTCTGGCCCATCGTCCTCTCCCGTTCGGACAAGCTCAGGCGGATGCCGGACATTGTAGCCTACAAAGGCTGGATGGAAACCGGAAGGCCCGAGGGCCTTCCGGTCGCAACGATCACTTCAGGTCGTCGGCCTTGATGTAGCCCGACTTGACCACGATTTCCTCGTAGTTCGACTTGTCGACCGACACCGGCTCGAGCAGGTAGGACGGGACCACCTTGACGCCGTTGTTGTAGGTCTTCTCGTCGTTGATCTCCGGCTTGCCGCCGGCAAGTGCGGCGTCCACCAGATTTGCGGTCACCTTGGCGAGCTCGCGCGTATCCTTGAACACGGTCGAGTACTGTTCACCGGCGATGATCGCCTTGACCGAAGGCGTCTCGGCGTCCTGGCCGGAGATGATCGGCCACGGCTGGTCCGCAGTGCCGTAGCCGACGCCGCGCAGCGACGAGATGATGCCGCGCGACAGGCCGTCATAGGGGGCCAGAACTGCATCGACGCGGCTGCCGTCCGAGTAGTTGGCCGACAGGATGTTGTCCATACGGGCCTGGGCAACGGCGGCATCCCAGCGCAGCGTTCCGACCTTCTGCATGCCCATCTGGCCGGACTTCACCACCAGCACGCCCTTGTCGATCAGCGGCTGCAGCACGCTCATGGCGCCGTCGTAGAAGAAGAAGGCGTTGTTGTCGTCGGGCGAGCCGCCGAACAGCTCGATGTTGAACGGACCCGGCTTTTCGGGATAGCCGAGGCCCTTGAGCAGCGAATTGGCCTGGAGCACACCGACCTTGAAATTGTCGAAGGTGGTGTAATAGTCGACGTTCGGGCTCTGGCGGATCAGGCGGTCATAGGCCACCACGATCGAGCCGCCGTCATGCGCCTTCTGCAGCACGTCGCTCAGCGTGGTACCGTCGATCGAAGCGACCACCAGGGCCTTCGCCCCCTTGGTCACCATGTTTTCGATCTGGGCCAGCTGGTTGGGGATGTCGTCTTCGGCATATTGCAGGTCGACGGTATAGCCCTTTGCCTCGAGCGCGGCCTTCAGCTCGTTGCCGTCGCTGATCCAGCGCAGCGAAGACTTGGTCGGCATCGCAATGCCGATGGCGCCCTTGTCCTGGGCGTGGGCCTGATAGGACATGGCGGCGAGGCTCACCGCGAGTGCGGCGACGAGTGTCTTGATGATCTTCACCTTCTCTCTCCCTTGTGAAATGCCGGCGCGCGGGCACAAACGCTCGCGCGTGGCCTCGCCATGAATGGCGCGGCAAAGCCAGAACTGCGTGTCATCCTCCAGGGTCGCGAGCGCTGCGTCTCCTCCGCTCGATGAGCCAACCGGGCTGGCATCGCACTCGCGACGATGACAAGTTCACGGACGAAACCATAACAGTCAAATGCAAATATCGGCTGTTCCTATGCCATTTACGATATGCCAGACTGTGGGATCGCCTCCTGCAGGAAAGCATCGCACATGGTCGATCTCGCCACTGATGCCAGAGTGCCCGGCGCCCAGTTGCGGCTGAACGAGAGTGAGACGCTGTTGCGCAGCGGCCTCAAGCTCAGGCACATGCGCATGGTCGTTGCACTCGACGACCACGGACAGATCAGCGCCGCAGCCCAGCTCATGAACATGTCGCAGCCGGCCGCCTCGCGGATGATCGCGGAGATCGAGGGCATCATCGGCGTCGACATCTGCGAAAGGCTGCCGCGCGGCGTGAGACTCACCTCCTATGGTGCCGCGCTCGCCCGTCGCGGCCGCGCCATCCTGCTCGAGATGCAGCAGGTCGACCGCGAGATTTCCGATCTCAAATCGGGCAAGGGCGGCTCGGTTGCGATGGGCGCGGTGACGGCGCCAGCGATCGAACTGGCGGTGCCGGCAATCCGCAAGATCCGCGAGCGCTATCCCCGCGTCGAGATCAGCGTCCAGGTCGAAACAAGTGCGGTGCTGGCGCGCGAGCTGCTCGCTTCGCGCCACGACTTCATCATCGCCCGCATTCCCGACGATCTCGATCCACGCCTGTTCGACAGCCGCATCATCGGCGTCGAAAAGGCCTGTCTGATTGCCCGGCGCGGCCACCCTCTCACGTCAGGCGGCACCGTCGACCTGGAAAGGCTCGCCGAATACGATTGGGTGTTCCAGCCGGGCGGCTCGCTGTTGCGCCAGACCATGCAGGGCATCTTCATGAGCCGCAACGTGCGCATGCCCGACCGCGTCCTCAACACCAGTTCGCTGCTGCTCACCCTGGTCATGGTGGCGCAAACCGACGCCATCGCGCCCATTGCCATCGAGGTCGCCGATTTCGTCAACAGCAAGAACGGCCTCGCCGGGTCGATCGAGGTCGTGCCGATCCCGTTCGAGATCAACGTCCAGCCCTACAGCCTGATCACCGTCCGTGGCCGCACGCTCTCGCCCACCGCGCAGCTGCTGCACGATCACATACTGCGCGAGATCGCCTAACAATGCCCCCTCACCGGCATGGCGAAGCCGTGACCGGTGAGAGGACTACCAGGCCCGAAAAGCCCGACGCCTCAAACTCTCGTGCACAGCGCCTCGAAGAAGGCCACATTGTCGAGGTCGAGCGGATCGTCCACCGGCAGCGCCTGCGACGACATCTTGGCGATGACCACCTCTGCCTTCGGGTCGACATAGAGCCACTGGCCGTGGATGCCGATGCCGCAATAGGCTTGGGCAGCATTGCCGCTCTGGTACCACTTGTTGCGATAGCGGCCGCCGGCGAACAGGTTGGTCATGTCGCCGCGCTGCCAGGCGGCCGCATCGCCGCCATGGATCGTATCCTCGACCCAGGCCTGCGGCACGATGCGCCCGCCTTCCGACGTACCTCCCTGGCGCATCATCTCGCCGACGCGGGCAAGGTCGCGCACCGCCATCGACACGCCGCCGGCCGCGCGCGCCGAGCCCTCCTTGTCGACGGTGACGAAGCCGTCGCGCTTAGCGCCCAGCGGCTTCCACAGCCTGTCGGACATGAGGTCGGCGTAGCGCTGGCCCGATGCACGCTCGACGATGATGCCGAGCAGGTCGGAGTTGGGCGAGCGGTAGCGGAAGGTCTGGCCGTGCGGTTCGTTCAGCTGCTGCAGCGTGACGAGGAATTCTCGCAGCGACTCCGCCCCGCCGCCGGGGTTCCACATCGTGGCGCGGCGATAACGCGCAAACAGGCTCTCGGGGTCGAGATAGGCCTCCTCGAAGTCGAGCGCGACGGTCATGTCGAGCACATGCCGCACGCTGGCATTGGCATAGACAGAACCCTTGGCCTCCGGCACGTAGTCGGTCACCGGCGCGTTCGGATCGAGCTTGCCTTCGCCCTCCAGCGCGCCGGCGAGGATCGCCGTCAGCGACTTCGAGATCGAGAAGATGATGTGACGTGCATCTGGCTTCATGGTCGGCGCGAACCAGTCGCCGACGAAGCGCCCCTTCTTCATCACGGTCAGCGCGTCGGTCGACGAGCGTGCGAGGAAATCGGCGACCGTCTCGCTCTTGCCGTTGATCTCGACCGTCTCGCCGAGGAGGCCGCCGAAATCGACCGGGGCGGCCTCGAGATTGCCTTCGCGCGCCGCGATCCGCGTGCTGGTCACCATCTCCGCGACATTCTGGAAGGCCCAGCGGTTGAAAGGCTGCTCGCGCCAGTTGCCCAGGCTCAGATCCTTGCGGGCGAAGCCGAACATGCGCTCGAACGCGGTGGAAGTCGTCATGATATGTCCTTGCTTGTTGATCGTACGGCCGTTCAGGCGAGCGCAGCTGATATCGCGTGGATGGCCTTGAGCGTCGCCACCGAATAGGCGACGGACGTGAATTCGGGCCAGGTCGACAGCTTCACCGTCACCATGCGGCTGTCCCAGTCGATATGGATCAGCTGCCCGAACACACCTCGGCACATCAAGGCGCGTGAGCGCGGGTCCTCGATCCAGAACTGGTTGCGGTAGCTGCCCTCGGGCATCGAGGCGCTGTAGTTGGGGCCGTGCACGCCATTGCGCGTTTCGGCGATCCAGTCGGCCGGAACGATGCCCGCGCCGTTTTCGAGGATCGTCTGGCCGAAGCGCGCATAGTCGCGCAGCGTCGCGTTGAAGCCGCCGTCGGCCAGCGCGTAGCCGGCGCTGTCGACGGTGAAATAGGCGCTCTCCTCGGCGCCGATCTTCTGCCACAGCTCTTCGGACACCAGCTGCGCCAGCCGCTTGCCGGTCGCCCGCTCCATGATGAAGGCAAGCACGTCGGTTTCGATCGAGCGGTATTCGAAGGCAGCGCCATGCGGGCGCGTGGTGCCTGTCAGCCGCTGGATCAATTCGAACACATGTTTCGGCCACTGGAAGCCGGGATCGGTCCCTGATGGAACCGGCTTCCAGCCGCAGGCGACATCGACCTGGCCGATGTCGGAATAGGGATCGGTGTAGGCTTCGCTGAAGCGCACGCCCGTGGTCATGTCGAGCACGTGCTGGATGGTGGCTCCGTTCCAGCCGGTCGCTGCAAGCTCCGGCAGATAGTCGGTCACCAGCTTCCTGGGGTCGACGATGCCTCGTCCGGCGAGGATACCGAACACGCTACCCGTCACCGACTTTGCCACCGATTGCGACAGATGCGGCGTGCGCGGCGTCATGCCGTTGTAGTAGCGCTCATAGGCGATCTTGCCGTCCTTGAGCACTAGGAGGCCGTCGGTGTAAGTCTCATCGAGCAGGCCCGACAGCGTCGTTGCCCTGCCCTCGCTGTCGGTCACAGCGAGCTGGTCGAGATCGATCTCCGCACGCGGCAAGGCGCGCACCGGGCCTTCGCCGCGCCACACCTCGACCGTCGGCACCATCTCGCGCACATGCTGGAAAGCCCAGCGATTCCATGGCGGCATGTCCCATGCCACCTTCGGCACGGGCATTGCGGGCGGCGAGCCCTGCATGATTGGCGGCACGTTTTCGCTGTTGCGGTACGAGCTCATGGCATCACCCTCGCGCAGTCGGGATGCTTGGGGTCCGGCGCGAACGCCGGACCCCGCAGTCGAAACTGCTTACTTCTGCAGGTCGGTCCAGATGCGGGTGTAGATCGCATCCGCTTCCGGCGAGCACATCAGCGCCATCTTGCCATGCGCCTTGCTTTCCTCCGGAATGACGATCTCCGGCGCATCCTTCATGTCGGCTGGCATGAACTTGTCCGAGCCGGCAATGCCGTTGGCATAGCGGTGGAAGGCGGACAGGCCAGCGGCCACTTCCGGGTCCATGATGAAGTTCTGGAACAGCTTGGCGTTCTCGGCGTTCTTGGCGTCCTTCAGGACGACCACGTTGTCGCTCCAGTAGGTGAAGCCTTCCTTCGGATAGCCGAAATGCACCTCGGGGCGTGCCAGGCGAATGCGCAGGCCGGCACCGTTCCAGGTGCTCGAGGCCTGGAAGTCGCCGGCCTTCATCTTGTCGACGGCGCCATATTCCATGGCCACCCAGTTCGGCTTGGCCGCAACAAGGAGGTCGCGCACCTTCTTCAGCACGTCCTTGTCGGTCGTGCACTGCTCGCCGCCGACATAGTGGACGGCGGCCGTGACCACGTCCTTCATTTCAGGAACGACGTTGACCTTGCCCTTCAGCTCGTCGGGCGTGTCGAAGAGGATCTTCCAGGTGTTGATGTCGCCCTTGTAGGTGTTGGTATTGACGACCACGCCGAGCGTACCCCAGGCCCACGGCACCGAATATTTGCGGCCGGGGTCGAACTCGGGGTTGGCCCATTCGGGCGCGACGTTCTTGAAGTTCTCCATGCCGCCGGGATTGGTCTCGAGCAGCAGGCCTTCGTTGATCCAGATCGGCAGGTGGGTCTGCGACGGCACCACGATGTCGAAGCCGCTGCCACCCTGGCGCACCTTGGCGAGCGCGGTCTCGTTCGAGTCGTAGTCGGTGATCGTCACCTTGACCTGGTACTTGTCCTCGAACTTCTTGATGACTTCGGGGTTGGTGTAGTTGCCCCAGTTGTAGATGTTGAGCTGGCCCTCGGCGCGGCCGAGGCCGGTCGCCGCAAGCAGCGCGATCGCCGCAACAGCAGTGGACATGATTGGTTTCACAGCGGGTCTCCTTTTTTTGTTGGCTGTGAGCACCCTGCCAGCGGCAGGCTACAGTCACATCACAGCCGGAGCGCGTCCGGCTGTGATGGTTCCTGGCGAACGCTTACTTCTGCAGTTCAGTCCAGATCTTGGTGTACAGTGCCTGCACTTCCGGCGAGCACAGGCGCTGCAGTTCGCCACGCGACTTTTCAGCCTCGGGAATGATCACTTCAGGCGCGTCCTTCATGTCGGCCGGCATGAACTTGTCCGAGCCGGCAATGCCGTTGGCATAGCGGTGGAAGGCCGAGTTCATCGCCGCGTTTTCCGGATCCATCATGAAGTTCTGGAACAGCTTGGCGTTTTCGAGGTTCTTGGCTTCCTTCAGCACGACGATGTTGTCGCTCCAGAGACCATAACCCTCCTTGGGATAGTTGTAGTGGATCGCCGGATTGGCCAGGCGCTGGCGCAGGGCCGAGCCGTTCCAGTCGCTGGTCGCCTTGAAGTCGCCGGCACCCATCTTTTCGATGGTGTTGTATTCCATGGCGATCCAGTTCGGCTTGGCCGCCACCAGCGTATCGCGCACCTTCTTGAGGATTTCCTTGTCCTCGGTGCACTGCTGGCCGCCGACATACTTGATCGCGGCGAACATCACGTCGTTCATCTCGGGAACGACGTTGACCTTGCCCTTCAGCTCTTCCGGCGTGTTGAAGATGATGCCCCAGCTGTCGGCCGGTCCCTTGTAGGTGTCGGTGTTGACGACGACGCCGATCGTACCCCAGGCCCATGGCACCGAATATTTGCGGCCGGGGTCGAAGTCGGGATTGGCCCATTCCGGCGCAATGTTCTTCGCGTTCTCCATCTTGCCCGGATCGGTCTCCTGGATGAGGCCTTCCTTGATCCAGATGGGGATGAAGGTCTGGGACGGCATGGCGATGTCGAAACCGGTACCGCCCTGGCGCACCTTGGCAAGTGCCGTGTCGTTCGAGTCGTAGTCGGTCACAGTTACCTTGACGTCGTACTGCTTCTCGAACTTCTTGATCATGTCGGGGCTGATGTAGTTGCCCCAGTTGTAGATGTTCAGCTCGCCGGCGGCGGAGGCGAGGCTGGTCGAGGCCAGCAGCGCCAGGCCGGCGGCCATCGACATGGATTTCAGGTTCATCATTTCACTCCCGTTGATTAATCCCGTTTCCTGCTCAAGAAGAAGAACAGCGTGACGATGACGACCGACAAGAGCAGGAAGACGGTCGATATCGCATTGACCTCCGGCGTGATGCCGCGGCGGATCTGCCCCAGCATGTAGGTTGGCAAGGTGTCCTGGCCGCCCGACTTGACGAACTCGGTGATGACCACGTCGTCGAGCGAGATGACGAAAGCGAGCATCAGGCCGGCGATGATGCCCGGCCAGAGCAGCGGCAGCGTCACCCGGCGGAACGCGTTCCAGGGCGTGGCGTAGAGATCGGCGGCCGCGCGTTCGAGCGTCAGGTCCATGTTCTCGAGGCGCGCCCGGATCGGCAGATAGGCGAAGGGAATGCAGAACGCCGTGTGCGCGGCGATCAGGTAGCCCAGCCCCGAATAGCCGGTGGCGACCTTGATCTGCGAGAAGAAGATCAGGAGCGCAACGCCCGTGACGATCTCGGGAACCATCAGCGGCTGATTGATGAAGGCGTATTTGAAGGTGAGCCCGCGATAGGTCTGCGTCCGCGTCGTCGCCAGTGCCGCCATGGTGGCGACGGTGGTGGCGATGATTGCCGCCGAAGCGGCAATCTTGAGCGAGCGCACCGATGCATCGATCACCTGGACGTTGTTCCAGGCGGAGACGAACCAGCGCAGCGAGAAGCCGCCCCATTCCGACACCGAGGTGGACTCGTTGAAGGCATAGGCCACAAGCACGGCGATCGGCAGATAGAGCAGCACGAAGCAGGCAGCCGCTATGCCGGTGAAGCCGGTCTGGTGGCGGATCGAGAAACGCTTAGCCATGACGCGTCTCCGAACCCGAGGTGTTGCGGACATAGACCAGCAGCGCCACCATCACGATGGCCATGACCGTGATCGACAGGGCCGCCCCCAGCGGCCAGTTGCGCCCCTGGCCGAACTGCAGCTCGATCAGGTTGGCAAACATCATGTTCTTGCCGCCGCCGAGCACGCTCGGCGTCACATAGGCGCCGATGGCAGGGATGAACACCAGGATCGAACCGGCGATCACGCCAGGCCGGACCAGCGGGAAGATGATCCGGCGCAGCACCTGCCAGCGCGAGGCGTAGAGGTCGTAGCCGGCCTCGACCAGACGGAAGTCCAGCTTCTCCATGCTGGCATAAAGCGGCAGCACCATCAGCGGCAGGTAGACATAGACCATGCCCACCATGATGGCGAAGTCGGTGTAGAGCATCTGGATCGGCTGGTTGACGACGCCGAGATTGATCAGCGCCGTGTTGATGATGCCTTCGTTGCGGATCACCTGCAGCACCGCGAAGGTACGGATCAGCAGGTTGGTCCAGAACGGAATGGTGATCAAGAACAGCCAGATGTCGCGCGTCCGCTCCGAACGCGTGGCGATGAAATAGGCGGTGGGAAAGCCGAAGATCAGCGTCGCCACCGTGGCCATCAGCGCCAGCTTCAGCGAGCGCCAGAAAATGGTGATATGGGCGCTCGCAAACGACAGCGTGTCGTCGAAAATGTCGCGTTCGAGGAAGACCGACATCCAGCCGTCGGTCGAGAATTTCCAGACGACGTCGCCATACGGCCCGGGCGTCAGGAACGAATAGATCAGCACGATCACCAGCGGACCGGAGGCGGCCAGGAAGATGATCAGCAGCGCCGGCGCCGACAGGAACCAGCGATTGCGGATCTCGCGTTGCTCTGCCTGTTTTTCGATTTCAGCAGCGGTCGCCATGGCTCAGTCCCTGAGGATCTGGGCCGCATCGTCGCCGATGACGATGCCGACGCGGTCGCCGCGTTCAAAGGCAGCCACCGCGCCGCGCGCGTTCTGCTGGCGCACGGTGAACGTCTCGCCGTCGTCGAGGCGGATGTGCACATGCGTGTCGGTGCCGAAATAGACGACGGTTTCGACGATGCCCGAGATATCGCCCTGCCCCTTGACGGCCTTGGCATGTTCGGGCCGGATCACGACGGTGGCGTCACCATCGGGCTTGAAGCCCTCGGCCACGGTCGCGGCTATCGTCGCACCCGACTTGAGCGTCACCTTGGCCTTGGCGCCGTCCAGACTGTCGATTTTGGCATCGAGGAAGTTGGTCTCGCCGATGAAATCGGCAACGAAGCGTTCGGCCGGCCGGTCATAGATGTCGCGGGGGCTGCCGACCTGCAGGATCCTGCCGGCCGACATCACCGCGATGCGGTCCGACATGGTCAGCGCTTCTTCCTGGTCGTGGGTGACGAAGATGAAGGTGATGCCAGTCTCATGCTGCAGACGCTTGAGCTCGATCTGCATTTCCTTGCGCAGCTTGTAGTCGAGCGCCGACAGCGGCTCGTCGAGCAACAGAACCTTGGGCTGCGGCGCCAATGCGCGAGCCAAGGCCACGCGCTGCTGCTGGCCGCCGGAAATCTGGCTGGTGCGGCGCTTGGCGAGCTTTTCCATGCGCACCAGCTTCAGCATCTCGGCGACGCGGGCGTCGATCTCGGCCCGCGGCTTGCCCAGCATCTCCAGCCCGAAGCCGATGTTCTGGGCCACCGTCATGTGCGGGAACAGCGCGTAGGACTGGAATACGGTGTTGACCGGCCGCTTGAACGGCGGCAGCGGCGCGATGTCCTGGCCGTAGAGCATGATCTCGCCCTCCGACGGGAAGTCAAAACCGGCAATCAGCCTCAGAAGTGTGGTCTTGCCGCAGCCGGAAGGTCCAAGCAGCGTGAAGAACTCGTTTTCCCGGATCGAAACCGAAACGGTGTCCAGCGCCGCGACCTGCGCCTCTCCCGTCCCGAACACCTTTCGAACCCCACGAACCTCGATCGCATTCTTACCCGGTGTGTCCGGCACTCAAACGCCCCATTGTTTTCGTCCACCTTCACAGTGGAACTTTTTTCCCTGACCGATTGTCACCACAGGCCAAATGGCTTGGCAACAACAGCACTCAATCATTTCGCCAGACGCTCGCCATGCGGCTCACGCCTGGTAGGTCACCCGCCCTCCGCAGATGGTGGTCACGGGCCGCACCTCGTGCAGCGCGGCCGGATCGGTCGCCTCCAAGTCGGCCGACAGCACGACCAGATCGCCGAAATAGCCCGGCTTGATCGTGCCCTTCCTGTCTTCCATGAACTCGGCATAAGCGCCCTCGACGGTGTAGCCTGCCAGCGCCTGGTGCAGCGAAACGCTCTGGTCGGGCATGTCGTCAGCCCATGGCTTGCGCAGCATGGCCGCCTGCATGCCCTGGATCGGGTCGATAGGCGCCACCGGCCAGTCGGAAGCAAACACCACATGTGCACCGGCATCGATCAGCGTGCGGGTCGGATAGGCATAGGGCCAGCGTTCGCGGCCGATGCGCGACACGGTCGGCTCCAGCGGGAAGCTCATGCCGCCGGGCGGGTGCGGAGGCTGCATCGAGGCGATGACGCCGAGATCGACGAAACGCTGGATGTCGCGTGCGGTGGTCAGTTCGACATGTTCGACGCGGTGGCGGCTGTCGCGCTTGCCGTTGGCCTCCTGTGCCGCCTCATAACCGTCCAGCACGGCGCGTGTCGCACCGTCGCCAATCGAATGCACGGCGATCTGCAGGCCGCGCCGGTCGACCTCGACAGCGAAGCGCTTGAACTCCTCGGGCGAAAACAGCGGCTCGCCGACCCAACCCGGCCGGTCGGCATAGGGCTCGATCATGACCGCCGTCCACGAGTCCAGCACGCCGTCATAGAACAGCTTGACCAGACCCGACGACAGCCAGTCGCTGTCGTAGCGCTCGGCCATGTCGGACGCCTTGTCCAGCATGTCTGGTGTCATGAAGTTCTTGTAATGGAACGGCACCTGCACGCGGCAGATCAGGTCACCTTCAGCCTCGACCTCCGACAGCAGTTCGAGCTGGTAGTAGTTGCCGTCCATGTTCTGGATGGAGGTGATGCCGTGGCGCGCGCACCAGTCGAGACCCCGTCGCATGATGGCGCGGTCGCCTTCGCGCTCGTCGGCATCGGGCATAGGGTTGGGCTCGCCACCGGTCGACAGGCCGAGCCGCACCCGCTCCTCCCCCGCAAGCTTCAGCACCGGGTTGAACGCCTCGTTCTCGCGCAGCTCGCCCTCGGCCAGACCGTCGATGCCCATGACGATCTCGTTGCCGGGCGTAAGCTCCCGCCCATGCAGCACGTCGGCCATCTCCAGCGCCCGGGTATTGGCCCAGTAGGTGTGGTGGTCGGGGGCCGCCATCAGGAAAGCCCTGTCGGGCAGGATGGCGTCGAGGTGATGCCGCGTCACGCGTTCGCTGCCGAGAATGGTGTAGTCGGCGCCCTGGCCAACCAGCATGCGCTGGTTCGGGCGCGAAGCGGCATAGGCCTGCACGGCCTCGCGCAGGGCCTCGAAGCCGTGAACGCCTGCGAGCTGCAGATGCGCCAGTTCGGCAGCGCCGGAGAAGAGATGCATGTGTGCTTCGATGAAGCCCGGAACCACCGAGCCGCCGCGCGCGTCGATCACCCTTGTATCGGGCCCACGCAAAGCTTCTATCGTAGAGAGGTCGCCGACAGCTGCAATCAGGCCATCCGTGACGGCCACCGCTTCTGCCGTCGGCCGGGTCGTGTCCATGGTCAGCACGCGGCCGTTGATGACGATCAGGTCGGCATTGCGAACCGTTTGGACAGACATCGCGACTCCGCGCACTTGACTGACAGTGACCATTCAAACTTGCGCCGATTGCCCGCCATTCCCGAGGAAATGAGCAGCCAGACGGAAAGCCTGAGACCGATCCGCTACTTCAAGGAATTCCCCTTGTTTCCCTAAAGACAGCGCCAAGAAAAAATGCGACTAATTATTCGCGTTTGTCAATATGCGGGTTTCCCCGGGGATGCGTTGTGGAGGACGTCTCTCGTGTATGTTGGCAACAAGCAGGGAGCGAGAAGTTCTGCCCGTGAATCGCAGTCTGACCAAGAAGGCCAGCGCGGCGCTCAGTCCGCGCAAGCAGCCGCGACAGGAACGGTCGAGCAAAGTTGTCGACAGGATTCTCGATGCCGCCCTCGTCTTGACGAGGGAACAGGGAACCAAGACGCCGACCACGCTTGCCATTGCCCAGCATGCCGGGCTGTCCGTCGGCTCCGTCTATCAATACTACCCCAACAAGGAAGCCATTCTTCTCGACCTCGCCCGGCGCTGGCTCGGCGCCTTCCCCAAGGTCATCGCCAAGCGCATCGAGGCTCCCCGACCGTCCAATCAGGACGAGTTCCAGAAGGAGGTGGACAAGCTCTTCGTCGACACCTCCAGGCTCTATCTCGACAATGCCAGCCTGATGCCGGTCATCGAGGCGATTACTGGCAATCCCGACCTCAGGCCCATCCAGAACGAATATGACGAGCAGATCATCGCGCTCTATGCCGCCTGGCTGCAGCATGTGAACCCGAACCTCGAGGGCGACATCGCCAGTCGACTCGGCGTGGTGATGATGGAAGTCGGCCACGTCTGCCGCCTCGTCGGCCTCAAGCGCGACCGCAAGGCATTCGATCTCATCCAGGACGACGTCAAGACCATGTGGCTTGCCCTCGTCGCCCCCTATCTCGACCTCAACCAGAACCAGGAAGGATTTTCATGAAGACAGTCTTTTCGCCGCTCCACGCCGGTCACCGCGACCAGATGGAGCTTGTCGCCGGCGCCATCGTGCCCGGCTTCGAGAAGCCCTCGCGGGCCGAGATCATCAGGAAGCGCGTCGAGAGCGAGAAGCTCGGCTCGATCGTGGCACCCCAGGTGCATGATCTCGCCGCCGCCAAGCGCGTACACACCGCCGACTACATCGACTTCCTGCCGACCGTCTGGCCGCAATGGCAGGCCGCCGGCAAGTCCGGCTCGGCCATCCCATTCGCCTGGCCGACGCGCGGCCTGCGCGGCGATGTCAGGCCAAAGGGCATCGAGGCGCTGCTCGGCTATTATTCATTCGATGGCGGCGCCACCTTCGTCGAGGGCACCTGGGAAGCGATCAAGTCGTCTTATGACGTGGCGCTGACCGCTGCCCAGTTCGTCAAGGCAGGCGAACGCGCAGCTTTCGCGCTCTGCCGTCCGCCGGGGCACCATGCCGGCGCTGCCTTCATGGGCGGCTACTGCTTCATCAACAACGCAGCAGTCGCAGCTCAATGGTTCCGCGACCAGGGCGCCAAGCGCGTCGCCGTCCTCGACGTCGACTACCACCACGGCAACGGCACCCAGGAGATCTTCTATTCGCGCGCCGACATCCAGGTCATCAACCTGCACGGCGACCCGATGACCGAATATCCGTTCTTCCTCGGCCATGCCGACGAACGCGGCGCGGGCGAAGGAGAAGGCTTCAACCTCAACTACCCGATGCCCTTCGGCACCTCGTGGGAAAAGTGGAACGAGGCGCTCGAGGATGCCTGCCAGAAACTTACCGCCTATGCGCCCGACGTCGTTGTCGTCTCGCTCGGCGTCGACACTTTCGAGAAGGATCCGATCAGCCAGTTCAAGCTGACGAGCGCCGACTATCCGAAGATCGGCGCCCGCATCGCCAAGCTCGGCCTGCCGACACTGTTCGTCATGGAAGGCGGCTATGCCGTGGACGAGATCGGCATCAACGCCGTCGGCGTGCTCACCGGCTTCGAGGGACGCTAGCCGTCAAGTCCCTTCTCCCCGCCAGCGGGGAGAAGGTCCCAGCCCTTCGGCAAATTCAGGGGCGGATGAGGGGCAGCACCAATTGCTGCCCCAGCCATTCTCAAGTCACTATGCCGAAACGGGCCCTGCAGCAGCCGGAGCTGCTGCTTTCCTACGCCCGATCTTCGTCAGCAGGTAAGCCACCGCAAGTCCCGCCGCCAGGATGCCGAGCGCCAGCAGCGGCCGATACCAGAACCAGGCGACGGCGATCGTCGACGTTCCCACCAGAAGTGCCAGGACGAAAGCGATGAGGCCGGTGCCCATGCGCACGATAGAGCCGACGAACGGGATGACATCGGCCAGGACACCGAGCGGTCCGAGCAGCAGGCTGAAGCCGAACACCAGAAACAGCAGGCACCCGGCACGCAACAGCCAGGTGATGATCTTGTTTGCCGTCACGGCCTCGGCAAACATCTTTTCGGCCGGTACCCTGCCGCTGTCGACCATCAGCAGCTCGTCGCCCGCTTCCGTCTGGTAGGCCACAACGCCCGTCCCTTCCTGACGCCCGATGACGCTGACCTCGCCCAGAGGAACCAGACGATAGCCGATGCGATAGTCGCCGACGCCAGGCGCAGTCGGGTTGGCCCCGAGGAAAATCTGCCCGTCGCTGATGCCGACGCGCTGAGACCCCGCAAAAACACTCTCGATTGCGGCCTTCTGCGTCGGGGAGATCGACAGCTTGTCGGCATTGCCCATGAGGTCGAGTACCGGCTCGCCAAGGGTGAAGGCGCCGAGCTTCGCCTCGGAAACCTGGAATGAGCGCCCCTCGAATTCCATTGACGGGTTTTCATGCCCGGAAGGCTGCTTGAATTCCGAGGACGAGACAGGACGGTCGCGCCACTCCTTGGCATAGCTATAGGTGGTGACCGTCTCCTCGCCGCCGCCCAGCTTAGTGGTCGACTCCGATTTCGAGCTTTCGACCCACTGGTACATCTCGACCTCGCGCACCAGGCGCACGCCCTTGGCCGCGATGCCGAAATCCTCGTCTTCGAGGCCTTCCGATGTAGCAAGCGCTCCGCCGACATGGATCAGCTTGCCGTCATTGGCGTGGTCGACCGCATCGGCCGCGACCGACACCACCGCACTCGCCCCTTCGGCCAGCGAGCGCGCCGTGGTCACCGCCCTGCCCTCGTTCCAGAACAGAACCACCACCATCGCCACGACCAGCAGCAGCCCGACCAGCACGCCGATCAGCGCGTTCTTGATCCGGCCGAACCAGGAAACCGAAGTCACCTCTCGAAATTGATCGCTCATTGAAATCCCCACCCAAATGCGGGCAGGGTTAAGCCGTTTGCACCAGCCGATCAATGGTTTTCGCGCCCTGCGATTCCAGCATTTCCGGCCTTCCGAGTCTGCGGAAGGACTCTGAATTAACTTTTTGTCAATTCTGTTTGCGGAGCGATTCGCGAGGGGTTAAATTGAACCCGAATCAGCCGGTCCACGGGGGGCGCGGCGAACCACCAACTCTCTGAAATGCCGGGGCTTTCCTCGGTTGAGAGCGCGTCAGGTTTCGCGCGACCCGTACGGATTCGGCCGATGGATGCTGTCAGGCATCTGCGTGGCGTTTTTCGTCTCAAGTGAAGCGTTTTCGACCGGACCGGGCAGCGGCCTTTTCCGGCCTCCAATGGATTCGGCCAAGTACTCGCATGACCGCCCTCGCAGCCCGCACCGCACAGACGACCGTCGCAGCAAGGCTCGCTTCGCGCAGCGATCTGACCGCCTTCTTCATGGGCCTTACCGACGAAATCGGCGCCGACGGCTACATGCTGGTCGCCATCTCGCACGACCAAGACCGTGACAATCTTCAGATCATCGCCTCCAACTGGATCTACGACGCCATCCAGATGGCCGGCCACGCGCTGATCGCCGGGCTGGCGCAGAGCCCATACGCCAGCGCTCCGGGCGTCCGCCCGCAAAGCCTCGTCGCCTCCCAGGCGCCGGCGCTGCTCGGCGGCGAGGAAGCCCGCCTGCTGGAGGTGCTCGGTCATTCCGAAATCTTCGCGCTGCGCCTGCAAGTCGGACGCCAGCGGCTGTTCGTCCTGTTCTCAGCCGCCGAGGCCGGCCAGATCGATGCCACGGCCATGCCGCGCGCCCAGCTCGAATGCTGCTATGCGCTGTCGCAGGCGCAGGGCATCCTCGCCTCCGCCTCGCTTCAGGATCCGCTCTCCGACCGCGAGCGCGAGTGCCTGTTCTGGGTTTCCGAAGGCAAGACGACGGAGGACGTGGCGCTGATCCTTGGCGTCTCCTCCAACACCGTCAACAGCTACATCACTCACGCAATCCAGAAACTGTCGGCCAGCAATCGCGCCATGGCGATTGCGACCGCGATCAGGAGCGGCATCATTTGACCCGGGCGCACGCAAGACAGACGTCCACTGCGCCCGAAGTCGCGCAGGACGTTCCATCCCGCGCCGGCGGCAACGCCTCGCGGGCAATCGCGCTGGCGGATGCCATCAGGCGCTGCCGCTGGATCGCCATCGAACTCGGCGCACAGGACTTCGCGTTCTGCACGGTGGGCTCGGCGGCCGAGAGCGGCCGCCTGGTGCCATGCTTCGATTCCGATCATCTCGTCGCCTCGGCCTCGACCCGTCTTCTCGACGACGGCATCGGCGAGCAGTTGCTGCGCCAGGTCAGGCATTCGACCGCACCGTGCTGGTGGGCCGACGAGGCGGAAGCCGAGGCCTTTGCGGGCCTCGTCTGGACCAACCGCCTGGAGCCTACCGCCGGAGGCGGACGCGGCATCGCCTTCCCGGTCTACAGCGATTGTGGCCAGGCCGGCCTTTTCGTCTTTGCCGGCGCCCAGCTGGCGCCCAGTTCAGCTGCGCTTCACGACCTGCACGGCCGCTGCTTCCAGCTGTTCAATTCGATTGCCGGTCTGGCGCGCGGCCGCGCCGCCGCCATGCCCTCGATGTCGCGCCGCGAGATCGAATGCCTGAAGCTCACCTCGCGCGGCTACACCAGCGAGGAAATCGCCAAGGAACTGAAGCTGTCGGTCCACACCGCCAACCAGTACCTCACCCAGACGACCCAGAAGCTCAACGCCGTCAACCGCATGCATGCGGTTGCCAAGGCACTGCGCCTCGGCCTGATCGACTGATTTCTTCTTTTCTGAAACGTTGACCGTCACGCGGCACACGCCTTCAGGGCGTGCGCCTTTGCGCGTTGCGGCTCAGGCCGCCTCCGCCCGCGGCACCGTGCGCCGGATCATCGCCTGCTCGATCGCTGCGGCGAGATATTCGGTGTTCTTCTCCGGCTCTGCGTCAGGCTTTTCGAACGACACATAGTGAACCTCGACCGAGGCATGGTCGGCCGTCATCGACAGCTGGAAATAGACGACCGCACCTTCGGGCCGAAGCTCCAGGTCGAGCACGATCCTGGGGCTGCCGGTCCAGCAGACATGTGCCTCCCCGCCAAGTCCCATGCGCAGGGCGCCCGGCATGAAAAAGAGCTCCGCCGCCGAATCCACCAGGTCGGCGACGCTGGCGAAATGCTCCATGCGGATGAAGGCTATGTAGTCTGCGATGTCGACAAGCCTGAGCTCACGCACCACAGGCTGGATGGCGGTGGCAACAATCATTTCCCGGGACGTAGCATGTGGCTGAAGATTCATGGTGTCCTGCGTTGAGCCTTATTTCCATAAACGATGCGCACGAGCTCGGCGACCGCCTGGTAGAACTGAGGTGGGATCACACTATCTACTGAAACTTGCTTGTACATGGAGCGGGCGAGCGCCACGTCTTCGAAGACTGGAATTCCATTTGCCTCGGCGATTTCGCGTATCTTGAGCGCCACCAGGTCCTGTCCCTTGGCAAGCACCACAGGGGCGGCATTCTCCTCTCGCACATAGCGCAGCGCGATGGCGAAGTGGGTCGGGTTGGCAATAACGAGGGTCGCCTGCGGCACTGCCGTTATCATGCGCTGGCGGGCCCGGTCGCGGGCGATGGAGCGCAGGCGCGACTTGATGATCGGGTCGCCTTCCGCCTGCTTCATCTCGTCCTTGACCTCCTGCTTGGTCATGCGCTGTTCCTGGCGCCAATGGAACCGCGACCAGACGAAGTCGGCCACCGTGATCGCGCCCATGACGAAGACGATGACAACCAGGATGTCGACCGCAATGCTGCGGATGACGCTGGCAAAGGCGACCGGATTGGTGATCATGCCGGCCAACAGCCGTCGGTGGTCGTTGGACAGCACGAAAATCAGCACAAGCACGACGAGACTGAGCTTGGCCACCGACTTCAAGAACTCGACCAGGCCCTGCACGCCGAACATGCGGCTCCAGCCCTTGGTCAGAGATATGCGCGACAGCTGCGGCCGGATGCGTTCGCCGACAAACTGCGGAACGTTCTGCAGGATGGAGGCGGCGAGACCGGCGACGACAAGCATGATCAACAGGCTTGTAACGGCACGGCCGATCTCCATGATCACCGCCTGGTACAGCTCGATGACGTCACGCTCCGTGCCGAGCGGCCAGGATTCCGGCTTTTCAAGAAAATTGGACAGAAAGACGCCAAGCTCGGCCACCGAGCTGCTGGCAAAAAACACGGCGTAGACCAGGATAGCCAGGAACGAGGTGAAAATCGCGGCTTCCTTCGAGACGGGCAGTTTGCCCTTCTCGATCGTGTCGCGGATCTTCTTCTCTGTGGCTTCTTCTGTTTTTGAGTCTTTGTCGTCGTTTTCAGACATGGCTCAACGACGCTCGCCCGATCAGGCCGCGTTCTGCGCCTGTGGTAGCTCGAGCAGTCCCTCGTTCGACATGCGAAGCGCGGTCGAGGCAATGGACTTGCGTGCGTTCAGGATATCGGCGGGCAGCACACCCTCCGACCCCTGGCTCAGCTCGGATTCGATCAGGCGCCGGGTACGCGCGCCGATCGACGACAGCACGGCTTCGGCCACCGTCAGCTGCGTACCGCGCAGCGCCAGCGTGATGAGCTCGCTCGACAATCCGTCGAACAGCGACACGCGCGCCTTCTGCGTCATCATCGGGATGTCGTCGAACGAGAACAGGCGAGCGCGGATCGCGTCGAGGTCGTTCATGCCGACTTCCTGCAGATCGGTCATCACCTCTTCGAGCTGCGATTTGTCGAGCTCGTTGAGCAGGCTGGCAACGCGCGTCTGGCCGGCAGAATTGTCCTTCTGCGCGCCTCCCGAAAGCACGTTGGTGCGAATCTGGCTCTCGACCATCCTGACCGCCGCTTCCGGAACGGTCGCCATTTCCATCATGCGCTTGATGATCTCGCTGCGCATCGGCTTGTCCATCGTCAGCACGACGCTGGCGGCATAGCTCGGCGCGAGATTGGCGAGGATCATCGCCGAGGTCTGCGGGTGCTCGTTGACGAGGAAGGCCGACACCTGCGCTGCCTCCAGCTTCTCAAGCTGCGGCCAGACGGGTGGCGAATTGTCTTTCTTCACCACGGGCTCGCCCCGGCCCATCAGCGCATTCATCTCTTCTTCGGACAGCGATTCGTTGAGGATCGTGTCCATCTTGTCGGCCGAATCGAGCAGGCCGGCACCCTCGGTGAACTCGGCCTCGAATTCGGCGACGATCCTTTCGAGATCGGCCTGCGGGATGGTGCGCAAAAGCCGTGCGCCCTCGATCAGCGCCTTCAGCTCCTCCTGCTTGAAGAACTTGAGCAGACGGCTGGCAGAAGGCTTGCCCATCGCCACCAATATGGCCGCGGCCTTCTGCGGCCGCGTCAGCGTCGACAGCGGGCTCATGCGGAAGCCTTTCGGGTAGGATGGGAAAGCACTTTCACGAAACCTCAGGCACTCTTGGTCGCGGCAACGATCTCGGTGAGTCGGATGCCGAAGCGGGACGGATCGCTTTCTAGCACGGTTATTTCCCCGCGCGCGATACGGCGACCGTTGACCACAACATCGACAGGTTCGCCAATACGGCGGTCAAGCGCGACCGTCGAACCCTTCTGCAGGGTCATCAGGTCCGACACCGGCATCTCGGTGCTGCCCAGCACGATCTGCACTTCGACCGGGATGTCGAGGATGACATTGTTGCCGGCAGGAGCGCCGCGGCCCGGACCGGGGCGCTTCTCTTCTTCGCTCAGCACGCCGCGCAGCTCTTCGATGGCGCGGTTGAGCTGATCGTCGTCTTCGGTCACGACTTCCGGCTTGTCGATCTCGGGCTTTGCCTGCGCCTTGGTCATCGGTCTTCTCCAGTTCTATCGGTCGCGCTGTCGGCCGCTGCGTAGCGGCCGCGATCAGCCTGCGACGATCCCTTCAATGGTTTCTTCCGTCGAATCGAACGGACGCTTGATGCGGACGGTGTAGTTCTGCCCGAGCTTGCCGAACTCGCAGGCGAACAGCGTCTTGCCGCGCGCCGCGATGACGGCGTTGGATTGGGTGTTTTCCGGCAGTTCGATGACCTGGCCGACCTCGAGCCCGGTCAGTTCGCCGAGCGTCATGCGACCGAGCGGCATCGAGGCCTCGAGACGGACGGCCGAGCGCATCAGCTCATCGGAGAAGCGCGACCGCCATTCGGTGGTCGGCATCGCCGCTTCCTTTTCGGCCTTGCCGCGCTTGTCCTCGATCAGCACGCGCTGCGGAAGCGTCAAGGTCAGCGTGCCGCGCGACACTGCGGTCGCCACCGACAGCGTGATGCGTGCCGAGGGCCCGTCACGGAACACGTGCTTCTTCATGGTCGTGCCGCTCATCGGCTCGGCCACCGGCAACTTCACGCCGACGCCGCCGTCCGGGCCCTGCGCGTTCATCGCCTTGGCGACATCCTGGAACACGAGGTTCACCACGCCCATCTCGATGGCCGAGAGCTCGCGGTCGATCGGCGCCACTTCGCGGCTGGGTTCGCCGCCGAAAAGGAGGTGGACCAGGATCGCAATCGCCTGAGGGTCGAGCGTCATTACCAGACCATCGGGCGAGCTCTGCGTCAGCGCCACGGCCATGGCCTGGTTGTTCTTGCCGGCCTTGGCATCGGCCATGCGGCCGAGCTTGACCTCGACCACCTCGACGAAGACCTGCTCGGGCAACACGTCGGTCAGGTATTTTGCAATCAGCGGCGCCGAGCGCTCCGCCAGGCGGCGGGCGGCCGAATGCACCTTGGCAGGCTCGCCCGTATCGCCGAGCATGCGCTCGATGACGACGTCGCGCGGTTCCGCCGGGCTTGCGGTGGTGTTCATGATTGCAGTTGCCCTTTGTCAGCGTCCCGCATGGGATCAGGCCGCCTTCTTCTCGATAATGCCGGTATTCAAGGTGCTCTGTTCGACCGCGTCAATGGACGGACGGTCGTAGGAGGAAATCGTCTTGCGGCCGAACTCGATCGCCACCTGCGGCAGCGAGCCGTTCATGTAGGCAATCAGGGTCTGCTTGACGATGATGTAGAGGCGGTTGTTCTTCTCGCGCACCGTCTTCACCTTGGTGGCGATCGGACCGACCACGGCATAGGAAAGGAAGATGCCGAGGAAGGTGCCGACGAGCGCAGCGCCGATCAGGCCGCCGAGGATTTCCGGCGACTGGTCGAGCGCGCCCATCGCCTTGACCACGCCGAGCACGGCGGCGACGATGCCGAGTGCGGGCAGGCCGTCACCAACGGCGGTCAGCGCGTGATAGGGCTTCAGCTTGTCGGCGCGGATGGTCTGGATTTCTTCGTCCATCAGCGCCTCGACCTCGTGCGAGCGGGCGTTGCCGATGATGATGATGCGGCAGTAGTCGCAGATGAAATGCGTCAGGTCGTAGTTCTTCAGCACTGTCGGGAAGGCCTGGAAGATCACCGAGTCGTCGGGGTTGTCGATATGGGCTTCGACCTCCGTGCGCGTCTTGGTGCGCAGCTCGCGCATCAGGGAGTGCAGCACGCCCAGCGTCTCAAGGTAGTTCTGCTCTTTCGGCACCGCCTGCTTGAAGGCCTCCATGATGCCCCTGCCGGTATCCTTGACCGCCGACATCGGGTTGGCGACCAGGAAGGTACCGAGTGCTGCACCGCCGATGATGACGAGTTCCCAAGGCTGGATAAGGACCTCGAGATGGCCGCCCATCGCCATGAAACCGCCGAGCACACAGCCCAGCGTCACGACGAGTCCGATAAGAATGCCCACGGCAGGTCCTTCCGCATTGAAAGCAATATGCACTCAGAGATAGCGGCCGTGCCTTGTGTGAGGCTTGAAGCCTTGTCGCGAAATGATTCAGCCTCGCGCAAGCATTTGCGCATAGCCTGTCCCGACTATCCTGCGACGGAAGGGCCTTGCCGTGCTCAATACTTACACAAGCTACATGCTGATCGCGAAGAACATCGGCAAGGCAATCGACCGTGTCGAAAACCAGCCGACGGTCGAGCGCGAGACCGAGTATTACCTCAAGAACATCGTCAAGGTGAAAAGCGTCGACGAGCTTCTGAAGGACGATCGGCTTTTCCGATATGCGATGAAGGCCCACGGCCTCGAGGACATGGCCTACGCCAAGGCCTTCATGAAGAAGGTGTTGAATGAAGGCATCGCCAAACCGGGCGCCTTCGCCAACAAGCTGACCGACAAGCGCTACGCCGAATTCGTCAAGAGCTTCAACTTCGCCGAACTCGGCGCCAACGCCACCACCTACAACCAGACCCAGAAGGGTGCGGTCGACAAATACCTCGCAGCCGTCAAGCTGGGCGGTGGCGATCCGACCTCCGATGCGACCAAGGCCGAGGTCAAGTACTACCTCGACAACATCGTCAAGGTGAAGTCTTCAAAGGATCTGCTCGCCGACGACCGCCTCTATACCTTCGCCATGAAGGCCTTCGGTCTCAGTTCCTCCATCCCCAACAAGGAGATGATGGCCAAGGTTCTGGATGGCGGCGTCCGCGATCCCAAGAGCTACGCCAACCAGATGGTCGACAAGCGCTTCGCAGCGTTTGCCTCGACATATAATTTCGAGGCCCTTGGCGCCGATACCACCACCATCAACGCCTCGCAGAAACCCGCGACCGAGAAGTTCTTCCGGCAGAAGCTCGAGGAAGACGCCGGCAAGGACAACGAAGGCGTCCGCCTGGCCCTCTATTTCCAGCGCAAGGCGCCAGGCATCAAGAATTTCTACGAAGTGCTCGCCGATCCGGCGATGGGCAAGGTGATGCGCACCGCGCTCGGCCTGCCCGCATCCTTCGCCAATGCCGACATCGACCGGCAGGTCAAGTTTTTCGAACAGAAGATGAAGGTCAGCGATCTCTCCGATCCCAAGAAGCTCGACCAGTTCCTGAAGCGCTTCACCAGCCTTTGGGAACTCGAGAACCCGAGTTCGCCTACCGCGCAATCGACCGGCATCCTTTTCGGAATGCCCAACACATACGGGGTCTCGACCGACCTCCTCTTTGCCATGCAGAAGCTGAGGTTCTGAACCGATCATGCAGAACGGTCTCTATGTCGCGCTATCGGCGCAGGTAGCGCTGGAAAAGCGCCTGAACACCATTGCCGACAACGTCGCCAACGCCTCCACCGTCGGCTTCCGCGCCACTGGAGTGAAGTTCGAGGATGTCGTCTCCGGCCTCGGCTCCAAGTCGGTGTCGTTCACCTCGCCCGGCAACACCTATTTGTCGACCGAACACGGCGCGATGACCCAGACGGGCAACCCATTCGACTTCGCCATCAGAGGCCAGGCCTGGTTCGGCATCGACACGCCGGCTGGAATCGTCATGACCCGCGACGGCCGGTTTTCGATGACGGCGGAAGGCCAGCTCATCACCCATGAAGGCCACCCGGTGCTCGACGCCGGCGGCTCCCCGATCCAGCTCGACCCGCGTGCCGGTCCGCCGCAGGCGGGCGCCGACGGTACGCTGCGCCAGGACGGCCGCCTGGTTGGTGCCATCGGCCTCTACGAATTCAACCCGGGTCCGGATTTCATCCGCTACGGCAATTCCGGCGTCGTCGCGCCGACCACGCCGGAACCGGTCGTGGACCGTATGGAAGCCGGCATGGTGCAGGGCTTCGTCGAGGAGTCCAACGTCAATCCGGTCAAGGAAATGACCAAGCTCATCATGGTGCAGCGCGCCTTCGAGAACACCGCCGCCCTGATGCGCCAGACGGAAAGCTCCTTCTCCGACGCAATCAAGACGCTCGGCTCGAAATAGGCCGTTAAGTGAGCACCACCCCGCACGCCATCCGTACGGAAGCAGAGACAATGCACGACGACCGGCTGGAGGCGCTCGAGCGCATCCAGCGCCGTTTTGCCGACGACCGCACACTGGTGCGGCGCGGCGGCCGCGTAACCGAAATCGCCCCGACCCACTACAAGGTCGGCGGCCTGTCAGCCATTGCCCGCCTCGGCGACATCGTCGAGCATCGCGGCCATGGCCGCAGCCGCCGTGGCGAGATCGTGCAGATCGGTCGCGACGAAGTGCTCGTCGCCCCTTATGAAAGCAGCGGCGAGGTCGGCGTCGGCGACCCCATCTTCACCCGTGGCCCGATCGTCATCACCCCTCACCCGAGCTGGCGCGGCCGTGCCATCGACGCCATGGCTCGGCCCATCGACAACGGGCCGCCCCTCATCCGCGCCTCCATCACCCAGACGTCCGAGGCCGCGCCGCCGGCAGCGCTGGCGCGCCAGCGCGTCGAAACCGGCTTCATGACCGGCGTGCGCGTCATCGACATCTTCACCCCGCTCTGCTTCGGCCAGCGCATGGGTGTCTTCGCCGGCTCGGGCGTCGGCAAATCGACGATGCTTGCCATGCTTGCCGGCGCCGATGCCTTCGACACGGTCGTCGTCGCGCTTATCGGCGAACGTGGCCGCGAGGTGCGCGAATTCCTTGAAGACACGATCGGTGCGGCCAGCATGGCCAAGACGGTCGCCGTCGTCGCCACGTCGGACGAAAGCGCCATGATGCGCCGGCGCGCGCCCGACACGGCAATGCGCGTCGCCGAGCATTTCCGCGACCAGGGCGACCGTGTGCTGCTCGTGCTCGATTCCATCACCCGCTTCGCTCATGCCCTGCGCGAGGTGGCGATCGGCGCCGGTGAACCGCCGGTGGCGCGGGGCTATCCGGCGTCCGTCTTCACCGAACTGCCGAAGCTGCTCGAACGCGCCGGCCCCGGCATGGAAGGCAAGGGATCGATCACCGCCATCATCTCGGTGCTTGTCGATGGCGACGACCACAACGATCCCGTCGCCGACTCCGTGCGCGGTATCCTCGACGGCCACGTCGTGCTCGACCGCTCCATCGCCGAGCAGGGCCGCTATCCGCCGGTCAATCCGCTGTCGTCGATCTCGCGTCTCGCTTCAAAAGCCTGGAGCCCTGACCAGCGACTTCTGGTCAGCAAGCTCAAGGCCATGATTTCGCGCTTCGAGGACACCCGCGACATCCGCCTGCTCGGCGCCTACCAGCCCGGCGCCGACCCCGAACTAGACCTCGCCGTGCGACAGGTGCCGGTGATCTACGAAGCCTTGGCCCAGTCGCCCGCCGACGGCCCTTCGCACGATCCCTTCTCCGACCTCGCCGGCCATCTGAGAGCCAAGGAAAGACCCAATGTTCAGGCGGAGTGATCCCGAGCGCGAACTGCTCGACATCATCGGCGCGCAGGACAGGCCCCGCACGCTGCTCCAGCGCGTCGGGCTGCAGCGCCCGCCGCTGACCATCGAGCCGCGCCGCAAGAAGCGCGATCACAGGAGCGACTTCATCATCGCCTGCCTTGGCATCGCGCTGGGCACCACCTGTGCGCTGTTTCCCTGGTACATCTTCTTCAACCAGGACAAGTTCGGCATCCGCGCGATGAAGTTCAGCGGCAAGGGCGACAGCGAACAGTCCGTGCCGCTGGCCATGGGCCAGCAGGTCGAGCGCGTCGGCGCGCCGATCACGCCCGAGGAAATTCCGCCGATGAAGCTGGATCTCTTCGCCACCGGCTCGCTGAAGCCCGCCACCGAAGATGGCAGCAGCAGCGCCCAGATTGCCGACCAGCCCTTCCCCGGCCCCAAGATCAGCTTCAAGCTGGTCCATGTTGCCAACGGCCGCGCCATGATCGAGGACGACGCCGGCGTGTGGGTCGTCCAGCGCGGATCGGTCCTGCCCGATTCCAGCAAGGTCGCCTCGATCGAACAGCGCAAGGGCAAGTGGGTGCTCGTCACCTCGCGCGAAGAGGTCCTCCAGGTCACCCGCTGACCGCGCCCCGAAGCTTGCCGGGCCTCGCAAGGCCCGCGCAAGACTGGCGCAATAGTGTTTGGAAATCTGATCGGAGATTTCCATGGACCCCGTCAACCTGTTCGATCTGGCCAGCCAGCAGGCGCGCTGGCTCTCGGTGCGCCAGACGACCATCGCCGGCAACATAGCCAACGCCAACACGCCCGGATACCGGACGCACGACGTCGAACCGTTCGAGAAAGTGCTCGACCGTTCGCGCGTCGCCATGACCGCAACGCAGACGGGCCACCTCACCGGCGGCGCCACCGAAGCGGGCTACGCGGTCAAGCAGGAAGAGCCCAAGCATGCGGTGCTGCCGTCCCAGAACACGGTGGCGCTCGAAGATGAGCTGATGAAGGCCGGCGAAGTCCGCCGCTCCTTCGAGCTCAACACGGCCATCGTCAAGGCCTTCCACCGCATGATCATGCTGAGCAGCAAGGCCTGACGCCGATGGATCCGCTTGTCGCAGCCCTCAAGGTCGCCGGCTCCGGCCTCGGCGCCCAGTCCGAACGCCTCCGCGTCGTCTCCGAAAACCTGGCCAATGCCCAGTCGACCGGCAACACGCCGGGCGCCGATCCCTATCGCCGCAAGACCATCAGCTTTGCCGCCGAGCTCGATCGCGCCACCGGTGGCTCGACCGTCGAGATCGCCAATATCGGCAACGACCAGTCGGCCTTCCCGCTGGAGTTCCAGCCGGGCAACGAGGCGGCCGACGCCAATGGCTACGTCAAGATGCCGAACGTCAACGTTCTGATCGAAATGGCCGACATGAACGAGGCCAACCGGTCCTACGAAGCCAACCTGCAGGTCGTTAAGCAGGCGCGCGATCTCATTTCCATGACCATTGATCTTATGAGGAGCCAGTAATGATCGGCAGCATCAGCCCGCTCGGCCAACAGGTCCTGACCAAGCCGACCGGCCTTCCCGAAATCGCACCGGCCGCGACCGGCGCAGTTGGCACCTCCTTCTCCGCCGCTCTTGCCGACGTCGCCGCGCAGACGGCCGCCACCATGCGCAAGGCCGAACAGCTGTCGGCAGCCGGCATCCAGGGCCAGACCAACACCCGCGAGGTGGTCGACGCCGTCATGAGCGCCGAACAGGCTCTTCAGGCGGCAATCGCCATCCGTGACAAGATCGTCACGGCTTATCTCGAAGTCAGCCGTATGGGCATCTGAGGACCGCCGCGATGAAAGCGCTTGCCATTGCCGCCACGGGCATGAACGCCCAGCAGACCAACCTCGAGGTGATCGCGAACAACATCGCGAACATCAACACGACAGGCTACAAGCGCGCTCGCGCCGAATTCTCCGACCTGCTCTACCAGGTCGACCGCATGCAGGGCGTTCCCAACCGCGCCAACTCGGCCATCGTGCCCGAGGGCGTCAGCATCGGCCTCGGCGTCAAGACGGCGGCCGTCCGCAACGTCCACATCCAGGGCGGACTGACCAACACCGGCAACGAATACGACCTGGCGCTGACCGGCCGCGGCTGGTTCGAGATCGAGGGACCAGAGGGCCAGACCCTCTACACCCGCGCCGGCTCCTTCAACACAAGCGCCACCGGCCAGCTCGTCACCATCGACGGCTACAACGTCATCCCGGCGATCACGGTGCCGCAGAACGCGCTGGAAGTCATCGTCAACAACACCGGCGAAGTCTTCGCCCGCGTTGCCGGCCAGACCGCGCTCCAGCCGATCGGCCAGCTCCAGCTCGCCAATTTCGCCAACGAGGCCGGCCTGGCGCCGCTCGGCGACAACCTGTTCGCAGAAACCGAAGCGTCGGGCGCCGCCAATGTCGGCGCGCCCGGCGATCCAGGCTTCGCCACCGTCAAGCAGGGCTACCTGGAAAACTCCAACGTCGACCCCGTCAAGGAAATCACCGAGCTGATCTCGGCGCAGCGTGCCTACGAGATGAACTCGAAGGTCATCCAGGCGGCCGACGAAATGGCCGCTGTCGTCTCCAAGAACATCAGGTGAGCATCATGCGGCGAGGCAACGCCCTACCCAGGATTCGTGCGGCACTTCTTGCGTTCGCCATGCTTGGCGGCGCAGCGATGGCTGCCGAGCAGGAGGTGGTGCTCGTTCCCAACCGCGTCATCTATCCCGGCGAGGCGATTGCGCTTTCCTCACTCAAGGAAGTTGCCCTCAGGCCGGGCAAGGTGCGCCCCGATGGCGTGGCGACCCTTCCCGCCGAGCTCGACGGCCGCGTTGCCAAGCGCACGCTGCTGCCGGGCCGGTATGTTCCCGTCAACGCCCTGCGCGAAGCGTGGCTGGTCGAGCGCGGCGCGGCCGTCCAAGTCGTCTTCGCCGCCGGAGCGCTGATGATCTCGGCCTCGGGCGTCACCCTGGAGCCCGGTGCTGCCGGCGACGTCGTCAAGGTGCGCAACATCGACAGCGGCAAGATCCTGACCGGCACCGTCATGGCCGACGGTTCCATCCACGTGGGTGCGACATGATGCGCAGGTTAGTGCTCGCGGCAGTCGCCGTCCTCGGCCTCCAGACAGCTTATGCCGACGGCCCCGACGGTGTGCCGGCAGCGCAGTTCAACGCACGCGCCGGCCAGGCCGCCGGCGGCAATGCTGGCGAAGACTCCTTCGACACCGGCAAATTCGGCGACAGCGGCAACCGGCTGACGTCGCTCAATGGCGGCATCGGCACGCATCTGGTCAATGTTCGCATCAAGGACATCGCCTCGCTGCAGGAATCGCGCGACAACCAGCTCGTCGGCTACGGCCTCGTCATCGGCCTCAACGGTTCGGGCGACAGCCTGCGCAACGCGCCTTTCACCGAACAGTCGATCCGCGCCATGCTCGAAAATCTCGGCATCGCCTCCGAGGACGGCCGCGCCCGCGTCAAGAATGTCGCCGCCGTCATCGTCACCGCCAACCTGCCCGCCTTCGTGCAGGCCGGTGCGCGCATCGACGTCAACGTTTCGTCGCTTGGCGACGCCACCTCGCTCGCCGGCGGCACGCTGGTCATGACCCCGCTCAAGGCGCCGAACGGCGACATCTACGCGGTCGCCCAGGGTTCGGTGCTCGTCGGCGGCTTCAACGCGCAGGGTGCTGCCGAAAAGGTCACCCAGGGCATCCCGACCGCCGGCCGCGTGCCCAACGGCGCCATCGTCGAGCGCGAGGTCACCGCACGCTTCGCCGAAGAGAACATGCTGACGCTTCAGCTGTTCAACCCGGATTTCTCGACCGCAGTCCGCGTCGCCGACGCCATCAACGACTACGCCCGCCACCGCTTCAACAAGCGCGTCGCCGGCGAGCAGGATTCGCGCACCATCGTCATCCGCAAGCCGGAGGGTATCTCCACAGCCCGCTTCTATGCCGAGCTGGAAAACCTGCTGGTGTTGTCCGACAGCCCTGCCCGCGTCGTCGTCGACGAACGCACCGGCACCATCGTCATCGGCAACGAGGTCAAGATCTCGAGGGTCGCCATCAGCCACGGCACGCTCACCGTCCGCATCACCGAGCAGCCGCGTGTCGTCCAGCCCGAGCCGTTCTCGCGCGGCCAGACGGCGGTCGAGGACTTCACCGTCATCGACGCCGCCCGCCCCGGTTCCAAGCTCGCGATGCTCGACGGCCCCGACCTGCAAACGCTGGTCGCGGGTCTTAACCGCCTCGGCGTCAAGCCGGACGGCATCATTGCAATCCTCCAGGGCATCAAGTCGGCCGGCGCGCTGCAAGCCGACCTGGTGGTCCAGTAAGGCATGGCCGTGATCCAAGAGCTCTCCGCCAAGTTCCGCTCCAGCGTCTACCCGCTCGCAGCACTCGCCGTGCTCGTGGTCGGTGTCGGCCCGGCCCGTACCGAGGCCACTGCCCCCGCGCAGCCCCAGGAGCAGGGCGCGCCGGCCCAGTTCATCGAGCGGCCGATGCCCACGGCCAACGTCGTCCAGCCGGCCACGGTGGAGCCGAGCGAAGTAGAGCGCTTCTGCTCCAACATCGCCGACGCCGCACGCGACCGCCGCTACGCACTTCAGGCCGAGGAGCTGAAGAAGCTCCAGGCCGAGGTCGACAAGCGCATCGCGCTGCTCGAGGAACGCAAGACCGAATACGAGACCTGGCTCAAGCGCCGCGAACTGTTCCTCGCCCGCGCCGAGGAAGGCGTCGTCCAGATCTACGCCAAGATGAAGCCCGACGCCGCCGCCGAGCGGCTTGCCGCACTCGACGTCGAGCTGGCGTCTGCCATTCTAATGAAGCTCGACGCCCGCAAGGCCAGCGTCATTCTCAACGAAATGGAAAAGAAGTCGGCCGCCGAGCTGACCCGTATCATGGCGAGCGCCGCCCGCCGGGAAGATCCTTCATGACCAGAAAAGTCCTCCTCGTCGCCATGCTCGCCGGCCTCTCCGGCTGCGCTGCCAACCTCAAGGAGGTCGGCAAGGAGCCGACCATGTCCGCCGTCGGTTCGGGCATCGAAGACGGCAGCTCGTCGATGTACCGCTATCCCGAGGCGCCCGCGACCCCGACCAAGCGGTTCTCGCTGTGGCAGGACAAGCAGAGCCGCATGTTCACCGACCCGCGCGCCCTCCAGCCGGGCGACATCCTGACCGTCAAGATCTCGATCGACGACCGGGCGCGCTTCAAGAACGAGTCCGAGCGCAACCGCACCAGCAACCGCACCATCGGTGGTGGCCTCAATGCGGAATGGGACGGCGTCGGAACCGGCGGCAAGCTGGACGGCAATGCCGGTTCGAAGTCGATCTATTCGGGCGACGGCGCGACCTCGCGCTCCGAAAAGCTCGACCTTCTGGTGGCAGCCGTCGTCACCGATGTCCTGCCCAACGGCAACATGATGATCCGCGGCTCGCAGGAAGTCCGCGTCAACGCCGAGCTGCGCGTGCTGACCATCGCAGGCATCGTCCGTCCGTCCGACATCGGCCCGAACAACACCATTCCTTACGAGCGCATCGCCGAAGCTCGCATCTCCTATGGCGGCCGCGGCCGCATCACCGAGGTCCAGCAGCCGCCCTACGGCCAGCAGGTCCTCGACCAGGTCCTCCCCTTCTAGGTCCGCCCATGTCAGTGATCGAACTGCCCATCACCCAGAAGTCCGGCCCGTCGATGGTCGTCCAGCTCGGCGCTCTGCTGCTGATGACGGCGGCCGCCATCGGCATGGGCTGGATGGCGGGCGGGTATCTCTACGGCGAAGCCAAGCCGGTCGAAAAGACCGAGGCAAAGGCCAAGCCGCATGGCGGCAAGGAAGGCGCTGCGGCTCCAGAAGATCCCGCCGCAGCCGGCACGCTGGTCCAGCTTGCGCCGATCACCTCCAATCTGGCCGCACCCGACACCATGTGGATACGCCTCGAGGTGTCGCTCGTGCTCGACGCGCCGCAGCCGGCCGAACTCACCGAGCGGGTCCACCAGGACCTGCTCGCCTATGTGCGCACGCTCCGGATCCACCAGGTCCAGGGCGCCAGCGCTTTCCGTCATCTCAAGACCGACCTCGACGAACGCGCCGCCATCCGCAGCGACGGCCATGTCAAGGAAGTGCTGATCAGAACGTTGCTGTTCGAATGAAAAAGTTCCTGGCCACCGTTGCCATCCTCGCCGCAGGCATCCTGCCCGCCGGTGCCCAGCAGTTGAACCTCAACGCCCTCGGCAACCCCGATGGCGCCACCGTCGGCTATATCATCCAGATGTTCGGCCTGCTCACCGTGCTGTCGGTGGCGCCGGGCCTGCTGATCATGGTGACGAGCTTCACCCGCTTCGTCATCGCCTTCTCGATCCTGCGCACCGGTATCGGCCTGCAGTCGACGCCCGCCAACCTGATCCTGATCTCGCTGTCGCTGTTCATGACCTTCTACGTCATGGCGCCGACGTTCGACCAGGCGTGGAACAACGGCGTCAAGCCGCTGATGGACAACCAGATCACCCAGACCGAGGCCGTCGAGCGCATCTCCGATCCGTTCCGCACCTTCATGATGCACAATGTCCGCGACAAGGATTTCAACCTGTTCGCCGACCTCGCCCGCGAGCGCGGCCAGACCGTCTCGGAAGACAAGGTCGACCTGCGCATCCTCGTTCCCGCCTTCATGATCTCCGAAATCCGCCGCGGCTTCGAGATCGGCTTCCTGATCGTGCTGCCGTTCCTCGTCATCGACCTCATCGTCGCCACCATCACGATGGCCATGGGCATGATGATGCTGCCGCCGACAGTGGTGTCGCTGCCCTTCAAGATCCTGTTCTTCGTGCTCATCGACGGCTGGAACCTGCTGGTGGGTTCCCTCGTGCGATCCTTCACGTAGCGACCCGGAAAGCGCGTCGCCTACTTCGGAAATGCAACGAATGGCCGGAGCGCAAGCTTCGGCCATTTTGCATAAAACTGAGAAAAATCAGCTATTTACGGTTGATTAACTACATTGCTTAGACGTTTGGCAGGAAGTGCCCGGTTAGATCGCGATACAGCGCGAGTTGGCCGGAACAGTTGGCCATAGGCATGATGCCGCTTCGCCTGAGCCGGCTGATTGCCGGCATGTTCCTCAAAAAATTCGAATACAAGGAACAGGGCTCATGACCAGCCTTCTCACCAACGCGTCTGCAATGACCGCTCTCCAGACGCTGTCGAGCACCAACAAGAACCTGGGCGTCACGCAGGGCCGTATCGCCACCGGCCAGCGCGTTGCCACCGCTTCGGACAACGCCGCCTACTGGTCGATCGCGACCTCGATGCGCACCCAGACGGGCGCTCTGAGCGCCGTTCAGGATGCTCTCGGCCTCGGCGCCGCCATCCTCGACACCGCTTCCTCCGCTCTGGAAGAGGCCATCGATAAGACCAAGGAAATCGTCAACAAGTACGTTGCCCGTGCAACGCCTGGCACCGACACCGCCGCCATCGACGCTGAAATCACCCAGCTGAAGGCCCAGGTCGTTTCGATCGCCAAGAATGCCGACTTCCAGGGCGTCAACATGCTGGAGACCGGTGGCACGGCTGCTGCGATCGTGACCGGCTACCAGCCGGGCGCCGCTCCGACGACCATGTCGGTTGCTGCCTACGACCTCGAAGCCGCCCTGACGGCTGCCACCGACGCAACCACCGTCGACACCGCCCTCAAGGCCATGCAGACGGCTGCGGCCACCATCGGTGCGGCCAAGACCCGCGTCGACTCGCAGAAGTCGTTCACCAGCAAGCTGATCGACTCGATCGACCGCGGTGTTGGCCAGCTGGTCGACGCCGACATGAACAAGGAGTCGGCACGTCTCGCCGCCCTCCAGACCCAGCAGCAGCTCGGCATCCAGGCGCTCTCGATCGCCAACTCGAGCTCGCAGTCGCTGCTGTCGCTGTTCCGCGGCTAATAGATCGGACGCGCGCGGCTCGCCGCGCCCGCATCGATACCGATCCGGGCCGTCTCAGGCACAAGGATCGCAGACCGGGTCGTATCGCAAGGTACGGCCCGGTTTTCGTTTTGATGCTTGCCGGCAGCGACATCGACACCGGTCGAAAAGCAGTCCCGCAGATGAGCTGCCGCCCGCCCCAAAACTCCAGGCAGTTTGAATAAAAATTAGAAAAATCATTGATTTAGAGTTATTTAACCACGTTGCTTAGGCCTTTGGCAGAGAGTTCCCGGCTAGATTTCCAATACAGCGCGAGTTGGCCCAAACAGATGGCCATAGGCATGATGCCGCTTCGCCTGAGCCGGCTGTTTGCCGGCATGTTCCTCAAAAAGTTTCGAGTACAAGGAACAAGGCTCATGACCAGCCTTCTCACCAACGCGTCCGCAATGACGGCTCTCCAGACGCTGTCGAGCACCAACAAGAACCTGGCTGTCACGCAGGGCCGTATCGCCACGGGCCAGCGCGTTGCCACCGCTTCGGACAACGCCGCCTACTGGTCGATCGCGACCTCGATGCGCACCCAGACGGGCGCTCTCAGCGCCGTTCAGGATGCTCTCGGCCTCGGCGCCGCCATTCTCGACACCGCTTCCTCCGCTCTGGAAGAGGCCATCAGCAAGACCCAGGAAATCGTCAACAAGTACGTTGCCCGTGCAACGCCCGGCACCGACACCGCCGCCATCGACGCTGAAATCACCCAGCTGAAGGCCCAGGTCGTTTCGATCGCCCAGAACGCCGACTTCCAGGGCGTCAACATGCTCAAGAGCACCGGCGGTTCGGCCGCCAACATCGTGACCGGCTACCAGCCGGGCGCCGCTCCGACGACGATGACCGTCGCCGCCTACGACCTGGAAGCTGCCCTGACCGGCGCCACCACCGCAACGGCTGTGGACACGGCGCTGACCGCTATGAAGACGGCCGCTTCCACCATCGGCGCTGCCAAGACCCGCGTCGACTCGCAGAAGTCGTTCACCAGCAAGCTGATCGACTCGATCGACCGCGGCATCGGCCAGCTGGTCGACGCCGACATGAACAAGGAGTCGGCACGTCTCGCCGCCCTCCAGACCCAGCAGCAGCTCGGCATCCAGGCGCTCTCGATCGCCAACTCGAGCTCGCAGTCGCTCCTGTCGCTGTTCCGCGGCTAATAGATCGGACGGGCGCGGCTCGCCGCGCCCGCATCGATATCGATCCCGGCCGTCTCAGGCACAAGGATCGCAGACCGGGTCGTACCGCAAGGTACGGCCCGGTTTCGTTATGGGGCTGTCGCCGACAGCGGCGCCGCATCGGGGATCCTGCTCGTCGTGCCCGTCGAAGGAACTTGCAAACGCCGGTTGGCAGACTGTCGACTGCGGCGCTTGAGCTTCCGTGCCAAAACAAGTCACGATCAGGCGTTGGAAGGTCCCGCAAATTCGCATTAAGGTTAAAAAAATCAGCTATTTAGAGTTGATTAACCATGATTTTTAGCCCTTTGGCAGGAAGTCCGCGGTTAGATCGCGATACAGCGCGAGTTGGCCCAGACAGTTGGCCATAGGTATGATGCCGCTTCGCCTGAGCCGGCTGTTCGCCGGCATGTTCCTCGAAAAAAACTGAATACAAGGAACAGGGCTCATGACCAGCCTTCTCACCAACGCGTCTGCAATGACGGCTCTCCAGACGCTGTCGAGCACCAACAAGAATCTGGCCACCACTCAAAATCGCATCGCCACCGGCCAGCGCGTTTCGACCGCCTCGGACAACGCCGCCTACTGGTCGATCGCGACCTCGATGCGCACCCAGACGGGCGCTCTGAGCGCCGTTCAGGATGCTCTCGGTCTCGGCGCCGCTGTCCTCGACACCGCTTCCTCCGCTCTGGAAGAGGCCATCGAGAAGACCAAGGAAATCGTCAAGAAGTACGTTGCCCGCGCAACGCCCGGCACCGACACCGCCGCCATCGACGCTGAAATCACCCAGCTGAAGGCCCAGGTCGTTTCGATCGCCCAGAACGCCAATTTCCAGGGCGTCAACATGCTCGAAACAGGTGGCACGGCCGCCAACATCGTGACCGGCTACCAGCCGGGCGCCGCTCCGACGACGATGACCGTCGCCGCCTACGACCTCGAGGCCGCCCTGACGGCTGCCACCGACGCGGCACTGACTGAAACCGCCCTGACGGCGATGAAGTCGAATGCCGCCACCATCGGCGCCGCCAAGACCCGCGTCGACTCGCAGATGTCATTCACCAGCAAGCTGATCGACTCGATCGACCGCGGTATCGGCCAGCTGGTCGACGCCGACATGAACAAGGAGTCGGCACGTCTCGCCGCCCTCCAGACCCAGCAGCAGCTCGGCATCCAGGCGCTTTCGATCGCCAATTCGAGCTCGCAGTCGCTGCTGTCGCTGTTCCGCAACTAAGATCGATCCGAGCCATCTCGGCAACAAGGACGCCGGGTCGTACCGCAAGGTACGGCCCGGTTTCGTTTTGTCTAATGCAAGCAGCAGATTGCATTGCGCACCGGGGCTTCCACTCAGGCGGGTCGAATTACGTAACCGGCTGAATAAAATGGCATATTTCTACGTCTGAACGTCCATCTGGCACATTCGCGGATAGCCCCGCGCAAGCTTCCGGGCAGATCATTCCGCCGCGTCACCGACAGCGCCGGCAGGCTCTGATCAAGCGCCATTAATCAGCTATTAACCATACTTGTTTAGCTATGGTTAACCAGCCGCGTATGCAGCGGAAGCGCTACCGAAGGTGGCGCGAAACGACAGTGGGGGCCTTATCCGATGTCCAGCATCATGACCAACGCATCAGCGATGACTGCGCTGCAGAGCCTGAGCTCCACCAACAAGGCGCTCCAGGTTGCCCAGGGGCGCATCTCGACCGGCTTTCGCGTGGCCGAGGCTTCCGACAACGCCGCATATTGGTCCATCGCCACGACGATGCGCTCCGACAACGGCGCAAACTCGTCGGTGCAGGACGCGCTCGGTCTCGGCGCCGGCAAGGTTGACACGGCCTACACCGCACTGAAGGACATCATCGGCGTCATCGACAATATCAAGCAGAAGCTGATCACCGCGCGTGGCCAGGGACTGGACACGCGCAAGCAGGTCCAGGGCGAAATCGCGCCGCTGCTGGGCCACCTGAAGAGCGCTGCGATCGGCGCCAGCTATGCCGGCTCCAACATGCTGGCCACCGATGATCCTGGTCCGGTCGAAATCGTCTCTTCTTACAACCGCGCCGCCAACGGCACCGTCTCCCTGGGCAAGATCTCGATCGACATCTCGAACATCACCCTCTTTGCCGCCAACGGCACCGCCAGGCCGATCACCGCCGACATCATGGCGATCAACGTCGAAACCAACGGCACCGATGCTGACATCGACGGCTTCCTCGCCGACATCGAAACGGCGCTGACGGGGTTCACCCTGGCGGCATCCGAGCTCGGCGCCGCGAAGTCGCATATCGACCTGCAGAAAGATTTTGTCTCCAAGCTGATGGATTCCATCGACCGCGGTGTCGGCCAGCTCGTCGACGCTGACATGAACAAGGAATCGACCCGCCTGCAGGCACTCCAGGTCCAGCAGCAGCTCGGTATCCAGGCGCTCTCCATCGCCAATTCCAACTCGCAGGCGATCCTGGCCCTGTTCAAGGGCTGACCTGGCCACGCAGCCGGCAGATTATCGAAAAGGGCCGCGCCTCGGGCGCGGCCCTTTCCATTTTTGCACAAGCTTCGACGTCTAGGGTCTCTGCGGAAGATATTGCGGGGAACCTACGCACGTGCCCGAACAGCTCAGGACCATCGTCGCCAATCTGCAGAGTTTCGGCCCGCGCAAGCTGGCGATCCTCGGCGGCATCGCGGCGCTCGTCATCGCCGTGGTCGGCGTTGCCTCCATCTATCTCAATCGTCCGGCCTACGAGACGCTCTATGTCGGGCTCGAACGCTCCGACGTGAACCAGATCGGCATGGTGCTTGGCGAAGCCGGCATCGGCTTCGACGTCGCCTCCGACGGCACGACGGTCCTGGTTCCTGCCGGCAGCACCGCCAAGGCGCGCATGCTGCTCGCCGAAAAGGGCCTGCCCACCAGTTCCAACGCCGGTTACGAGCTGTTCGACAATGTCGGTTCGCTCGGCCTCACCTCTTTCATGCAGCAGGTCACCCGCGTCCGCGCACTGGAAGGCGAGATCGCCCGCACGATCCAGTCCATCCAGGGCATCAAGTCCGCCCGCGTTCACATCGTCATGTCCGAGCGCGCCAACTTCCGCCGCGACGAGCAGAAGCCCTCCGCATCCGTCGTGATCCGCGCCTCCAGCGCCGACGCCGACAAGGCGGCGATGTCCATCCGTCACCTCGTCGCCGCGGCAGTTCCCGGCCTCGATTCCGAGCGCGTCACCGTGCTCGACGCTTCGGGCAACCTGCTCGCCTCGGGCGATGATCCCGCCAATTCCAGCGCCGCCCGCTCCATCGGCGTCGAGCGCACCGTCGAAACCCAGATCGAAGACAACATCCGCCGCGCGCTTACAGCCTATCTCGGCCCCGACAATTTCCGCGCCAGCGTGAAGGCCGATGTCAACACCGACACGCGCCAGACCGAAGAGACCATCTTCGATCCCGAATCGCGCGTCGAGCGTTCGGTCCAGGTCGTCCGCGCCAACGAGAACTCCAACCAGAAGCAGTCGGCGACGCCCGCAACCGTCGAGCAGAACCTGCCCGACGCCGGCGCGGCTGCTACCGACGGCCCGCAGTCGACGTCGGCCAGCGACCGCAAGGAAGAAATCACCAACTACGAGATGAACTCCAAGCGCATCGCCACGGTCTCGAACGGCTATTCGGTGACCAAGATGTCGATCGCCGTCGTCGTCAACCAGCAGCGCCTCGCCGCCATCCTCGGCCAGAACGCCACCCCGGAGGCGATTGCCGCCCGCGTCGCCGATATCCAGAAGATGGTCGCTTCCGCCACCGGCCTCGACGAAAAGCGCGGCGACATCATCAACGTCTCGGCGGTCGAGTTCATCGACGGCCTCGATGGAGTGCAGGTCGCAAGCCCCGGCGTCCTCGATTCGATCGGTCAGCACACCGGAACGCTGATCAACGCCGCTGCCTTCATCGTCGTCGTCTTCCTCATCGCCTTCTTCGGCCTGCGCCCGATGGCGGCCGCGCTCACCCAGTCCGGTGCCCCGGCCCTGCCGACCTTTGCCGGCCCGAGCTTCGAGGAGATGCAGCGGGCGCTGCCCAACGCCGAAGGAATGGCTTCCTTTGAGGAGGAGCCTGTCGCCCTGTCCGACCAGCGGTCACATGCCATGGACGATCTGCGCAACAAGCTGCGTCCCGCCCCCCAGGACCGCCTCGCTCGCATGGTCGACATCAATGAAGAGCGTACCGCACTGATCCTGCGCAAATGGGCCGGCCAGGAGGTCGCCGCCTGATGTCGATCGCAGCACTGTTCGAACGGCTGACCGACTTCGCGCCGCATGCGTCGCGTGCGGATGACGACAAGCCTTTCCCCGCCCCGACCTACCCGCAGGCGGTGCCCGAACCCGACCTTCCCACACTGATTGCGATCGCAGTCACCGAGGCCGAAGAGGCGCTCACTGCCCGCCTCGTGGCCGAACATGAGGCAGCCCTCGAAGCCGAGCGCCAGCAGCATGCGGCCGAGTTGAGCGCGTTTGGCATCCATATGGGCACCGAGACCGGCACGGCCATGGCCGCTGGTCTGCGGGACATGGAGGCGCGTGTCGTTCATCTTGCCACCGATGCTGCCGCCCGCATCATCGCCGGTCTTGTCAGCGACGACATTCGCAAGCGCTCCATCGACGCCCTCGCAGCCGCAGTGCTGTCGGCCATGGAAGACCGTGAAGCGGTACGCATTCGCGTCAGTGGTCCGCAATTCATGTTCGACGCCTTGGCGACCGCCTTGGGGGAACGGGCGGGCAATGTCGACTTCACCGAAGCCACTGGCTTCGATCTGAGTGTGTCGATCGACGACAATCTGTTCGAGACCCGCCTTGGCGAATGGTCTTCGGCCCTTTCCGAGACCTTGCCATGAGCGCCGCCGACAACAGCGATCCCCATCACCAGCAGATCATCATCGTCAGGCGTCATGCCGACCACGACGACGGCCACCATGGCGGCGCCTGGAAGATCGCCTTCGCCGACTTCATGACGGCGATGATGTGCTTCTTCCTCGTCATGTGGCTGATCAGCGCCGCCAACGAGCAGACCAAGGCAGCGGTTGCGAGCTACTTCAACCCGGTCAAACTGGTCGACCGCCAGGCGAGCCGCAAAGGTCTTGAGGAAATGGGCGACGGTCCCAACTCCGTCGGCCTGACCGCCGAGGATCCTCAGCAGCCCGAAGCCAAGGCAGGCACCGACGGACGCAGCAGTGCCGGCCCCTCGACCGAGAAGAACTCGATCGACACCGCCGACGCGGCCAAGAAATCCGACGACCACCTCTTCGCCGATCCCTACGCCGTGCTGGCCGAGATCGCGCAGGAGACCGGCGCCAAGGCCAACATCTCCGAGCGCGGCGACGGCGGCGCGCAACTGTCTGGCCCGTCGAGCGGCGCCACCGGTGGCGAAGCCTATCGCGATCCGTTCGCACCCGATTTCTGGACCGAGCAGGTGGCAACCCCCGCGGCCGAAGCCAGTGCCGAGCGCGCGGCCATCGAGGGCGAACCGGCCAAGCCCGGCGAGCCGACCGCGCGGTCCACGCCTTCCGCTCCGATCAAGCATGTCGAAGAGCAGCCGACGACCGAGCAGGCTTCGGCCGCCGACGCGGCAACGCCCCCGCTGCCGCGAGACGCAGTCAAGCCTGCCGAAGCGACGAAGCCGAACGACGCGACGAAATCCGGCGACGCTCCCAAGAGCGAGAAGGCCGAGGCTGAGGCAATGGCCGAGCAGCCCAAGGAGCCAGCCCCCACCAAGGAAACGGTCCAGGACGCAGACGCCATCCGCCAGGAACTTGCCGCGGCGATCAAGCAGGGCCAGAACCTGCCCGACGGCCTCTCGGTCGTCGCCACCGACAAGGGCGTGGTCATCTCGGTCACCGAGCAGCTCGACTTTGGCATGTTCGAGATCGGCTCCGCCGTGCCGCGCCGCGAACTGATCCTGGCGATGGAAAAGATCGCCAAGACCATTGCCACTCATCCAGGCAACGTCTCGATCAACGGCCACACTGACGCCCGCCCCTTCCGCAACGCCAGCTACGACAACTGGCGTCTGTCCACCGCCCGTGCGCACTCCGCCTATTATATGCTGGTACGTGCTGGCCTGGACGAAAAGCGTGTCGTCGAGGTCGGTGGTTTCGCCGATCGCAAGCTCAAGGATCCGTCCGAGCCGTTCTCGCCAGTCAACCGCCGCATCGAAATCCTGCTGGAGAAGCCTGAATGAGGCTCGCGGCGACCTTCGCTGGTGCCGGCCTGATCGCCCTCATCGCGGCGACAGCGCCCGACCATGCGCGCGCCAGCGAGGCGCCGGGGCTGGAACCTTACCAGATGGTCCGCTGCCTGCAGCTGGTCCAGGATCGTATCGCCGCGGGCGACCAGGCATCGCTGCCAATGCAGCGTCGCCTGCTCGAAATGACCGACGAGCGCATGCGCACCGCCGATCCCGCGTCGTTCAAGGATCCCAAGAATTTCCGCGCCCTGCTCATCTACGCCATGAGCGGCGGCAACCCGCTGACCATCGAGCAGGTCGTCTCGCGCCTCACGCTCGAGGACGCCGACAAGCAGATGGCCCAGGGCGTCATCGATTATCTCCGCGGCAAGCCCAAGGGCACGATCGACGCCCTCGCATCCATCAACCCGCTGACCGAGACCTCCGAGCTCGGCGCGTTCCTGGCGCTGGTCAAGGGGTCCGTCAGCGTCGCCGACCAACCCGAGCAGGCGGTCAAGCTGTTTGACCAGGCGCGGCTGATGAGCCCCGGCACACTTGTCGAGGAAGCCGCCTTGCGCCGCTCGGTGGCGCTTGCGCCGCGCATCGGCGACGGCGGCCGCTTCCTTCACAACTCGCTGCAATATGTACGCAACTATCTGCGCTCGCCCTATGCCAGCCAGTTCGCCGACGCCTTCGTGACCGGTGTGGTCGCCCTGAATGGTCAGATCAATCTCGACGCGCTCGCCGAAGTCACCGCCATGATGGACGCCGAGCAGGAGAAGGTCGTCTACCTACGCATCGCCCGCCGCGCCGCCATCGACGGTCTTGCCGAACTGTCCACCTTCGCCGCCCGCAAGGCCGAGCAAGGCCGCGACGGCCAGCGCAACGACAACGACCCGCGCGCCCAGCTCTATTCCGGTCTGTCCGGCGTCACCTCGGGCACGTCTGGCGACATGCTCGACAAGCTCGGCAGCATCGACCGCAGCAAGCTTTCCAAGGGCGACCGCGCACTTCTCGAAGCCGTCGAAGCCATCGCTTCCGAAGTCACCTCTGCCGTGCCGACGCCTGTCGAACAGGCGCAGAAGCCGGTCGACATCGCCAACCTGCCCCCGGCCCCTCTCGATACGCAGCCGGGGCCAAGCGACCCCATGATCCCGGACGCGGCTGCGCCAGCGCCGGCCACGCCGGCTCCAGCGGCATCGACACCGGCACAAGCCCCGACCGCTGCGCCGGCAAGAACGACGGTCCGCGAGGTGGTGCCCTCGCCGGTTCCAGTGCCTGCGCCCGCAACAGCGGCAGCCCCGGCGCCGGAGCAGCATGCCCCGTCGTCGTCCCCCCAGCAGACGGCATCGCACCCGACGCCACAGCAGCCGGCCGCCGAGCCTGAAGATCCCAAGATCATCGAAGCGCGACGCACGCTCGAAGCCATTGACGAACTACTAGGAGCCTCCCCCAAATGACCGACGGCATCGGTTCGGCGATTGTGAGCACGCCCACCAGGCAGGCTTTCGCCAACGATCGTTCCTCCCTGCAGGGTGGCGACGAGCAGGCCGATTTCGGCCAGGCCTTGCTCGACCCGAAGAAGGGTGGCGAACGCGCCGCCAAGGAACCGCGTGTCGATGGCGGCGCACAGCACGAGAAGCGCTGGCAGAAATTTGCCGAGCGGCTTGCCGCCAAGGATGCCGGCGACGTCGAAGGCACCGTCGAGCGCGACGTCGCGGCCAAGGACGACGCAAAGATCGAAGACGCGGAAACAACCCTGCCCGCCCCCGTCGCCAAGGAGCCAGCCGCCAACGATCAGAACGTCGAAGCTGCCATGCCGCTGGTGCTTGCATTGAGCGAGTTGCGCAAGGCGGCCAGCCAGCCGGCAACCTCCGGCGGCGCACAATCGACTTCGGGCGAAGCAGGCGATGCCGCTGTCCCGACCGAAGGCACCGATGCCGCTCTGGCCGAAGGCCAGCCATTCGCATCAGGCAAGTCGGCGGCGCGCCCGAATGGCGGCTCCGCACTTCCGCCGGCACTGGCGGGCGCAACTGACGCGGCGACCACAGGGGAAGCGGCAGCGCAGGCAAAACCGGCTGGCGATGCGACCGGCGAAGCTGCGGCGCCAGCCGACAAGCCGGCTCGGCCCACGCCTGTGCGGCAGCCCGAACAGGCGGCGGCAACCAATCGCGTCACCGTCATTTCCGAGCAGATGATCCCCGCGCCCGCGACCCCATCCACCGGCTCGACGGCAGGCGCCCTTGCGCTCGCGATCGCGTCGGGAGCGCCGCGTCAAACGGCCGCCGTATCGGCCGTTCAGCAGCTGCAGGCCAACAGTTCAAGCACGCCTGGAACGCAGGTTTTGAAGATCCAGCTGCGCCCCGTCGAACTTGGCATGGTGACGGCAAGCCTGCACCTGTCGGGAGATCAACTGTCGGTTGAAATCCAGGTCGAGAACGCTGAAGCCTACAATCGCCTGTCGACCGATCGTGACGCCATCAACAGCGCCCTGCGCGGCCTGGGTTTCGACGTCGACCGCGTCACCATCCAGCAACCTCAGGCAGCATCGAACAGCCAGGCGCGCACGGATGGCGGTGCGCTTTCGCCAGGCTCCGGAGGCCGCGACCAGCAAGCCTTCCAATCGGGAGGAACGGGTAGCGAAGGCAGGCAATCAGGCAACGGCAGAACGACAGGAGGGGCGACAAATGATGAAGGCAGTACACGCAACATCTCGTCGGCTCGCACTGATGGTCCTGGCGGCAGCCGCTACATCTAGCGCCGCTGCCGTCGATGCTTCGGCCGCCGCCAACCCGTGCGAGCCTGAGATCGTCAGGGCCGCCGATCGCTACGGCGTGCCGGTCGGCATCCTTTATGCGGTCGGCCTGACCGAGACAGGCAAGAAGGGCAGCCTGCAGCCCAACGCCTTGAATATTGAGGGAAAAGCGGTCTTTCCGCGCAGCCAGGCTGAAGCGATCGCCGCCTTCGAGGCCGCCCGGGCCGAAGGCAAGACGCTGATCGACCTCGGCTGCATGCAGATCAACCATCGCTATCACGGCAACGAATTCCGCAGTGTCAGCGACATGCTCGACCCCAGGCGCAATGTCGACTATGCGGCGCGCTTTCTGGTCAGCCTGCACGGCCGCCACGAGTCCTGGTCCATGGCCGTCGCCCGCTATCACGCCGGTCCCAACAACGACCCCGCACAGAAGCGATATGTCTGTCGCGTCATCGCCAACATGGTCGCCACCGGCTTCGGCCGCTGGACCGACAACGCCCGAACCTTCTGCAACCCATGAGCGTCTTTTCGGCGTTCTGAAACCGGCAGTCAGCCGCGACATTCCCGTCTCCTGGAATTTGGCAACGATTGCACGCATGTCGTGCAATCGGTTCAACCCATGCGATTCCAGACTCCCCAAAAACTACAGGCAAAATCTCACGATTGGTTACAGCCCGTTGCACCCGATACCGATTGGTTAACGGGGCATTAACTTTTCGATTCGGAGGCGGGGCCGATGATAGTAGTTGTCGACGAGCGCGAGCTCGTCACCAAGGGATATAACTCACTTTTTGACCGGGAAGGCGTGGCTTGCGCCGGCTTCCGTTCGAGCGAATTCGGCGAATGGGTTACGAGCGCGCCTGAAGAGGACCTGCGCTCTGTCCGCGCGTTCCTCATCGGCGACTGCCATGAGGGTTCCATCTCCCCTCGCCAGCTGCGCGACCGCTCCAAGGCGCCGGTCATTGCGCTCAGCGAGCAGAACAATCTCGAAAACACGCTCAAGCTTTTCGAGTCCGGCGTCGACGACGTCATCCGCAAACCGGTCCACATCCGCGAGATCCTGGCGCGCATCACGGCGATCCGCCGGCGTGCCCAGGAGGACACCGGCTTCACCGAGATTGGCGCCATGCGCATCTTCATGGACGGCCGCGATCCCGAGATCGACGGCGAACCGATGCCGCTGCCGCGCCGCGAGCGCCGTATCCTCGAATATCTGGCGTCCAACAGCGGCCGCCGCGTCACTAAAACGCAAGTCTTCAACGCCATCTACGGCGTCTTCGACGAAGAAGTCGAAGAAAACGTCGTCGAGAGCCACATCAGCAAGCTTCGCAAGAAGCTGCGCGAGCGCCTCGGCCACGATCCGATCGATTCCAAGCGTTTCCTTGGCTACCGCCTGATCGTCTGATCAGCTTCGCGCAAGACATGCCGCGTAGCTTCCATGCGTGGCATGAGATTTGGGGAGACCTTCGATGAGCCTCTATGGAATGATGCGGACTGGCGTGTCGGGGATGAACTCCCAGGCAAACCGGCTCTCGACAGTCGCCGACAACATCGCGAATTCGAGCACGACCGGTTACAAGCGTGCTTCGACGGAATTTTCTTCGCTGGTCCTGCCCAGCACCGCCGGCAGCTATAACTCCGGCGGCGTTACCACCACGGTGGTCAACTCCATCAGCAAGCAGGGTGCGCTCCAGTACACAACCTCGGTGACCGACCTTGCCATCGATGGCGACGGCTTCTTCGTGGTCGAAGACCCGAGCGGCACCTCGTTCCTGACGCGCGCCGGCGCCTTCGTGCCGGACAAGGACGGCTACCTCGTCAACACCGCCGGTTACCGCCTCAAGGGCTGGGACCTGAGCCAGGGTCCGCGTCCTGCGGCGCCGGTCGACCAGAACAGCCTCCAGCCGATCCAGATCGACGACACCGCCATCAGCTGGACGCCGAGCACCACCGGCAAGTTCGCCGCGAACTTCCCGAGCGATGCCGCGATCGTGCCGGCCGCCAACCTGCCTTCGACCAACGCCGCCGGCGCCACTTACACGAACAAGTCGTCGCTGATCGCCTATGACAATCTCGGCGGCAAGGTCATCATCGATGTCTACGTCTCCAAGACGGCGACAGGACAGTGGGAAGTGGCGGCCTACAACCAGGCGCAGGCTGCCGCTGGCGGCGGGTTCCCCTACAGCGGCCCCGCACTGGCAACCCAGACCCTCAATTTCAATGGCTCCGGCCAATTGACCACCACTCCGGCCAACCTGACGCTGACCGTTCCGGGTGGCTCGGCGCTGACCATCGACATGTCGGGCATGACCCAGGGCGACTCCGCCTACAACGTCACCAAGGCCCAGCTCGACGGCAGCCCGCCCAGCAAGATCGAAAGCATCGACATCGACAAGGACGGCACCGTCTACGCGCAATATGCCGACGGCTCGATGAAGGCGATCTTCTCGATCCCGATGGCCAACGTACCGAGCGCCGACAAGCTGTCCGTCATCTCGGGCAACGTCTTCGCACAAAGCGCGGAGTCAGGCGGCATCATGATCGGCTGGCCAACCGAGGGCAAGAACGGCAAGATCGTCTCCGGCGCCGTCGAGAACTCGAACGTCGATATCGCGACCGAGCTCACCGACATGATCGAGTCGCAGCGCAACTACACCGCCAATTCCAAGGTCTTCCAAACCGGAGCGGACCTCATGGATATCCTCGTCAACCTGAAGAGATAGAACTGACGGAGCAGGTCGTGGTCTCACACCTTCTCACCCAGGTTTCTGAGTTCACGACCTAACCCGCGAAAGACTGCGCATGTCCCTGACGTCTGCACTTAGCATCGCCCAATCTGCGCTTCAGAACACGTCGCGCCAGACCAGCACCGTTTCCCGCAACGTCCAGGAAGCGCAGAACCCAGACTACGCACGCCGCACGGCGATGCTTAGCAGCATTGCTCCCGGAGCTCGCGTCGTCGAGATCCAGCGGGCGACCAACGAGCTTCTGTTCCGGCAGAACCTGTCGTCGCTCGCTTCCTTCTCCGGGCAGAGCACTCTTTTCGAGGGTCTGCAGAAGCTCGCGCTCGACGTCAACGGCTCGGACAATGCGAACTCGCCGGCCACCGCGCTCGGCAAGTTCCAGGAAGCGCTCCAGCTCTATTCGGCAGCGCCCTCCAACAAGAACCTCGGCGTCGCAGCAATCGACGCCGCCCGCCAGGTCGTGCGCACGCTCAACGACGGCAGCGAGGCCATCCAGAGCATCCGAACCCAAGCCGACGGCGAGATTGCCACCGCAGTCGACGACCTGAACCGGCTGCTGGGTGACTTCGAAATAGCCAACAAGACGATCATTCAGGGCACACGCTCCGGACGCGACGTCAACGACGCGCTCGATCAGCGCGACGCCATCCTGAAGAAGATCGCCGAGATCGTGCCCGTCTCGATCATGAAGCGCGGCGACAACGACATGGTGCTCACCACGGCCGACGGCGTCACGCTGTTCGAGACCGAACCGCGCACCGTCAGCTTCCAGCCCTCGTCCGGCTATGCCGCCGGCGTCCCCGGCAACAAGATCTTCATCGACGGCGTGCCGCTCAAGGCAGGCACCGGCGCCAACACCGATGCCGCGGGCAAACTCGCCGGCCTTGTCCAGCTGCGCGACAGCGTCGCAAACACCATGCAGTCCCAGCTGGATGAAACGGCGCGCGGCCTCATCACCGCCTTCCGCGAGACGGCGCCTGCTCTGGCCGACCAGGCTGGCCTGTTCACCTGGTCCGGCGGTCCCGGCGTGCCTCCGGCAGGCACGCTGATCAACGGCCTCGCCCGCTCGATCCGCCTGAACCCGGCCGCCGATCCGCTCGTCGGCGGCGACCCGACGCTGCTGCGCGACGGCGGCATGAACGGCGCGGCCTACGACAAGAACCCGGCCAACAACGCTTCCTACGCCGACCTGCTGATCGCCTATGGCAATCGCATCGACGAAAACATGGCCTTCGATCCGGCGGCCGGCATCACCGCGACCTCCAGCCTGAGCTCCTTCACCACCAACTCGATCGGCTGGTTCGAAGGCATGCGCAAGCAGGCGGCAACGGCGACCGAAACCAAGGAAGCGCTCGCGGTCCGCACCGGCGAGGCGCTGTCCAACGAAACATCTGTCAATGTCGACGTCGAGATGTCGCTGCTGCTCGATCTCGAGCACGCCTACCAGGCCTCGGCGCGCCTCATAAAGGCGGTCGACGAGATGCTACAGTCGCTGCTCGCGGCGGTGAGGTAGTCGATGAAAACCACCTTTGTCTCCTCCTCCGCAGTTTCCAACGCCCTGCGCTATTCGATCCTGCGCCAGCAGGCCGAGCTGACCAAGGCGCAGAAGGAAGCGACATCGGGCTTCGTCGCCGACCGCGGTCTGGCGCTCGGCGCGCGCACCGCCCAGTCGGTCACCCTCAACCGCGACCTCGAGCGTCTGTCGGGGATCGTCGATTCCAACGGGCTGATCACGTCGCGGCTGTCGGCCACCCAAAAGGGCCTGAACCAGATCGGCGACGCCGCTCAGTCCTTCCTGTCGAGCCTCACCAGTTCATCGTCGGGCGATGCCGCCTACGCGCTCACCCAGAAGAGCGCGCGCAGCACGCTCGACACGCTGACCTCGGTGCTCAACACGAGCCTGAACGGCGAATATCTGTTCGCCGGCACCAACACCGACGTCAAGCCGATCAACGACTTCAGCGCCGGCTCGCCGACCAAGGTAGCCTTCGACGCGGCATTTGCCGGCTTCTTCGGCTTCTCCCAGAATGACCCTGCCGCCCAGGGCATCACGGCTGCCCAGATGGACAGCTTCATGACGACGGTCGTCGAGCCGACATTCCTCGGCGCCGGCTGGTCGGCCCCCGGCAGCCCATGGTCGAACGCCACCGACCAGGGCATCACCAGCCGCATCACGCTCAATGAGACCTCGGAGAGCTCGATCAGCGCCAACAACCAGGGCCTGCGCAAGATCGCCATGACGGCTGCCGTGCTGAGCGACCTGCTGGGCAGCAATGTCAGCGACGCGGCCCGCAAGGCGCTGGTGACCAAGGGCGTGCAGACGATCGGCGTTGCCATCTCCGACATCGGCCAGCTCGAGGCGCAGACCGGCATCATCGAGCAGCGGATCACCAACGCCACCGACCGCATCAAGACGCAGATTGACCTGTTTGAAAGGCACATCCTGAACACCGAGGGCGTTGATCCCTACAAGGCATCGACCCGCGTTACGGACCTTCTCTCCCAGATCGAGAAGTCCTACGCTATCACCGCCCGCATCCAGCAACTGAGCCTCATGAAATTCCTCTGAACGGCAATCAAACGGGACGCATATGTATCAATTTTCCTATGCCGATATTCAGACCGACTCCGTCGCCGATGCGAAGGACCGCGAACGCCAGTTGCTCAGCCGCTCGATCGATCTGCTGACCCGGGCAAGTGCCGGCGGCGTCAATTCCATGGACGCCATCGAGGCGCTCAACTTCACCAACCGCGTCTGGACCTCGCTGCTCGACGATCTGGGCAATCCCGACAATGCGCTCCCCAAGGAGCTGCGCGCCAACCTCATCTCGATCGGCCTGTGGATCCTGCGCGAGGCCGAAGACCTGCGCCAGGGCCGCACTGAAAGTTTCGAAGGCCTGATCGAGGTTTCGCAGATCATTCGCGACGGCATCCAATGAAAAACACGCTGAAGATTTCCTTGAAGGCCAACGAGAAGATCTACCTGAACGGCGCAGTCATCCGGGCCGACCGCAAGGTCTCGCTCGAATTGCTCAACGACGTGCAGTTCCTGCTCGAAAGCCACGTCATCCAGCCCGAGCAGGCCTCGACGCCGCTGCGCCAGCTCTACTTCATCTTGCAGATCATGCTGATGGATCCGATCGGCGCTGCAGATGCGCGCGAAATGTTCCGACGCTCGCTGCCGCTGCTGCTCGCCACCTTCGAGGATCCCGAGATCCTCGCGAACCTCAAGCAGGTCGACCGCCTCGTCGCCGAAGACCACGTCTACGAGGCGCTCAAGACCATCCGTTCGCTCTACCCAATCGAAAAGCGCGTCATGGCGGGCAATGACCAGCCGGAGCCGTCACGCGCCATCGCCGGAGGCACCTTCTGATGGCCATCGACTACACCACCACCCTTCCTGTCGGCACCAACACCAAGACCGCCACGGACACCAAGACGGCCGCGACCAAGAACCAGGTCGACTACAACTCGTTCCTCAAACTGCTCGTCGCGCAGATGAAGAACCAGGACCCGACCAAGCCGATGGACTCGACCGAGTATGTCGCCCAGCTCGCCACCTTCTCCCAGGTCGAGCAGTCGGTGCAGATGAACTCGCGCCTCGACCAGATCCTGCAGGGTTCCGCCCTCGCCCAGGCCGACGCCATCATTGGCAAGACCGTGACGTCGCCCGACGGCAAGACGACTGGCGTGGTCGCCGAGGTCAAGCTTTACAAGGACGGCATCGTCGCCGTGCTCAAGGACGGCAAGCAGATCGTCATCAATCCCGGCGTCACCATCAAGGACACGCCGGCGTGAACGAGGCCGATGCCCTCGATCTGGTCCAGTATGCCATCTGGACGGTGCTGACCGCGTCCGGCCCTGCGGTGGCCGCCGCGATGCTGATCGGCGTCGGCATCGCCCTCATCCAGGCGCTGACCCAGATCCAGGAAATCACGCTGACCTTCGTGCCCAAGATCGTCGCCATCCTTTTGGTGACGGCCGTGACCGGTCCCTTCATCGGCGCCCAGATCTCCTCATTCACCAACGTCATCTTCGAGCGCATCCAGACGGGCTTCTGACCCGTCGCGACTTGTCTCGTTTCGCCAGCATTCGGCTCTGGCCCGCCGCCGCGCCGAAGCTGGCCCATACCGGCGCCCGACAAATGGGTTCACCCCGTCCCCTGATCGTGGTCTAGTCGCCGCAGACGATTCACCAGGACAGCCGGCTCCACCGGCCGCGGCGCATGGACGACCACAAGATCGAGCAGGGTTCGGCCCTCGAGCCATTCAAGCACGGCATCTTCCGCTCGGTCTGGTTTGCAAGCCTCGCCTCGAATTTCGGCGGCCTCATCCAGTCGGTGGGTGCTGCCTGGCTGATGACCTCGATTTCCAGCTCCTCCGACATGGTGGCGCTGGTCCAGGCATCGATCACCTTGCCGATCATGATGTTTTCGCTCGTCTCAGGAGCGCTCGCCGACAGCTACGACCGGCGCCGCGTCATGCTGACGGCCCAGTGCTTCATGCTTGCCGTTTCGGCGCTGCTGACCTTGGTTGCCTATCTCGGCCTGATCACCCCGTGGCTGCTGCTCGGCTTCACCTTCCTCATCGGCTGCGGCACCGCCCTCAACAACCCCTCCTGGCAGGCATCCGTCGGCGACATGGTGCCCCGCCCGGTCATGCCGGCGGCGGTGGCACTCAACTCGATGGGCTTCAACATGACGCGCAGCGTCGGCCCGGCCATCGGCGGCATCATCGTCGCAACGGCCGGTGCGGCGGCGGCCTTCGCCGTCAACACGCTGAGCTACTTCGCCCTCATCTTCGTCCTGTTCCGCTGGCGTCCGCAGTACCCCAAGAGCACGCTGCCGCGCGAAACCCTCGGCCAGGCGATGGGCGCCGGGCTGCGCTATGTCATCATGTCGCCGAACATCGGCAAGGTGCTGCTGCGGAGCTTCACCTTCGGCTTCACAGCCGTCGCCATCCAGGCGCTGCTGCCGCTCGTTGCCCGCGACCTCGTCGCCGGCGGGCCACTGACCTACGGCATCATGCTCGGCGCCTTCGGCATCGGCGCCGTCGGCGGCGCGCTCATCAGCGGCCGCATCCGTCGCAGCATGAGCAGCGAGGCGATCGTGCGCTCCGCCTTCCTCGGCTTCGCCTTGTCGAGCTGGATCGCCGCCTGGAGCACCTATGCCTGGCTCACCAGCGCCGGCCTGCTCATCGGCGGCGCCTGCTGGGTTCTGGCGCTGTCGCATTTCAACATCTCGGTACAGATGTCGACGCCACGCTGGGTCGTCGGCCGGGCGCTGTCGATCTACCAGATGGCGACCTTCGGCGGCATGGCCTTCGGCGCCTGGGTCTGGGGTGTCATCGCCGACGGCCATGGTGCATCGACGGCGCTGGTCATTGCCGGCCTGACCATGCTCATCGGTGCGGCCATCGGCTTCCTCCTGCCGCTGCCCGAGCACACCGTACTCAATCTCGACCCGCTCAACCGCTTCCGCGAGCCGCATCTGGCGCTTGACGTCCAGCCGCGCAGCGGCCCCGTCACCATCACTATCGAGTTCATCATCCGCGAAGAGGATGTTCCGGCCTTCCTGCAGGCGATGGCCGAGCGCCGCCGCGTCCGTCGCCGCGACGGCGCTCGCCACTGGACATTGTCACGCGACCTGGAAAATCCGGAAATCTGGATCGAGACCTACCACACCCCGACCTGGCTCGAATATGTCCGGCACAATCATCGCGCCACTCATGCCGACGCCGAGATCGGCGACACGCTGCGGGCGCTCCACAGCGGCGCCCAGCCGCCACGCGTCCGCCGCACCATCGAACGCCCGACCAGCCTTGCAGCGACCCTCGTCACCCCCAAGGGGCCCATCGACCTGCATTGAGGGACGGCAACCGCTTCATGCCGACCTTTGGCTGCGCGCGGAAATCAGCCGCAGCCAAGGGGTCACGTGGAAGACGCTCATCAGCAGGTACATCGCGGCCATGCCGCCGATCGGCGACATCCCGGAAGAGCAGATCATCCCGGCCGGACCACCGTCCATCACAGCGCTCACCAGCGCCATCGCGGCGAAAACCGGCGACGCCGCCAGCGCCAGCCAGTCCGCCGCCCCGAGAGGGGCGACGTCCTTGCTGGCCGGCTGCTCGCCGAACCTGTCGCAGCAAGCCCGGCTCATGACTTGGCGCTCTGCTCGCGAAAGGCCGCCTCTCCGGCATCCGAAATCTCGACCCATCTCTGGTCGGGCGCCGCATCGGCGACATAGCTGTCGTGCCAGTTCCACCATTTGTAGGTCGGCGTCTGCGGATAACCTTCGGGCGAGTCCTCCCACAGCTCCTGCCGCCCGAGCGGGGTGACGTCGAGATAGCTCCAGGTCCCGCCCATCTGTTCGTCGCCACGGTTGTTGAGGAAGTAGGTGCGGAATATCCGGCCGTCCTCATCGCGGTAGAAGACGTTGGTGCCGTGCCACTCGTCGACGCCGAAATCCGCGTCGAAGCCGTCGGTGATCGTCACCCACGGCATCTTCCAGCCCATGCGTGCCTTGAGCCCCGCAATGTCGGCCTGCGGCGCGCGCGAGGCCAGGACCAGCGTGGTGTCGCGGGCATTCAGGTGGGCGACATGGGCGATCTGGTCGGCCACCATCGAGCAGCCACGGCAGGCATGGTCGGGCCAGCCATAGACGCCGGGTTCGTAGAAGGCGCGGTAGACGATCAGCTGGCGCCGGCCGGCGAAAAGGTCGAGCAGGCTGACCTTTCCGCCCGGCGCTTCGAAGGTGTAGTTTTTCTCGACAGCCATCCACGGCATCCGCCGGCGCTCGGCGGCAAGCGCATCGCCCGCGCGGGTATGCAGCTTTTCCTTCACCAGCAACTGCTTGCGCGCGTCTTCCCATGCCTCGCGCGACACGATTGACGGCTTGGCCATCCCGCTTCGTGCGCCATTCTGGCCGTTCCCTGATGTGCTCATGGTTCTGAAACTCCCTGGTTGCGCAGCTTTCCGCCTCGCGTGCCGCCGCTGTTGGATGCTGGCCAACCTTGGCACCGGAAATCGGCAGCGGAGAGTAACAAGTGTGACGGCATTCTCCCGGCGCGAAAACGAGCGTGGCGGTGAGGTTTGGCGCCAAGCCAACAGCCACCTCCCGGCCTCCCACCCTCGCGCAAGCTTGACGCAATAAGGTCAGCCAGCCGTGGCATTGGCTCGCGGCAGGATTCGATCGGGTAAAGCATGGCGATCAGCGAAACCATCTCGGGCACTGGCAGCGCGACCAAGAGCGGTCGCGACGTCTTCTTCGCCCTTGGCATCATCGTCATCCTGGCGGTGCTGTTCCTGCCAATCCCGGCCTTCCTGATCGATATCGGCCTCGCCTTCTCCATCGCCATCTCGGTCCTGATCCTGATGGTGGCGCTGTGGATCCAGCGACCACTCGACTTCTCGTCGTTCCCGACTGTCCTGCTGATCGCGACGATGCTGCGCCTGTCGCTCAACATCGCCACCACGCGCATGATCCTGTCGCACGGCAACGAGGGCACCCACGCCGCCGGCTACGTCATCTCGGGTTTCTCCAACCTGGTGATGTCCGGCGACTTCGTCATCGGTCTGATCGTCTTCCTGATCCTCATCGTGGTGAACTTCATCGTCATCACCAAGGGTGCGACGCGTATCGCCGAAGTCGGCGCGCGCTTCACCCTCGACGCCATCCCCGGCAAGCAGATGTCGATCGACGCCGACCTGTCGGCCGGCATGATCGACGACAAGACGGCGCAGCTGCGCCGCCGCGAACTCGAGGAGGAAAGCTCCTTCTTCGGCTCCATGGACGGTGCCTCGAAATTCGTCCGCGGCGACGCCATCGCCGGCCTGATGATCACCGCCATCAACATCGTCGGCGGCATCGCCATCGGCTACTTCCGTCACGACATGGGCATGGGCGAAGCCGCTGACGTGTTCATCAAGCTGTCGGTCGGCGACGGTCTCGTCACCCAGATCCCGGCCCTCATCGTCTCGCTCGCCGCCGGCCTGCTCGTCTCCAAGGGCGGCACCCGCGGCTCGGCCGACCAGGCTGTGTTCGGTCAGCTCGGCGCCTATCCCCGCGCCCTGTATGTCGCGGCCTTCCTGCTGGTCATGCTGGCCCTGATGCCCGGCCTGCCGATGTTTCCCTTCATCACGCTCGCCGGTTGCATGGCGGCACTGGCCTACGTCATCCCGATGCAGCACAAGCGCCGCCTGGCCGAGGCCGAGGCCGAAAAGCAGATGGTCGAGGCCGAGAAAGTCGAGGAAGAGAAGAATTCGGTGAAGGCATCGCTCGCCACCGCCGAGATCGAGCTCCTGATCGGCAAGCAGCTGTCGACGCGCCTGCTCGCCACCCACCAGGAACTCGCCTTCCGCATGGCCAAGATGCGCAAGAAGTTCGCCACCCAATACGGCTTCGTCGTGCCGGAGGTGCGCCTTACCGACGACTTCTCGATCCCGCCCAAGAGCTATCAGATCAAGATCCACGGCACCGTCGTCGCCGAATACCAGATGCGCGTCGGCGAGATCATGGTGCTGCTCGGTTCACGCGACTTGCCCGACATTCCGGGCGAGGAAGTGCGCGAGCCGGCTTTCGGCATGCGCGCGTTCTCGGTGCTCGACTCCTTCTCCGAGGATCTCAAGCGCGAACAGTTCACCTTCGCCGACAACATGTCGGTGCTGCTCACTCACCTGTCCGAGGTGATCCGCAACAACCTGCCGCAGCTGTTGTCCTACAAGGACATGAAGGCGCTGCTCGAGCGCCAGGATCCCGAATACCGCAAGCTCGCCGACGAGATCTGCTCATCGCACATCACCTATCCGGGGCTCCAGGCGGTGCTCAAGCTGCTGCTCGCCGAGCGCGTCTCGATCCGCAACCTCCACCTCATCATCGAGGCGATCGCCGAAATCTCGCCGCATGTGCGCCGCACCGAGCAGATCGTCGAACATGTCCGCATCCGCATGGCCCAGCAGATCTGCGGCGACCTCAGCGAAGGCGGCGCGCTCAAGGTGCTGCGTCTCGGCAACCGCTGGGACCTCGCCTTCCACCAGAGCCTCAAGCGCGACGCCAAGGGCGAGGTGCGCGAGTTCGACATCGACCCGCGCCAGCTCGAGGAGTTTGGCCAGGACGCCTCGAAGGCGATCCGCACCCATCTCGAGGCGGGCGAACGCTTCGTCCTCGTCACCGCGCCCGACGCGCGTCCTTACGTCCGCATGATCATCGAGCGCCTGTTCCCCACCCTTCCGGTGCTCAGCCATGTCGAGATCGCCAAGGGCGTCGAACTGCGCGTGCTCGGAACCATCTCATGAATGCGTCAGCGCAAGGGCTCGTCCTTGCGGCCTTCCTCGCCTTCTGCCGCATCGGCGCCTGCTTCATGCTGATGCCCGGCCTGTCGAGCGTGCGCGTGCCCACCCACATCAGGCTGTTCGTCGCGGTTGCCGCGACCGGCGGCCTTTTGGTGCATCTGTGGGACCAGATCTTTCCCTTCGTCGACGCCCGTCCCGGCATCCTGATGCCGATGATCGCTTCCGAGCTCCTGATCGGCGGGCTGATCGGCCTGATGGCCAGGCTCTACATCCTGGCGCTGATGTTCATGGGAAACGGCGTCGCCATGCTGATCGGCTTCAACAGCGTCGGTGGCCACGCCATCGAGGAAAACGAGCCGCAAGGACCGCTCGCCTCGATCATCTCGATCGCGGCGCTGCTGCTGCTGTTCACCCTCAATTTCCACCACGAGATCATCCGGGCGCTCGTCGCCTCCTACAAGGTCGCCCCGATCAACCTGTTCTTCAATCCGCAGGCGGCCCTCGTCGACGTCACCGACACGCTGTCGGAAAGCTTCATGGTGGTGCTCAGGCTCGGCAGTCCGTTCATCGCCTATGCCATCCTGATCAACCTGACGATCGGCTTCGTCAACAAGCTGACGCCGCAGATCCCGGTCTACTTCATCTCGCTGCCCTTCGTCGTCACCGGCGGCCTGATCCTGGTCTATTTCGGCATCGGCACCATGCTCAGCCTGTTCGCCGACGGCTTCGGCGACATCACCCTGGGGAGATAGCCATGACCTCGCGCAAGGACAGGCTGAAGAAGCTGGTGGTGGTGCAGGAACAGCTGAAGGCACTGCATGAGACGCGCCACGCCGGCTATGTCGCCCAGGCGGTGGCGGCCGAGGCCGAAGCCCAGGCGTTGACCGAAAGCTTCGGCAACGCCCAGGACATGGCCGAGCTGTTCCCCGATCTCTATCATCGGCGCATTTCGGCAGCGCTTGCCCGCAAGCAGATCAATCTCGGCCTGGCGAGCCACGAGGCCGGCAAGGTCGCCACAGCGACCGCCCGCACCAACATGGTCGAACGTGCCTATCGCGACGTCCGCCGCCAGGACGAACGCGACAGCGCCGACCGCGAACGCCTTGAAATCATCGAGAGAAAGTCGAGCGAATGACCCCGAGGATCGGAACCGGTTTTCGGAAGAGATTGTTCACGGTTTCAACGCCTTACGGCGTCCCCTGCGCACATGGATAGCCCCACGTCGCCGTGGTGACGGCAAGTAAGGTTGCGGCAAGCTTGACCCTCCACAATCAACAGTAACGAAACCGGAAAGGCGAGCCAGCTTTGGCCATCTCCCCCCCAAGCGACATTGTTCTGGACGTTGCCAAGGCCGTAGAGCCGTCGGGCGTCCAGGCCGCGCGCGCCGCTTTGGTCAACCGTACCAACAACGTCGCTGGCGCCTTCTCGCTCGGCGAGGCGGCTTTCGGCGCGGGCGCCTCGCGCCAGCCGGACAAGGCAGCTCCTGATGCCGGCATGAAGCGTTTCGAAGCGATGGTGCTTCAGACCTTCATCGAGAACATGATGCCGAAGAACACCGAGAGTGTTTACGGCAAGGGCATGGCTGGCGACATGTGGAAGTCGATGATGGCCGAGCAGATGGCCAATGCCACCGCCGACGCCGGTGGCATCGGCATCGCCAGGTCGCTCATGCGTGACCACTATATGAAGAACGACAAGGCGGTTTCCGTCGGCGTCGTGACCGGTGGTCCCGACCAGACCGCGCTCGATCAGCAGGCGAGCCAGACGACCGCCATGCTCCAGGAAATGCAACGGAAGATGGTCCAGTCGCTCGGAGGCGGCGAGGCCGGCTCCGCAACTGACACAGATCGTAGAGGGTAACAAATGACGGATTTCGCCGACTACAGGGCAAGCATGCCTGCAAACACCGACGTCGCCGAAGCGGCGGTCCGGCCCGGCAACATCAGCGTCATCCTCAGCCGCATCGAAGATGCCGTCGAGGAAGAGACCGCTGCGATCCGCACCGACGTGCGCTTCGACATCAAGGCGTCCAACGCACGCAAGAGCCGCTATCTCTATGAGCTCACCCGCGCCACCAAGGGCGTCGTCGAGGGCGAATTCCCGATCGAGCTGAGGACCGGCGTCGAACGCCTGCGCGACAAGCTGGTGGCCAACGAACGCGCCATCCTCGCCCATCTCAGTGCCGTAAGCGAAGTCGCCGGCCTGCTCAAGGACGCCATCCAGCGTTCCGAAGCTGACGGTACCTACTCGGCCAATGAATTCGGGTGGGCGCGGTGATCAAATTCATCGTTGCGGCGCTCTGGATCGTCGCCGCGACGCTCGGCGCGGTCTTCTATTCCTTCCAGGCGGCAGCCAGCCTGCCCCCGGCCGAGGACAAGAAGCCGATGCTGGGCGGCCTCGACTACGTCAAGACCGACGTGATTTCGGTGCCGCTTCTGAAGGGCGAGCGCGTCGAGGGATATTTCCTGACGCGGCTCGTCTACACGGTCGAGCCCAAGCAGGTCGCCAAGATGTCCATTCCGGTGGCATCGCTCCTGACCGACCAAGTCTACAGCTATCTCTACGGCAACCCGCAGATCGACTTCACCCAGTACGACAAGATCGATCTCGACGCTTTCCGCAATGGCATACGCGACAGCATCAACCAGCGCATTGGCGACAAGATGGTGCAGGAAGTGCTGGTCGAGCAGATCGATTTCCTGACCCCCGACGACGTTCGCGACAACGCAGTGCGCAAGCGCTCTGCAGCCGCGGAGGCCGCCAAGTCCGCCGAAGCGGCAGCACCGTCGGGCCACGGCGAAGCAGCCCCCGCACCTGCCCACTGATATCAAGTCGGCCTTTTTTTGCGACCCGTCCTCGACAGCTGTGTCGAGGACGGGTCGATGCTTTCATCGTCAAAACTACGTTGACGTAAACGTCAATCGAACGCTATAGGTTTATCCAGTCCTGTGACGCGGCCGGCCTGTCCGGGTTTGTCCGGGGAGGTGAAGCAATTGCGGGAAAAAGGCGCAAAACGCCTTTCCGTCAGGAATTGCCTCAGGAGATAGAGCGTTTCGCGGACGCGCCGCGCCGCAAGGCGCGCGAGCGCCATTTCAGGAAATCAGGAGAGTTCCATGAGCATTCAGGCAGTCGCAGACCAGATCAAGTCGAAGGTGGAAAGCTCGGGCTTCGACCGCTCGGTCAAGTTCGACACCGGTTCCGACGGCGTCATCGTCATCGACGGCGGCACGCTGTCGACCACTGACGGCCCGGCCGACTGCACCATCAAGCTGTCGCTCGACAATCTCGAGTCGCTGATTTCGGGCGACCTGAACCCGACGATGGCGTTCATGACCGGCAAGATCAAGGTCGAGGGCGACATGACTGTCGCCATGGGCCTGAGCAAGCTGCTCGGCTGACAGGCATCCGCCTGGATCCCTGCCCCGCGACACCTGTCCGCGGGGCAGCAGATAAGAACGCCTGCCCGGCAGCACCCCGAAGCTGCTGAGGCCATACCGGCCACGCTTCGGCCTGACATCAGGGTCATGCCGGAATTTCCCGACACCGGCAGCAACGCTGTAATGTCCGCATAACCGTTTGCGTCCACTCCCCGCTCGACAGAGTTGAGCCGGAGACGCATATGAACGGGAAATGCCTTTCACATTCATCGAACATGGCGAATGAGCGCTCCACCGGCCTTTGCCGTGGAACAGGCCGTCGCCGTGTGCTGCTTGCGACACTGCTGATCTCAATCACCGCATCAAGCGGTTGCGCCAGCTGGATCGGGCGGTCCGAAGATGAAGAGGCTGCTCAGCCCCAGATCCGTCTCGGCAATGCGGACCAGCCGGTCGCCGGCTCGCAGGACTGTGCCAAGGCCCCCAACCGGGCTCCCGGACCGACCTGCTTTCCACCGGCCCCGAGGAACCACTGGGCAAGCGATGCCGCTTCGGCGCTGAGAGTTCCAGCACCATCTGCACCCGGCAGCGGCGCATCCAACCAGTGACCTGGCGTCCGGGCCTATTGCTTCCACCGATCCGTCGCAATGCACCCGCAATCAAATTGCGCCAGACCTTGGCCTGAAGGGACCGATCTGGAAGATGACGATGAAGCGCAAGACAATGGTGGCCGCGGCGATGACATGCGCGGCCTTGCTGGCCGGCTGCGTCGAAGACCGCTACGGCCCTCGCGACTGGGACGGGCCGCGGCACAGCCCGCGCGGCTGGGACGGACCAAGGCATACGCCGAGACCATGGGATTCACCGCGCGACTGGCGCGACTATCCACGCAACCACCCGCGCGACTGGCGCGATCCTCCGCGCAAATGGCCGCGCGGCGAGCCTCGCCCTTCACGCCCTACCTATCCCGGTCCGATAGATTGCCGGGGCGGTCCGGCAACAACGCCATCGCCCGACTGCATCGACTACCCGCGCAGCGAACCCCGCCCCTCGCGCCCGACCTTTCCCGAACCGCTGGATTGTCGCGGCGGCCCGGCGACGACACCTTCGCCCGACTGCATCGACAGGCCAAGGCCGCGCGGCGGACGTTCCGACGCGCAGCCGATCCTGGAATAGAGGTTAGCGCTGCCGCTCAGGCAGCGAGGCGGGTCCGCTCGGATTTGACCTTGCGACCGGCCGCCTTGAGGACGCCTCTCGCATCGTCGAGCGTCCCTGCGATGAGTTCGAGCGCCAGGAAGCGCTCGCGCTCGTAGGGCCCCGGCATCGCGAGCGAGCCGGTCTTGTCGGCGGTGAAGCCGAAGCGGGCATAATAGGGCGCATCGCCGACCAGCAGCACTGCATGATGGCCAAGCCGCGCGGCCTCGGCAACCGCATGGCGCATCAAGGCCGAGCCGATGCCGGCGCTCTTGACCATGGGATCGACCGCCAGCGGGCCGAGCAGCAGCGCCGCCTTACCGCCCTCGCCCAGGCGCACGTCCCACAGGCGCACGGTGCCGATCACGGCACCCGCCTCGACGCGTGCGACGAAGGCAAGGCCCTCGGACGGTCGACGGCCACGCCGCAGCTTCTCCGACGACTTTTTGCGCCGCTTCGGGCCCATCGCCCGGTCGAGCAGGGCTTCGCGCGCGGCGATGTCTGCGATGGTTTCAGCCACGATCACGATGTCGGGCGAGGTTTTGGTGACGTCTTCGATGTTCATTTCCGCGATCCTTCACGAGCGGAGATCTGTTCCACAAGCGAACCCGATCGGGCGCGCCATAGGCTCGCCCGTTGGGGTGATCTGATCGGCTCCGGCCCAGAGGCCGCTGTGAGCCGTCAGATCACGTAGGATCGGAGAGGCTCGAAGCCGTTGAAGGCGACCGCCGAGTAGGTGGTCGTGTAGGCGCCCGTGCCTTCGATCAGCACCTCGTCGCCGATGGTCAGCGACAGCGGCAGCGGATACGGCGCCTTCTCGTACATGACGTCGGCCGAGTCACAGGTCGGGCCGGCGAGCACGCAAGGGCTCTTTTCATCCGCGTCGCGGGCCGTCACGATCGGGTAGCGGATCGCCTCGTCCATCGTCTCGGCGAGGCCGCCGAACTTGCCGATGTCGAGGAACACCCAGCGCACATTGTCGTTGTCGGCCTTCTTCGAGATCAGAACGACTTCCGACTTGATGACGCCGGCGTTGCCGACCATGCCGCGACCCGGCTCGATGATGGTCTCCGGGATGTTGTTGCCGAAGTGCTTGCTCAGATACTCGAAGATCGCCTGGCCATAGGCCTGCGCCGCGGGCACGTCCTTGAGGTAGCGCGTCGGGAAACCGCCGCCCATGTTGACCATGCCGAGCATGATGCCTTCCTCGGCGAGCTTGGCGAACACCATCTTGGCGTCGGCCAGCGCACGGTCCCAAGCGGTCAGATCGGTCTGCTGCGAGCCGACGTGGAACGACACGCCATAGGCGTCGAGCCCGAGCGACTTGGCAAGGCGCAGTACGTCGACAGCCATCGCCGGCACGCAGCCGAACTTGCGCGACAGCGGCCATTCGGCACCTTCACCATCGGTCAGAACGCGGCAGAACACGCGGGCGCCGGGCGCGGCGCGGGCGACTTTCTCGACCTCTTCGACGCTGTCGACGGCAAACAGGCGGATGCCGAGTTCGAAGGCACGCGCGATGTCGCGCTCCTTCTTGATGGTGTTGCCGAACGAGATGCGCTCGGCCGGCGCGCCGGCATCCATGGCCATCTCGATCTCGGCCACCGAAGCGGTGTCGAAGGACGAGCCCATGCCGGCAAGCATGCGCAGGATTTCCGGCGCAGGGTTTGCCTTCACGGCATAGTAGATCTTGGATTCAGGCAGGGCCTTCTCGAAGGCGCGGAAATTGTCACGCACGACATCGAGGTCGACGACGAGGCAGGGGCCGTTCGGACGGCAGGTGGCGAGGAAGTCGAGGATGCGCTGAGTGGCCATAGGTCTCTCCATTCGCGCGGACGCCTCCGCGCAAAGCTCAAGCAGCGGGAGCGGTCGTCCCTCGACCGGTCTGTCCCGCAGTGGACAAAGTGCATGACGACTGCCCACGAGTCCGGCCTGTGGAGATCCCGGAACCATGAACGCGTTGTCACGCGGCGGTGAGCGAACGCCTTGCGGCGACTGCTCGCTTTGTCTGCCTTGGCTTGGATGGGAGACCCGTCCGCACTGCCGGCAATGAAGGTGTGCCTCTTCAGTAACCCCGGCTTATGGACAGCCGGAAGAGAACCAGAAAGGCCCGCACCGTCGTTGCTTCAAGACGTCCTCGGATCGGCGGTTGGCCGCTGAACCGACCGGGCTCGTTACTTCCCGGGTACCGTCCCGAAATCCTCGCCATTCGAGGTTCGGGGGACGCCCACAGGCACGTGCGACTTTGGGCAAGCGGGGATATATGCACCTCGTCCGTCACAATCAATCGAAAATCGGACCCCGGCTTGAAAAATTACGTTCATCGAACAATGCTGCCGGGATCGTACACAGGTTTCAAACAATGCTCGTGACGTCCGATCCTTTCAACGCTTTCCTCGATGTTCCGCAAACCACTGTTCCCAATAAGGAATCCGGCAGTCTCGCAGGCCTGCGCCTCGCGGTGAAGGACATCTACGACGTCGCCGGCTTCGTCACCGGTTGCGGCAACCCGGATAGGGCGGCCAAGGGCCATCTCGTCGAAAGGACCGCCCCGTCGGTGCAGTTGATTCTCGAAGCCGGCGCGCGATTCGTCGGCAAGACCCAGACGGACGAACTTGCCTTCTCGCTGATGGGCCAGAACGCGCACTTCCCCCACCCGATCAATCCTGCCGCTCCCGACCGCGTCACCGGCGGCTCGTCATCGGGCTCGGCCGCCGCCGTCGCAGCCGGCCTTGCCGACATCGCCATCGGCTCCGACACCGGCGGCTCGATCCGCGCACCTGCCAGCTTCTGCGGCCTCATCGGCTTGCGCACCACCCACGGGCTGATCTCGCTCGACGGCACGATGAAGCTCTCCCCGAGCCTCGACACGTTCGGCTGGTTTGCCCGCGACATCGACGTCTATGAAACTGTTGCGAAGGTTCTGGTTGCCAAGGACACGCATGGCGGCAGTCTCACCCGGCCGATCAGGCTCGAGGCGCTCGACGCCCTGCCGTTGGGCGAAGCCGAAGCTTCCGAATACGGCCGCATGTGCAAGCTGGCCGAAAAGGCCGTCGGTACGATCTCGACCGCAGCTCCGCTCAGCCAGTCCTCCGACGAGCTCTACTGGAGCTTCCGTCGGATCCAGGCTTACGAGGCCTGGCAGAAGCATGGCGCCTGGATCGCGTCCGGCGACCGCCATCTCGGCCCGGGTGTCAAGGATCGTTTCGAATTCGGCCGCACGATCGAGTTGGCGACCTATGCCGCCGAGACGGAAAAGCGCGGGCGGTTCCGCCGGGAACTTGCCGGCCTGCTCGGCGACGACGGCATCCTGGTGATGCCCACCGTGCCGGGCGCAGCCCCCATGGCCGACGGCACCAACGACGACCTTCTCGCCTATCGCGAGCGGGCGCTACGGCTGCTCTGCCTTTCGGGCCTGTCGGGCTTCCCGCAGATCACACTGCCGTTCGGCAAGGTCGATGGCGCCCCGTTCGGCCTGTCGCTGCTCGGCCCCGCCGGCAGCGACCTCGCACTCGTGCAACTGGCGCGCAAGATCCTGGAAGCTTCCGGCAAGTAGAAATCCGGGGCAAACTATCGGCCACATCCCGTTCCGCTATGTCCACCAGTTCGACCTCGACAAGGATGTGGACCTTCTCGAACTGCCCACCAGCAACCTGATGGGCTGGATGTTCGGCGATGTCGACACCCTGGTCCTGACGATGAGCAAGAAGGATCTCGCGGCAGGCCGGTTCGACGCCGTCAGGACCCAGGTCTCGAACTGAACCGTCCCGCCAACGCGCCTGGCACGACAGCCTCCACCTCATGACCCTTGACCCCCAGGTGTGAACAATCCTAGCGTCGTCGTAGCCAATTTTTGAACGAGACCGCAGGCACCATGGACACACTCACCCGGATGCGCGCCTTCATCGACGTGGTCGAGGCCGAAGGCTTCTCTGCCGCGGCGCGCAAGATCGGCCGCTCCAAGGCGCTGCTGTCCAAATATGTGCGCGAACTGGAAGACGAGCTTGGTGCGCTTCTGCTCAACCGCACGACGAGGCAGTTTTCGCTGACCGAAGCCGGCCACACCTATTATCGCCGCGCCTCCGAGATCATCCGCGAGGTCGACAGCCTGGCCGATGCGGTGCGCGAATCCTCAGGCGACGTGCGTGGCCGCGTCAAGCTGTCTGCGCCGCGCACCTTTGCCGACGCACCCATCGGCCATTCGCTGATCGACTTCGCCAAGGAGCACCCCGACATCGTGCTCGAAATCCACCTCGATGACCGTTTTGTCGACCTGGTGGAGGAAGGCTTCGACCTCGCCATCCGCATTTCCAGGCTGGAGAACTCGTCGCTGATCGCCCGCCGTCTGGCGCCCTTCGGCATCAGGCTCTGCGCCTCGCCTGAGCTGATCGCGAAATACGGCATGCCGCAGCGCCCGACCGACCTCGCCAACATCCCCTGCATCATCGACACCAACGGCCGCTGGCTGTCCAACTGGCCGTTCACCAGCGATACCGGCGACACCATGACCGTTTCGGTAAGCGGACCGATGGAAGTCAACAGTCCCATGGCGGCGCGTGCTGCCGCGGTCGCCGGCCTCGGCTTCGCCATACTGCCCGACTTCATCGCCGCACCCGACATCGAGGCGGGGCGGCTGGTGCCGGCTCTCGACGACCGCCGTCTGTCAGGCGGCGGCATATTCGCCGTCTACCCGCACCGGCGCTACCTGCCCGCCAAGATCCGCGTTTTCGTCGACTTCCTGGTGCAATGGTTCAAGGTCAACCCTTGCGACCATCTCAAGCAGTGAGGCACCCGGTCCCACTTTCGCCCGCTTTCTGGTAACTGTCGGCACCACTCGAATTCCGGACCGACAGCGCGATGATTCTGAACACCCGAACCGCGATGCTCGCCGCTTCTGCGGCGGCATTGCTGGCCATGACGATACCGGCCAGCGTGCACCCGCACGTCTTCGCCGAGGCGCGGCTGGATGTCATGCTCAATCCCGACAAGACGGTGAAGTCGCTGCGCCACCTCTGGCGCTTCGACGACCTGTTCTCAAGCACAGTGCTGATGGAGTTCGACAAGAACTCCGACCTCAAGCTCGATGACGCCGAACTGGCCGAAGTGTCGAAGACGGTGTTCGAATCCATCGGCGAATTCAATTACTTCCAGGTGGTGACTTCAGACGGCAAGGACGTGGCGATGAAGCCCCCGGCCAACCTCATGGCCACCTTCGAGGACCAGCAGCTCATCATCCTGTTCGAGACCGAGCCGAAGGAGCCGCTGAAGCTCTCCGGCAAGCTCGACTTCGGCGTCTACGATCCGACCTTCTATACGGCAATCGACTTCACCGACGACGCCAACATGACGGTCGCCGACCTGCCTGCGAATTGTACGCGACAGGTGATCCGCCCCGATCCGGACCAGGCCATCGCCCAGAACCAGGCGAGCCTGACCGAAGCCTTCTTCAACGATCCGGCCGGCACCGACATGAGCAAGATCTTCGCCACCAAACTGGAATTGAACTGCAAGGCCTAGGGGTGACCAAGTGAAGAAGACGACCGTCCGCGTGATTTTCGCGCTTCTCGCCATCAGCTACGTGCTCAGCCATTTTTCCGGCCTTGCCCATGCGCAGAGCTCGCTCGGCATCGGCACCAACGAGGCGACCGTGCCCTCGACCGGCCTGTTCGCCGGACTGCTCAACTGGATCAACCTCCACCAGCAGCAATTCTACCGGTCGCTGACGGGGGCGCTGAAGGCGATGCGCGACGGCGGCGGCGGCGTATGGGTGCTGGTCGGCCTGTCCTTCGCCTACGGCGTCTTCCATGCCGCCGGGCCTGGCCATGGCAAAGCGGTCATCTCGTCCTACATGCTGGCCAACGAAGTCGCTCTGCGCCGCGGCATCATGCTGTCCTTCGTCTCGGCCTTCCTCCAAGGCCTGACGGCGATCGTGCTGATGACGCTCGTCTTCCTGGTACTGCGTGGCACTTCGGTGTCGATGACCAATGCGACATGGTTCCTGGAAACGGTGAGCTACGCGCTGATCGCCGCCTTCGGCGCCTGGCTGCTGTGGAAGAAGCTCAAGCCGATGGCCTTCGGCCTGGCAGGTGTTGCCCCTGTTCACAGTCTGTCGGCTGCCCACGCGCATGGCCATGATCACGACCACGCCACTTGCGGTCATGACCACTCGCACGATCATCATGAGCACGCTCACCATGGCCACGATCACCACGGCCACGCTCACGTCGAGGGCGAAGTCTGCTCGACCTGCGGGCATTCCCATGCGCCTGACCCCAGGATGTTGGAAGGCAAGCATTTCGACTGGAAGACGGCATGGTCGGCGGTTGCCGCCGTCGGCATCCGCCCCTGCACCGGCGCGCTGATCGTGCTCAGCTTCGCCTTCCTCAACGGCCTCTGGGCCGGCGGCATCCTGTCGGTCCTTGCCATGTCGCTGGGAACGGCGATCACCGTCTCCGCACTCGCCATCATGGCCGTCACCGCCAAGAACTGGGCGGTTGCCGTTGCCGGCAACGGCCGCGCCGGCAACCGCATCCACAATGCCATCGAGATCGGCGGCGCCGCCCTGGTGATGCTGCTCGGCCTGGTGCTGCTTGCGGCCAGTCTCAAGGCCTGAGCCGCACATGAAAATGCCGGCCATGGCGTGACGCCGGCCGGCAACGATCCTGTCATCAAGGCATGAAAAATCCGCCCTGGAGTTGCGGCTGCCAGGGCGGAATTTTTGCCACGTACCGCGTGGCTCGGGTTGTTACATCGTGGTCTTCTTTGCAGCCGGAGCAGCGGCCTTCTTGTGCTTCTTGTGGTGCTTGGCCTTCTTGTGATGCGGCGCCTTCTTGTGATGGACAACCTTCTTCACCATCGGGGTGGTCGCGGTCGTCGCCTGGCCGGCGGCGGGAGCAGCAGCGGTCGCGCCAGCAGCGTTTGCCGAGCTGGCGGTCAGCACGGGCGCCGAGAAGGCCAGGGCAACGGCAAGGCCGAGGGCGGTCAGGAGAGGCTTGTTGGTGGTCATGTCCAGTTTCCTTTTGCACAAGGGGGCTGTCAGGAGAGTGCCGATCAGGGTTCGATCGGCTGCACTCCAAGCATCTTCAGCGCTGTCGCATAGGCGCGGATGCCCTGGGCCTGCTGGTTGCCGGCACAGAATTTCATCGCCTTTTTCTGAAGAGCTTTTGCTTCGGCGGCCCGTTTCGCCTCGGCATGTCCGGTGATTTCGTCAGCGAATTGCTGCTGCAGCTTGTTGCAACGATCGGTCCGGGTGATCGTGCCTTTCGTCTGCGTCGCGGCATCGGCAGCACCAAGCGAAAGCGCTGCGAGCAGTACGATCGTCGAACTGGTCACAAGTTTCCGCATTTCGGTTCCGATTTCCTCAACCACTGAAGCAGTGAGGCTGTTATCGCCGACCGGCTTGTCGGCCGTTTTTCCGGTTTGCAGAGTTTTGTTTCTGGATTGTAACAGCCGGAATTCTGTGCGCCCCGGGCGCGAGTTCACTGGTCAATTCGGGCTGCGGACCTTATTTTGCCAATGTCCGAAAGGATGCCGTGCAGCGCAGATGCGGAAACAGATGAATTGAAAGCCGACGCCCACATTCTCATCGTCGACGACGACAAGGAGATCCGCGACCTGCTGCAGGAGTTCTTCCTCAAGCACGGCATGCGCGTGTCGACGGCCCGCGACGATGACGAGATGCAGGCTGCACTGCGCCGCGCGCCCGTCGACCTGATCATTCTCGACGTCATGCTGCCGGGCAAGAGCGGCCTCGATATCTGTCGCGACCTGCGCACGCACTCGAAGATCCCGATCATCATGCTGACCGCCGTCACCGAAACCATCGACCGTGTCGTTGGGTTGGAGATGGGCGCCGACGACTATGTGCCGAAACCCTTCGATCCCCGGGAGCTTCTGGCCCGCACCCGTGCCGTCCTGCGCCGACCCAGTGCTGCGGGCACCACGCACCGCCCGGTTCCGCAGCTGTTCAAGTTTGCCGGCTGGGCGCTCGACGCATCGCGCCGCAGGCTGCTGCGGCCCGACGAGGTCCGCGTCGAGCTGACCACCGCCGAGTTCAACCTGCTGCACACGCTGGTTCGCAGCGCCCAGCGCGTGTTGAGCCGCGAACAGCTTGTCGAATTGTCCAATCAGAACGGCGACTACAGCTACGACCGCAGCGTCGACATCCTCGTCAGCCGCCTCAGGCGCAAGATGGAAGACGACCCGCGCTCGCCGAAGTTGATCCTGACCGTGCGTGGCGGCGGCTACCAGTTCGTGCCCGAGGTGTCAGCCGAATGAAGTGGCTGCTTCCCAGGTCCCTGCCTGCATGGGTCCTGCTGATCGTCATTGCCGGCCTGCTCGCCATCCAGGTCTCGACGCTCTCGATCGTCTCGCGCGAGCGCATAACCTCCAACAACATGCTCGACCTGTTGCGGCTCAACGACCGGGCGCTGTCGTTGACCAAGCTGATGTATGCGGAAAAGCCGGAGGATAGGACGCGTATCGCCGCCGGCCTGTCGGTGCCGCCGCACGTGCTGACGACCACCGATTCCTCCGCCATCACCTCGTCCATCCCGGTCGACGACGAGATGGCCGAGCTCGAGGACATCATCGTCGGCCGCCTGTCCAAATATGGCGTCGAGGAAGCGCGGGTGCGCCGCGAGAAGGCCAAGGCCGATGCCGGCCAGCATACGTTCCAGCCGGAACCCGACATGGGCAATGTCGAGCGCGAGCTCGTCGACCTCTCCTCCGACTTCACCACCACCGACACATTCATCGTGTCGATCGAGTTCAAGGACGGCCAGTGGCTGAACTTCACATTGAAGGCGACGCCGCTTAGCCCGCTCCTCAACATCGACAGCCTGCCGCTTTATGGCTCGGTCGCAGGCCTTGTCGTGCTTCTATCGATCTGGGCCCTGCGCCGGCTGACAGCGCCTTACCGCGCCCTCGAACGTGCTGTCCGCCGCATCGGCGACGATCTCAAGAGCCCGCCGCTGCCTGAACATGGCAGCAGCGAATACACCTCCGCCGCCCGCGCAGTGAACACGATGCAGGCGCGGCTGCGCGAATATGTCGAGGACCGCGAGCTGCTTGCCGCGGCCCTTGCCCACGACCTCAGGACCCCGCTGACGCGCATCCGCCTGCGCCTGGAACTGTTGCGCAAATCCCCGTTGCGCGCAGCCCTCATGCAGAACCTGGCCGACATCGAGGCGATCTCGTCGTCCGTGCTCGACTTCGCCACTTATGAGGCAAGAGGCGAGGCCCCGGAGCGCATCGACTTCTGGTCGCTCGTCGATTCCATCGCGGACGCCAACCCCAACGTCACCTTCGACGCGGCCCGTAAGCATGCACGCGGCCTGATCTGCATGGGCGAGACGATCGCGCTTCGCCGATGCATTACCAATCTGGTCGAGAATGCCGTCAAATATGGCGGCAGGGCGCGGCTGTCGCTATCGCATGACGAAAGCCGGGTGCTGCTCGCCATCGACGACGACGGCCCCGGTATCCCCGAGGCGCAGCTGGAAACGATGTTCCGGCCGTTTACCCGCATCGAAGGGTCGCGCAACCGCCAGACCGGCGGCTTCGGCCTGGGCTTGACGATCGCCCGCAACATCGCCCGCCGCTTCGGCGGCGAGGTGACGCTGCGCAACAGGCCCGGTGGCGGATTGAGGGCGGAACTGGCCATGCCCATGGCCAGCGGCGCACAGGCACGCGCCGCCGAGTAGGATCATTTCAGGAAAGGTTTGACGCAACTTTCCGCGAGGAATTTGCGCTGGACCAAAAGACGAAGCGTGGCGCGAAAACGCGCCGGTCTCAGTTGCCGCTGTTGCGCTGGTTGCGCCCGCGCAGCCAGAACACGCCGAAGAAGGCGATGACGAACAGGACGGCGATGGCGCCAGCGGCAATGGTCGAATAGTTGCCGACCGCCAGCATGACCTTGGGCATGAAGAAGGCGGCGAGGCCAAAGACGATCATGATCCAGGCTGCTGCCACGGCGGCATTGCGGGTCTTGGTGTCCATCGGCTGTGCCTCGGCTGTGGTGCTGCGGACGATCCGCTGAGGTCCGCTTCATAGCGCCCAATGTCAGGCCCGCCAACAGCAGACGGCGGGCCTGTTGTCGCACAGGGCCTGGGCTCAGGCTCCGAAATCGGCGCGATAATCTTCGAGCCGGCGTTTCTGCTGGCCTGCCGCATCGAAGTTGGCGGGATCGAGCCAGGCTTCATAGGCCTGCTTGAGTGCCGGCCACTCCGTGTCGATGATCGAATACCAGGCGGTGTCGCGGTTCTCGCCCTTGGCAACCATATGCTGACGGAAAATGCCTTCGAATTTGAAGCCGAAACGCTCGGCGGCACGCTTGGAAGGCTCGTTGCGGTTGTTGCACTTCCATTCGTAGCGTCGATAGCCGAGGTCGAAGATGTAACGGGCGAACAGGAACTGCGCTTCGGTCGCAGCGGGTTTTCGCGCGACGATGTCGCTCCAGTAGATGTTGCCGATCTCGATGGCGCCATGAGCCGGATCGATGCGCATCAGTGTCTGGCGGCCGGCCATCTTGCCGCTCGCCTTGTCGATGACGACGAAGAACAGCGGGTCTTCGCTTGCCGCCGACTTGTCGAGCCAGGGCTGGAAATCGGCCCGCGTGCCGGGTTTCGTGTCGAACAGCCAGCGGAAGCGGCCCTCTGCGTCCTCGGCCGTCGCCATCTCGAACAGCCGTTCGCCGTGCTTTGCCGCATCCAGCGGCTCCAGCCGGACATAGCGGCCATCAAGGGCAACGCGCTCGGGGCGCGGCCGTGGCTTCCAATCCTCAAGGTTCCCGGACAAGAATTCCTCCAATGTGTTTGACATCTCGGGCCTCACTCTCGCAAGAATCCAAAGACATCGACAGAACCAGACGGATGCCCGCAATGCTCCAAACGATTGCCGCCTTCGACCGCCTCGGCGAAGAGAACGCCTTCGCCGTACTCGCGCGTGCGACGGCCCTTGCCCATCAGGGCCGCGACATCGTCAATCTCGGCATTGGCCAGCCCGACTTCCGCACGCCCGAGCACATCGTCGAGGCGGCGATCAAGGCGCTGCGCGATGGTCACCATGGCTACACACCTGCCAACGGCCTGCTGGTGACGCGCGAAGCCGTCGTGCGGCGAACGCTGGCCACCACTGGCGTCGAAGTGTCGCCCGAAAGCGTCATGATCATGCCCGGCGGCAAGCCGACCATGTTCGCCGCCATCCTGATGTTCGGCGAACCAGGCACCGAAATCCTCTATCCCGATCCGGGCTTCCCCATCTACCGGTCGATGATCGAGTTCACCGGGGCAACGCCGGTGCCGGTGCCGATGCGCGAGGCCAATGGTTTTGCCTTCTCGGCCGAGGAAACGCTGTCGCTGATCACACCCAGGACGCGGCTTCTGATCCTCAATTCACCCGCCAATCCGACCGGCGGCGTAACCCCGTGCCAGGAGATCGAAAAGCTGGCCAGGGGACTGGAAGCCCACCCTCACGTCGCGATCATGTCGGACGAGATCTACGACGTCATGACGTATGACGGCGAGCGCCACACCTCGCTGCTTGCTTTCCCCGAAATCCGCGACCGGCTGATCGTGCTCAATGGCTGGTCCAAGACCTGGGCGATGACCGGCTGGCGCATGGGCTGGTCGATCTGGCCAAACGGGCCCGAAAGTGGCCGGCTCTACGACAAGGTGCGCAAGCTTGCGGTCAATTGCTGGTCCTGCGTCAACGCGCCGAGCCAATATGCCGGCATCGCCGCCATAGACGGACCGCAGGACGACGTCGGCGCGATGATGCGCGCCTTCGACGCCAGGCGGAAGATCGTCGTCGCAGGGCTCAACGCCATCGACGGCATTTCCTGCATTACGCCCAAGGGAGCTTTCTATGCCTTCCCCAACATCGAAGGGACCGGCTGGCAGGCCAAGGAGCTGGCGTCGGCGCTGCTCGAGGAAGCCGGCGTGGCGCTGATCGGCGGCCCCGACTTCGGCATCCTCGGCGAAGGCTACATCAGGCTCTCCTACGCCAATTCGGAGGAGAACATCCTGCGCGCGCTGGACCGGATCGAAGCGTTTCTGGCGAGGTAACGGCAGCAGCCTCGCCGCCGCTCCTGGCTAGGCAGTGAGTTTTCCGGATCGATAGGCCGCCAGTCCCGGAATGATCCGCGGAACCTGGCGGGCATAGTCGTCATACTCCGGGAAGGTTGCGCGCAGGATCGCTTCTTCATTCAGAATGCGGCGATATTGCAGTCCACACCAGGCCGCAAAGAGCAGTGCCGACCAGACGGACCAGCCGCCGAGGGCTGCTCCCAGCGATGCCACTGCCTCGGCAGCGTAGAGCGGATGCCGGACGATTGAATAGGGTCCCTGCACCACCAGATGGCGTGCCGCGGCCATGATCGAGAACGAGCGGCCAAGATGGATCGCACACCAGATCGACAAAATCGTGCCGAGCGTAGCGAGGCAGGCGGCGGCGATCATGATTTCCGGCGCCGGATCGCCTGTCGGCACCACGGCGAGGAACATCAGGCAGAAGGTGCCTGCGATGGCCGTAACCCTTGGCTCTATGCCTGCCGATACATTCTTCGGCGCGCGACGTATGACCGTCAGAAAGACGATCAGCGTCAGAAAAGCCAAACCTGAAATCCGGCTTGCGAGCAGGAATGGCCAGAGATCGATCTGGTCGCGAAGCAGGACAGTCTGAACGATGGTGTGCGCCTGCTTGATCGCCAGATAGAGAAAAATCGCGATCATCAGGCTCTTGCCAAGCAGGTCTTCCAGACGACTGGTCATTGCTTGTTGTCTCCAACGGCTGAGGCGAGGCCCTTCGGCCGCGGCCTGTTCGCAACGAACGGATAGGCGAGCTGTTCGTGATAGACTGTCGGAACCGCGTCGTTGGTTCCATATTTGGACGGCATCCTGTCAGGCATGTAGAGCGTGCCGCCGATGGCATCCAGGAAGGACAACTGTCCTGAGAAGTTCTTGTCATAGGCCTGCCGCTCGTTGGCATGGTGCCAGTGATGGAACTGCGGCGACGCCACGATCCATCTGAGCGGGCCGAAATTGATCCGCACATTGGAATGAATCAGCAGCGCCTGCCATTGATAGATCAGCACATAGATGCCGATGGCCGCCGGTGAGAAGCCAAGCGCGAAGATAGGCAGGTAGGACGCAGACTTGGTCAACACCTGGTCGATCGGGTGCACCCGATGCGCCGCCAGCCAGTCCATCTCCTCGATGCTGTGGTGGACCGCGTGGAACCGCCACAGGAAGGGGAATGCGTGAAAGGCGCGGTGCGCCAGGTAGAAGCCGATGTCGGCGACAACGATCACCTCGATCGCCTGCAGCCATACCGGCTGCGACTGGACCAGTTGGCCGACACTGTCCGGGATCAGATATCCGATCAGGATGAGCGCTCCACCGACCACGACGAGCAGGCCGGCCTTGATCAAAATGCCGTTGAAAAACATGTAGAAGGCGTCGTTCAGCCAATGGCTGCGCAACGTCTTCTGCTCGTGACGGTGCGGGATCAACGCCTCAAGCGGTATGAAGATGAGCGCAATGACAAGGAGCGCCTTCAGATCGATAAGATCTGAGAACTGCCAGCTCATCCCAACCTCCGTGATCGACCGGGGGATTAGGCATGAAAACCGCTACCTAGAGGTTAAGGACGAACGACAGACTCTCTGAAGTTGTTCACCCCCGCCCGACATACGGCATCTTCGTCGCCATGACCGTCATGAACAGCACATTGGCGTCGAGCGGCAGACCGGCCATGTAGACCACGGCCTCGGCGACGCGGGCAACGTCCATCACCGCTTCCGCCGCGATCGAGCCGTCGGCCTGCTGGACGCCGACGGTCATCGGCACAGCCATTTCGGTCAGCGCATTGCCGATGTCGATCTGGCCGCAGGCGATGTCGAAGGGACGGCCGTCGAGCGCCAACGTCTTGGTCAGGCCGGTGATCGCATGCTTGGTCGCGGTGTAGGGCACCGAGCCGGGGCGCGGGGCATGGGCCGAGACCGACCCGTTGTTGATGATGCGTCCGCCCATAGGCTCCTGCCGCCGCATCGCTGCGAATGCAGCTCTCGAGCAAAGGAACGAACCGGTGAGATTGACCGCCACCACCTCGTTCCAGGCCTCGACCGGGATCTCGTCGATGGTCGAAGCCTTGTAGCCCATGCCGGCATTGTTGAAGAGCAGGTCGACGCGGCCGAAGGCTTCGGTGATGGTCTCGAACATGTCGTCGACCTGATCAGGCTTGGTCACGTCGCAGACCACCGCAAGCGCGCGTGCGTCGGTCTTGCCGGCATCCGTTATGGCGTCGTCGAGCGCGCGCCGGTTGCGGCCGCAGAACACGGTGTTCCAGCCATCGCGGAGCAATGCAGTAGCCACCGCCTTGCCGATGCCCTTGCCCGCGCCGGTGATCACCGCGACCCTGTTGCTCGACATGGCTGCCTTCTCCCCTGCCCGCATCCGGCCCGACGACCGTCACGATGTCAGTAATTTAGCGCGCCGCCGGAAGCAAACCAGTTTGGCCGAGAAAGACCATATGCTGGGAATGGGAACTGGAGCAGTTTGTCGCTCACAGAAAAAGGGCGGTCATTGGCGACCGCCCAGTTTTTCATCGAACCGTGCTTGGGAGGAGGAGAGCCGATCCGAGTAAGAAAAGGATGCGCCTGCTCGGTTAACAAATCCTTAACGCGAAAAATCGCCTTCTAAGGACATTCCGGCGCACCCCTGAAGCGCCTACCAGCGCGGATTGACGCTCGGGTTGGCGCTGGGTGCGGCCGGTGCAGCAGGCACCTTGACGCTCGAAACCGTCGCCTCGATGTGGTCGACCAGCGCGTCCGGCAACTGCAGGCGGCCGGCGAGCAGATCGAGATAGCCGCGCTCGGCGCGGGTGTCGGGATCGATGGCAAGACGCGAGGCCGTGTAGAGCTCGACCTTCTGCGCCTCGGTCTGGGCGGCAGCGACGATGGCGTCGAGATCGAGCGGCGAATTGAGTTCTTGCATCAGGAACTGCTCGGCATCGGAGCCGATGCCCGAAAGGCTGAGCTTGTCGCCGATCTTCTTGCGCTCGTCTTCGTCGATATGGCCGTCAGCCTTGGCGGCGGCAATCATGGCGCGGATCAGCGTCAGCGCGAACTCGGTCTCGCCCTGCGGTGCCTGTGAGGGATGGAAAGAATCGTTGGACGGCGGCGGCAGAAGCTGCGGCTCGGCATCGGGTGCGGCAGCGGTCTGCTCGGGAGCATTGCCGGCCTTGTAATTCTGGTAGGCCTTGTAGGCGAGCCCGCCTATGGCAGCCAGCCCGCCGACCTTCAGCGCGGTGCCAGTGACCTGACGGCCGGCACCGGTTCCGAGCAGCACGGCGACCAGCGCGCCTGCGGCCAGCGGATTGTCCTTGGCAAGCTGGGTCGCCTGCCCGGCCTTGTCGCGCACGGTGGAGTCGGTGCCGGGAATCTTGGAGCCGAGAAGATCGTCGAGCAGCTTCTTAGGGTCGAACATATGTGCCTCCGGTTGTGACTGTCGCGTTGAGGTAGGCGGACGATCGCGACATTACAATGACGCCGGCCGAATTGGCGAGCGTCGGGGCACGATGCTCCAGGTCAACTGCCGATGTGGCGGCCCTGACCGCGTTTCTCTGCAAGTTCTACTTGCTTGTGGCGCTCGGCATAGCGGGCGCGGTCCTCGTCACTGCGCGCCTCGAAACAATGCGGGCAGGACACGCCGGCCTGGAACTTCGGCGACAGCAGTTCCTCGGGCTTCAGCGGATGGCGGCAGGCACGGCACAGTTCCGCCTCGCCTTCTGCCAGGCCATGGGACACCGACACGCGCTCGTCGAAGACGAAGCACTCGCCTTCCCACAGGCTGTCTTCGGCAGGCACATCCTCGAGATAGCGAAGGATGCCGCCTTTGAGATGGAACACGTCGTCGATGCCGAGTGACTTCACATAGGCCGTCGCCTTCTCGCAGCGGATGCCGCCGGTACAGAACATCGCCACCTTCTTGCCTTCGAGCTCGCCGCGATGCCCCTCCACCCAGGCTGGAAACTCGCGAAAACTCTTTGTCTGCGGGTCGACGGCACCGGCAAAGGTACCAATCGACACCTCATAGTCGTTGCGCGTGTCGATCACGATGGTACCGGGGTCGGAGATCAGCGCGTTCCAGTCGGCAGCGGCGACATAGGCGCCGACGCTGCCGAGCGGGTCGATGCCCTCGACGCCCATGGTGACGATCTCGGTCTTGAGCCGCACCTTCATGCGATGGAACGGCATCTCGGCCGCACTCGAATACTTGACGTCGAGCCCGACGAATTCCGGCTGCTCGTTGAGAAAGGCGATCAGTTCCCCGATCGCGCCTTCGGTGCCGGCAACCGTGCCGTTGATGCCTTCCGACGCCAGCAGCAGCGTGCCCTTGATGCCGCGCGCGCAGCAGAAGGCGGCAAGCGGCTGGCGCAGCGTCTCGTAGCGCTCCAGCCGGCAGAAGCGGTAGAGGGCGGCGACGCGAAAAAGCGGGGCGGGCGTGGAAAGGGTCATGGCGGCAGGCACTAGCGCCTTGCCTCGCTTTTTTCAACGCAAGACGGAAAGTGAAAGGATTACAATCGCTTGATGATTCGGCTCCGCACGCGCTGGATGGCCGGACCGCAAAAATTGCCACGCTGCTTTTCCACGCCTGCCAAAACCGGGCCGAATGGCAGTGGCTCAACGGAGGCAAGGCGCATGTTCAGCAGGCAGACGGCGGCGGAAATCGAAAAGGCGGCGAAGGAATTCGGGCTCGAGCCGGCGGCGCTGCTCGCCATTGCCGAGATCGAGAGCGCCGGCCAGGTCTTTGCCAAGGTCGAAGGTCGCAACGAGCCGCTGATCCGCTTCGAGGGCCACTATTTCGACCGGCGCCTTACCGGTGACAAGCAGGATCACGCCCGCGCCGCCGGCCTCGCCTCTCCCAACGCAGGCGATATCGCCAATCCGCGTGGACAGGCGGCGCGCTGGCAATTGCTCGGCCGGGCCGCTTCCATCGATCACGGTGCCGCCTATGAATCGACCTCCTGGGGTCTCGGCCAGGTGATGGGCGCGCACTGGCAATGGCTGGGTTTTGCCGATGTCGACGCATTGGTGACCGAGGCGCGCTCGGGCGCGGCGGGCCAGGCCCGGCTGATGGCGCGTTACCTCGACAAGGCCGGGCTGACGGACGCACTGAACGGACACGACTGGGAGGCCGTCGGTCACGGCTACAACGGCCCCGGCTTCCGCAAGAACAACTACCATGTGAAGCTGGCCGAGGCGTATCGGCGGCAGATCGACGGTCCCGCCCCCGGCGACCAGACCATGAATGTCGGTTCGCGCGGCGAGCTCGTCACCGAGTTGCAGGAGGCGCTGGTGATGCTCGGCTACCCCGTCGACACCGACGGCATCTTCGGCCCGGGAACCGGAGCAGCGGTCAAGAGATTCCAGACGGACCATGGATTAACGGCTGACGGCATCGCTGGCGAGCGCACACAGGCTGCCATCCGCAAGGCGCTGGGCGGCGAAGGCGGAGGTCTCTGGTCGAAGCTGCGCACCTGGCTCTTCGGCTGATACGGCCCGCATCATCGTGTCGCTTACGGTGCTCGTGGACTCGTCGGAACACGTCTGTTAAATCGGTTGAAAAATCCACAGAGGTAGACTGCCATGACCAGCAAGACCCAGAAACTGCTTTCGCTGCTGGATGGCCAGCCGGTCATCCCGGTGCTGAAGATCGACCGTGTGGACGACGCCGTTCCACTGGCGCGTGCCCTGGCCCGCGGCGGCCTGAGGGCCATTGAGATCACGCTGCGTACCCCCGGGGCGCTGGAATGCATCCGCCGCGTCGCCGCCGAAGTCGAGGACTGCATCGTCGGCGCCGGCACCATCCTCAACGCCCGCCAGTTCGACGAGGCTGTTGCGGCGGGTTCGAAATTCATTGTCAGCCCAGGCCTGACCCGCGAGCTGATCGCGGCCGCAGCGCCGAGCGACGTGCCGCTGCTGCCAGGCACCATCACTCCCGGCGAGATCATGGGTGCACTTGAGGCCGGCCTCGATTTCCTGAAATTCTTCCCGGCAGAGCAGGCCGGCGGCGCGCCTTTCTTGAAGGCGCTGTCCTCGCCGATATCGGACGTGAAGTTCTGCCCCACCGGCGGCATCTCGGCCAAGAACGCCAGGGATTATCTCAGCCTGCCCAACGTCGTCTGCGTCGGCGGCTCCTGGGTTGCCCCCGATGACATGGTCAAGGCAGGTGATTGGGCCGGCATCGAGGCGCTTGCCGCCGAGGCGAACACGCTGCGCAAGAACTGAGGCCAGCCCCTCTCCTCCCGTTGGGAATGGAGACCGGGACGTTCCAGACGAAAAAGCCGCGCTGCATCCAGCGCGGCTTTTTCATGCGTGTCCGGAACGTCGGATCAGTTGGTCGGGAAGCGGGCCACCGAGAGGAACTTCACGGCGTTGCCGGTGAAGCGATGGGCGGCGCTCGCCTGGTCGTTGCCCTGCTGGAAGCCAGCCGTATAGACTTCCTTCGGCGCAGTGCGGACCAGATTGTAGGCAAAGCCCGGAGCCTTTGTGTTGGTCGTCACCGTCACCACCTGCTCGCCGCTGCGCAGCGCCCAGCGGGCGGCATCGGGGGCGGCGGCAACCACGACCGGCTTCGGTTCGGGCTTGGCTTCCTGGGCGACAGGGCGCGATGCCTTGCGCGTCGTCTTGGCCGAGGTGCCAACCGCGTCAGCGGCGGGCGCGGACGTCATCACGGCAGCCGGAGCAGCAGCAGGCGCCGGCTCGTTGAACACCGAACGCGGCTCAGGCTGGGCCTCGGACAGGGCCGCGACCGAATATTCGCCCTGTGCGGTGTCGTCCTCGGTCGGGATGTCGTTGGCGGCGGCAAGTGCTGCCTCGACCGACATGCCCTGCGGACGGGAGGACGGCAGCGGCATCTTGGCATCGGCCGCCATGGCCGGAGCATCGTCGCTTGCCAGTGCCATCAGTACGCCGCCTTCGGCTGCGGGCTTGAGCTCGGCCGGCGGCGTGTAGTTCGGACGCCAGCTCGGCAGCGGCACATTGGCTGCGATCTGCTGTTCGACCGGGCCTGCCTGAGCGTCGAGCGGTGCCGAGGCTGCGCCGAACGGCACGTTCTCGGGCGCTGCCATGGCAACTTCCGTCGACACTTCGGCCTGCGGCCGCGGTGCGCTGAGCGGTAGCGGCACGCTGCGCGACGGCAAGGCGGCGATGATGGTCTCAGGCGCGTCCTGCGCCGGTGCCTGGTCAGCCATTTGCGGCAGTTCGGCACGCTGGGCGTTTTCAGGCGCGACGATGGCAATGCCCGGAAGCGGCTTGGCCGGCTGCGCGGACGCCACCTGCGTGGCCGGAGCCCTGGTCTTCGGGGCCGGAGCCGCCGCGGTATCGCCGTTGTCCTCGTCCTCGTCGGCACCACCGCCGAAGAGCGCTGCAAACAGGCCGCCGCTGCGCTTGGCAGGAGCTGCACTGGCGAGCACCAGGTCGCCGCTCGACTTGCGGGCCTGGTAGGAAGCAAGCGCCTGCTCGAAGCCGGGCAGCGGCTTGCCGTCGGACGGCACGTGCAGCGTCTTGCCGTTCGGGAAGACGGAGACCAGTTCCTGGCGGCTCATGCGCGGCCAGTGGCGCACATTGCCCACGTCCATATGGACGAAGGGCGAGCCCGAACGCGGGTAGTAGCCGACGCCGCCTGCCTGCACGCGCAGGCCGGCGTCGCGCAGCTTCTTCAGCGGCACGCCGGGAATGAAGAAGTCCATGGCCTTGCCCAGCATGTGCTGGCTCTTCTCAGCCACGCCGGCCGAGCGGCTGCGCAGCATCGAGTTGGTTGCCGGCGAGCGATAGGCGGAAACGATGTAGATGTAGTCGGTGGCGCCGACCGAACGATAAGCCTCCCAGACCACGTCGAACAGACGCGGATCCATCCTGGTCGGCTCGTTGCGACGCCAGTCGCGCAGGAACTGATTGAGCTTCTTGAGGCCGGCCGGATCGTACTTGCCATTACGCTTGAACGTGATCTCAGCCTTTTCACCCGTGTGGGTGTAAAAAAGCTTGAGTGTCCGCGTCTCGGCGGAGGCCGTGGCCTGGGAAGCTGTCAGGAAACCAAAACTCAGCATCGCGGCTGTAAGCCACTTTTGCCATGCATTCGATTTCGAGTGACGCCCTTCGGTGTTCTCGATCCTATTCAAATCAAAAGGCCCTGTTAGGCTGCCATCTGTCCCCGGATTTGAAGCCCGGACACGCTGTTGGATTCGCGTCCGAATATCGATCCTAATGGTTAATCACTGCTTATTGAAGGCGAAATGCGGTAACACCGTGGCGATATCCCAGCAAAATGGAATCGCCGCATTTCTTGGTAAACCGCTGGTTTATAGAGCTAAAATAACGCTAAAGAAAAGGGCCTCGCGCCGCAGGCAATGCGGCACGCAAGCGACACGCAAGCTTTAATTCGGAACAAACCGGAAAAATCGCGTCAGGACGCAAGCCGTTCGGCGCGACCCGTATCCGGATCGATTCCATATTCCTTAAGCTTACGGTACAGCGTCGAGCGACCGATTCCCAGTCGCCGCGCGACCTCGCTCATCTGGCCGTTATAGTGCTCGATGGCGAGCCGGATCATCTCGAACTCGACATCGGCCAGCGTCCGCACATTGCCGCGCTCGTCGAGCGCCCGAAGCGTACCCGGCCTCGCCTTCTCGACAGCGGACGGGGCTGCCTGAGCCGCGGCGCCGTCAGCTTTTGCTGGTGCAGCCGGCAAAACCCTGTCCGTACCGCCGAGATCGACAACACCTTCGACCTGCGCCCGGATCTGCGGAAACTCGTCTTCGGTCAGTACGTCGCCTTCCGACAGGACGCAGGCGCGGAACACCGCATTTTCCAACTGTCGGATGTTGCCCGGCCAGTCATATGACTGAAGCAGCGCCAGCGCATTCTCCGAGATCGCCGGCACCCGGCCGCGTGGACTCGCAGGTGCGACACGCGAGATGAAATGGCCGACGAGCAGCGGAATGTCGTCGCGGCGCTCACGCAGCGGCGGCACGAAGATGGGATAGACGTTGAGGCGGTAGAACAGGTCTTCGCGGAACTTGCCGTCCTTGACCTGCTGCAGAAGGTTGCGATGCGTCGCCGAGATCAGTCGGATGTCGATCTTGACCGTAGAGCGGCCGCCCACCGGATCGACCTCGCCTTCCTGCACGGCCCGGAGCAGCTTGACCTGCACGTCGAGAGGCAGGTCGCCGATCTCGTCGAGAAACAGCGTGCCATTGTTGGCTTCGACGAACTTGCCGGTGTGTTTTTCGGTCGCGCCGGTGAACGAACCCTTTTCATGGCCGAACAGGATGCTTTCGACCAGATTGTCGGGAATGGCGCCGCAATTGACGGTGACGAACGGCTTCGAACGGCGCTCGCCGGACCCCTGGATGGCGCGCGCCACCAGTTCCTTGCCGACGCCTGACTCCCCCTCGATCAGGATCGGGATGTTCGAGGCCGCCGCTTTCTGACCGAGCCGGATCACGCGGTCCATCGCTGGACTGCGCGTAACGAGATCCCGGAAGGTCAAAAGTCCGCTGCCACGGCGCACCGTGCGCCGCACGGTGTCCTCGACCGCTTCGACTTTCAGCGCATTGGTGATGGCTGCCTGCAACTTGTCCGGCGATGCCGGCTTGACCACGAAGTCGAAGGCGCCGTTGCGCATCGCCGACACCACCGTGTCGATGCCGCCCTGCGCAGTCTGGACGATAACCGGAACGTCGATGCCGCGCTCGCGCATTGCCTTGAGAACGCCGATGCCGTCGAGGCCGGGCATGGACAGGTCGAGGATGATGACGCCGATGTCGCCGCCACGCGGACCGTCGAGCACCTGCAGCGCCGCCTCCCCGCCATCGGCGGCGATTGCGGAATGACCGAACTTGGTCACCGCTGCGTCGACGAGGCGTCGCTGTACGGGATCATCATCGACTATGAGAATCGAACCTGCCATGAATGTCCGGAATACGCCCGTTGATACCGTTTGGATGTGGATCATCCTGGCACAGGGTCCTAAATAAGGTTTCAAAAAAGCCGGTGAACGAATCCCTTACGGCGCAGAGCGTCCTTTTTGGACGCGCAAAGGATGCTCCGGGACTTTAAGGTGGTGCATGGTTCCTTCTGAAAATCGATTCCGATTTTCCGGGCCATGCACTAGATTTGAGTCGACGGCTGGGAAGTGAAAGGGAAGCGCGATGCGTTGGAATTCCGGGCAGGAGATGCAGGCCACCGCTGCCGCAGGGGCCGCGGCCGGGCTTGGTGACTTGCCCGAATGGGACCTCGCCGACCTCTATGCCGGCATGGATGCGCCTGAACTGGCGCGCGATCTGGAAAAGGCTTCGGCCGATGCCGTTGCCTTCGAGGCGCGCTGGAAGGGCACGCTCGCTGTCGAGGCCGGGCGCGGCGCTGCAGGCAAGCTCGGCGAAGCCATGCAGACCTACGAAGCGCTTGAAGAACTGGTCGGCCGGGTCGTCTCCTACGCCGGGCTGGTCTATGCCGGCGACACCTCCGACCCCAAGCGTGCCAAGCTCTACGGCGATATCCAGGAGAAGATGACCGATGCCAGCGCGCATCTTCTGTTCTTCGCCCTCGAGCTGAACCTGGTCGACGACGCGCTGATCCTTTCGGCACTCGATGCCGATCCGGCTTTTGGCCATTACCGACCCTGGGTGCTCGATCTCAGGAAGGACAAGCCCTACCAGCTCGAGGACCGCGTCGAGCAACTGTTCCACGAGAAGTCGATCACCGGCCGCGGTTCGTGGAACCGGCTGTTCGACGAGACGATGACCGAGCTGCGCTTCGATGTCGGCGGCGAGGAGCTGACGCTGGAGCCGGCGCTGAACAAGCTGCAGGATCCTGATGGCGAGGTGCGCCGCGCGGCCTCCGAGGCGCTCGCTGCGACCTTCCGCAAGAACCTGCGCGTCTTCACGCTGATCACCAACACGCTGGCCAAGGACAAGGAAATCTCCGACCGCTGGCGCGGCTTCGAGGACATCGCCGATTCACGCCACCTCGCCAACCGCGTCGAACGCGAGGTGGTCGACGCCCTTGCCGCCTCGGTGCGCGAGGCCTATCCGCGCCTGTCGCACCGCTACTATGCGATGAAGGCCAAGTGGCTCGGCATGGACGCGATGAACCACTGGGACCGCAACGCCCCCCTGCCCGAGACGCCACAGGCGACCATCGGCTGGAGCGAGGCTCGCGACACGGTGCTGACCGCCTATGGCAACTTCTCGCCGGAGATGGCCAACATCGCCCGCGACTTCTTCGACCGCCGCTGGATCGACGCCCCCGTACGTCCCGGCAAGGCGCCGGGCGCCTTTGCCCATCCGACAGTGCCGTCGGCGCACCCTTACGTGCTGCTCAACTACATGGGTAAGCCGCGCGACGTCATGACCCTAGCCCATGAGCTCGGCCACGGCGTGCACCAGGTGCTGGCTGCCGGCCAGGGCGCGCTCATGGCCTCGACGCCGCTGACGCTGGCTGAGACGGCAAGCGTCTTCGGCGAGATGCTGACCTTCCGCTCGCTGCTCGACCGCACCACCGACAAGCGCGAGCGCAAGGCGATGCTGGCGCAGAAGGTCGAGGACATGATCAACACGGTCGTGCGCCAGATCGCCTTCTATGAATTCGAGCGCAAGGTGCATTCGGAACGCAAGAACGGCGAGCTGACATCAGACCAGCTCGGCCAGTTCTGGCTCGAGGTGCAGGCCGAAAGCCTGGGGCCGGCGATCAAGCTGCGCGAAGGCTACGAAGTGTTCTGGACCTACATCCCGCACTTCATCCACTCGCCCTTCTACGTCTATGCCTACGCCTTCGGCGACTGCCTGGTGAACTCGCTGTTTGCGGTCTACCAAAACGCCGAGCGTGGCTTCCAGGACAAGTATTTCGAGATGCTGCGCGCCGGCGGCACCAAGCACCATTCCGAGCTGCTGAAGCCATTCGGGCTGGATGCCACCGACCCCGCCTTCTGGCAGAAGGGCCTTGCCGTCATCAGCGGCCTCATCGATGAACTGGAAGCGCTGGACTGAGACGGCGCTTCGCCTCCTGAAATCATGGCAGATCTTACTTCACCCTTCGTCCTGTTCCGGGATGATCGCGCCGGCCAGGAAGTGCTGTTCGAGGCACCGCGCGAAACCATCGTTGCGCACGGCGCCGACGACTTCTTTACCGCGCTCGCGGCTGCCCAGGCCGCGCATGACAGCGGCAAGTGGCTCGCCGGCTACTTCGCCTATGAGGCAGGCTACCTGCTCGAGCCGAAGCTCCGGCCGCTGTTGCCAGAGGGGCGGCGCACGCCGCTGATCTGCCTGGGCGTATTCGACCAGCCGTCGGACCGCATGCGTCCGCCTGCACCAGGGCCAGCAACCAACGGGCCGATCTTCGACGCTCGCGCCACATGGTCCGAGGCAGACTACGAACGCCGCTTCAAGCGGCTCCACCAGCACATTCGCCAGGGCGACTGCTACCAGGCCAATCTCACCTTCCCCGTACAGGCGCAATGGACCGGCACGCCGCTTGATGCCTTCGACGCGCTGATTGCGCGCCAGCCGGTGAAATACGGCTCGCTCGTCTCGCTCGGCGGCCCGGTCGTGCTGTCGCGTTCGCCCGAACTGTTCTTCGAGATCGACGGCGAAGGCTGGATCGAGACCCATCCGATGAAGGGCACAGCCCCGCGCGGCAAGACATCAGAAGAGGATGCTGCACTCAGGGAGTTTCTGCGCAACGACGAGAAGAACCAGGCGGAAAACCGCATGATCGTCGACCTTTTGCGCAACGACATTTCGTTGATCAGCGAGGTCGGTTCGCTCGACGTGCCCGAGTTGTTCCGCATCGAGAGCTATCCGACCGTGCACCAGATGGTCAGCACCGTCAGGGCCAAGCTCCTGCCAAGCCTTTCCATCGAGCGCATCTTCGCTGCCCTTTTCCCCTGCGGCTCGATAACAGGTGCGCCGAAGATCCGTGCCATGGAAATCCTCCACGATCTCGAAGGCACGCCGCGCGACGTCTATTGCGGCTCCATCGGCTGGATCGCGCCCGGCGGCACCATGCGCTTCAACGTGGCGATCCGCACCATCACGCTCTTCCCCGATGGCGAGGCCGTCTACAATGTCGGCGGCGGCGTGGTGTTCGATTCGACGGCAGAAGCGGAGTATGCGGAATGTCTTCTGAAAGCACGCTTCGCGACCGGCTCGGTGCCGGCTTCGAGCTGATCGAGACACTGCGCTGGGAGCCCGAAAGCGGCTTCCTGCGCGGCGACCGCCATCTCGCCCGGCTCGCCGCCTCGGCGGAGGTACTCGGCTTCGCCTTCGACCTTACGGCCGTCAGGCGGGCTTTGGCGAAGGCCGCCACCGGCGACACGCCGCTCAGGGTTCGCCTCGCCCTCTCCCAAGACGGCAAGGTCGGTGTGACCACGCAGGCCTTCGCGCCGCTGTCGCCCGACACGCTGTGGATCCTGTGCATCGCCACACCCCGGCTTGCCTCGACCGACACGCTCCTGCGCCACAAGACCACGCGCCGGCAGGCCTATGACGCCGCCCGCGCCGAGTTTGCCCGCGATGCGGCCGACGAAGTGATCCTGCTCAATGAGGCAGCGCAGGTCTGCGAAGGCACGATCACCAGCCTCTTCCTCGATATGGGCAACGGCGCCCCGCTCAGGACCCCAGCGCTTACCTGCGGCCTTCTCGCCGGCGTGCTGCGCGGAGAGCTGATCGAGAAAGGCGAGGCAGTGGAGGCCAATCTGACCATCGACGATATCGCCAGCGCGTCGAAGATCTTCGTAGGCAACTCGCTGCGCGGGCTCATTGCCGCCAGACTGGTCCAATGAGCTGAGATTGCCGGCATGCGAGGCAAAGGCTAAGTCATCCCAACCTCAGGAAGCGACAGGTTCGGATGACCGCTGTAGTTACGCACACGCCCTATGACGGCACATCAAAACCCTTCGCCATCGGCCTGAAGCAGGCGGAGCCGCGCGACTGGATCGAGCTTGACGGCCATCTCGGCGCTTATCTGGCCGAGAAGGACAGGCTTTACACCGAAGTGCCCGACAAGGTGTTCGTCGCCGAGCCGGAAACGCGGGCGGCCCAGCAGGAGGTGCTGGACTTGCTGGTCGCGCATCTGACCGAGCGCTTCCCCCAGACCTATCGCCTCGAAGGCGAGCGCTGCCTCATCGCCGGCATGGATCGCGCCATCGACATCGCCAATCCCGGCGACAATCCCCTGATCGCCGCCTCGAAGCTGGTGCAGGAAGACCTGATCCTGATGCGGCAGGGCGAGGACGGCTGGCGGCTGGCCGCCGGATCGCTGTGTTTCCCCTCGTCGTGGAAGCTGACCGAAAAATTCGGCCTGCCGATCCACCACATCCACGGCCCGGTGCCCGGCTTCGGCCCCGGCACGCGCATGGCCGAACTGATCGCCCGCATGTTCGACAAGCTTGCCGTGCTGGTCGAGCGCTTCAACTGGTCGATCCAGGCCAATGGCGATCTCTACCATCCACTCTCCGACCGCCAGCGCATCGCGCGTTCGGCCGAGACGCACTCGACCTTTGCCGATGCCGACGCTGCGGGACGCGCCTTCATCCGGGTCGAGCGGCAGACGCTGCGAAAGCTGCCGGTGTCGGGCGACATCCTGTTCACCATCCGCATCTATCTCGATCCGCTGGCGGTGCTTGCGCGTCATGAGGACCGCGCCCGGCTGGCCGCCTCCTTCACCGATCAGCTGATGAGCCTCGACCGCGACCAGCTCGACTACAAGGGCCTCTCCGCCGATCGTGACAGGCTGGTTGGCTTCCTCAACGGCATGGCTCCAGCCGGCTAACAATAGCGGCATAACGTCCGGTTCCTACAGCATCTAGGAAGCGGATTCGCTTTATTGCCATAAGCATGTATGGTTTAGGCGTTGAAGCCGGGTCAATCGTGGCCCGGCTCTTTTAGTGTGAGAAGGAGTGCCATAAAAAATGGCGAATGAAAAATGGTCCGTCTACGGTGAGATTACTGGTCCTGTTGTGATGATCGGCTTCGGCTCGATCGGTCGTGGAACGCTCCCCCTCATCGAACGCCATTTCAAATTCGACAAGTCGCGGATGGTGATTATCGATCCCAGCGACGAAAACCGAAAACTCGCGGATGAGCGTGGCATCAAATTCATCCAGGAGGCGGTAACCAAGGACAATTACAAGGAGCTGCTGACGCCCCTGCTGACCAACGGCGGCGGCCAGGGCTTCTGCGTCAACCTGTCGGTCGATACCGGCTCGGTCGACCTCATGCATCTCAGCCGCAAGCTTGGCGCGCTCTATGTCGACACCGTCATCGAGCCCTGGCTCGGTTTCTACTTCGACAACAGCGCCGACAATAGCGAGCGCACCAACTACGCCCTGCGCGAAACCCTGCTCGCCGAAAGGCGCAAGCACCCCGGCGGTCCGACCGCCGTTTCCACCTGCGGCGCCAACCCGGGCATGGTCTCGTGGTTCGTCAAGCAGGCGCTGGTCAACCTCGCCAACGATCTCGGCCTCGAATTCGAGGAGCCTGCGCAGCAGGACCGCGACGGCTGGGCAGCGTTGATGAAGAAGGCCGGCGTCAAGGGCATCCACATCGCCGAGCGCGACACCCAGCGCACCAAGAACCCCAAGCCGATGAACGTGTTCTGGAACACCTGGTCGGTCGAGGGCTTCGTCTCCGAGGGCCTGCAGCCGGCGGAACTGGGCTGGGGCACGCACGAGACGTGGAAGCCCAAGAACGCCAAGAAGTTCAAGAAGGGCTGCAAGGCGGCGATCTATCTGGAGCAGCCGGGCGCCAACACCCGCGTCCGCACCTGGTGCCCGACGCCTGGCCCGCAATATGGCTTCCTGGTGACGCACAACGAGGCGATCTCCATCGCCGACTTCTTCACCGTGCGCTCGAAGAAGGGCAAGGTCATCTATCGCCCGACCTGCCACTACGCCTACCACCCCTGCAACGACGCGGTTCTGTCGATGCACGAGATGTTCGGTGCCGCCGGCAAGCCGCAGCCCGTCCATCACGTTCTCGACGAGGACGAACTGGTCGACGGCAAGGACGAGCTCGGCGTGCTGCTCTACGGCCACGACAAAAACGCCTACTGGTACGGCTCGCAGCTGACGCTCGAGCAGGCCCGCAAGCTTGCGCCTTATCAGAACGCCACCGGCCTGCAGGTGACCTCGGCCGTGCTCTCCGGCATGGTCTGGGCGCTCGAGAACCCCGAGGCCGGCATCGTCGAGGCCGACGAGATGGACTACAAGCGCTGCCTCGAAGTGCAGCAGCAATATCTCGGACCGGTCACCGGCCACTACACCGACTGGACCCCGCTCGACGGCCGCCCCGGCCTGTTCGAGGAGGACATCGACAAGGACGACCCCTGGCAGTTCCGCAACATCCTGGTGCGCTGATCGGCGTCACCGGAAAAGAAAAGGGCGCCAGACGGCGCCCTTTTTGTTTGTGGCAATGAAGCCCGCGACTACTTGCGCAGCTCTGCCTCGATGTCGTCGAGCGCCTTGTCCTTACCGATACCGGTGAGGAAGGCGAGGCCCTTGATGACCGGCACCGTGACCGACGCCGAGATTGGCGTGGTGGCAACGATCAGGTCGACATTGTCGGCCAGGCTGGGCACCTCGGTTGCTTTGCACTGCATGGCGTTGAAAGTCAGCCCGCGCGCCTTCATTGCCTCGGTGACGGTGGCGTTGACGGCGGTCGAGGTGGCGACGCCTGTGCCGCAGGCAAAAAGAACGGTTTTCTGTTTGGCCATCGTGAAATCCCCCTGTTAGCCCAGTGCAGCGGCAACGTCGGCTGCGGACGCAGCACGGCTCAGCCCGGCAAGGGCCTCTTCGCTCTGGATCGTGTCCATGATTTCCTGAAGCATGTCTATCTGCTTGTCCTTGTCGTTGATCGCAAGCAGGAACACGTAGCCGACAGGAACCGCCTCGTCGGGGTCTTCCATGTTGGCGAAGTCGACCGGCTGCGACAGCACCGCCAGCGCAATGCCCGGCTTGATGACATGTTCGGGATCGGTGTGCGGAATGGCGACATTGAGCGCGTAGCCGAGCGGCAGGCCGGTGGGCATCGTCGCCTCGCGGCGGACAACCGCGTCGGCATAGCTGCCCTTCACATAGCCCAATGCCTCGAGCTTGCCCGCGAGCAGGCGGATGACGGCTTCGCCATCAGTGGCATCGACCCCGAGCGCGATTGCCTCGGGGTCGATGTGGTTCATGAGGGCTCGCGCCATCCTTGTCTCCTTGTGGCGGAGCCGGCTGCACATGCCGTCGGCTCCGGTATTTCAGATCAGCCTGAGGTCGCGTAGCGCACGCTGCCGGCCTCGGTGCCTTCGCCGTCATCCTCGGCGCCTGCCGCCCGTTCCCAGGCCGCGCTGTTGCGGCGGTAGAGGAAGAACAGCGCCGCGATGATGGCCGCCAGCAGCACCAGCCCGCCGATCGCCAGCCACTGGATGGCTTCGATGATCACGTAAGGCACCCACAGGAAGCCGTCGACGACGGAGGTGATCTGCACAGCGTTCGCAGGCATCTGGAAGCCCGACGACACGGCAGCGCTGGTGAACAGCGGCGCAAGCGCGTTGGCGACGTAGAAGCCGAGAGCGAGCGTGACGGTGCCGACGATCACCATGCGGAAGACGTTGCCCTTGAGCAGCGGCGCGGTCATGGCGACGATGAACGGGATGACGGCAAGGTCGGCGAACAGGATGACGCGGTTGCCCGGCAGGATGATCGACAGCACGATGGCGATCGGCACCAGGATCAGTGACGACGAGATCGCGGCCGGATGGCCGATCAGGATTGCCGAGTCCAGACCGACCAGCAGCTCGCGGTCGCCGGTGCGCTTGCGCACGAATTCCTGGGCGGCGTCGGAGACCGGCAGCAGGCCTTCCATCAAGACCTTCACCATGCGCGGCAAGAGCAGCATCACGGCGGCCAGCGTCATGCCCGTGGTCAGGACCTTGGACAGCACCGTGCCGAAATCGCCGGCGTTGTAGTAGGCGATCAGGCCAAGCACGAGGCCGATGATCAGGCCGAGCACGACAGGTTCGCCGAACACGCCGAAGCGCTTCTCGATGGTCTCCGTCGAGATGTTGATGCGGTTGATGCCGGGGATGCGGTCCATAATCCAGTTCAGCACGATGGCGATGGGCAGGATCTGCGCCGAGGCGAGATGCGGCACCGAAACGCCGGGGATGCCATAGAACTGCTGCACGGCGCGTGCCGACCAGTCGGCAAACAGCAGCGCGAGTGCGGCAACCAGCGCTGCTACCGCCAGTCCGTAGCCGAGGCTGCCCGTGGCAGCGGTCGCCAGCGAACCGACGAAGGCGAAGTGCCAGAAGTTCCAGACGTCGACGTTCAGCGTGCGCGTCAGTCGCAGCAGCAGCAGCGCGATGTTGACGGCGATGCCGATGGGGATGACCCACAGGCCGACAGACGAGCCGAAGGCGATGGCCGCGGCCGACGGCCAACCCACGTCGACGATGTCGCGCTGGATGCCGGTGTTGGTTACAATGGCCTTGGCCACATCGCCGATCGAGCCCAGCATCAGGCCGAGCACGAGATTGATGCCGATGAAGGCGACGCCGATGGTGATGGCGGCGCGGAACGCCTTGCCGACCTTGGCGCCGAGAACCACGGCAATGATGAAAATGACGATGGGCAACAGCACCGTTGCGCCAAGCGTGTCCACGGCCGACTTAAGGCCGGTCAAAAACGCATCCATGATGCTCCCCCCAGACTCCAAAAGAATGTCCCGGGCCCTCCAGCCTCAGAACATTTGTGTTTCAATGCATACGAAAGTTACATCGATTCCTGAACCTGTCAATCAGGCTTGGCAGCTGTATCGGTTGGAACGAATGGGCCCGCCGGCCGTTCGGTGGTGTCGGCACCTCGTTTCGACTGTCGACAGGGGCGGCCAAAGCCTTGCCTTCGCCATGAAATCGGGCGATTGAAGGCTGGCGGACTGAGGAGAGGATTCTTGATGACGACTTCGCGCAAAATTCGTTCGGCCGGAGTGATGGCATTGCTCGCGGCCGCCTTGGCTGGCTGCACGACCGGCGGCGGCGGTGTTTCGGGCGGTGGCGCTCCAGTGCGGGCGCAGAGCGGCGTTGAAGGCGCCTGGCTCGATGCCAAGGGCACCGGTCTTTCGACCTTCCAGGCCGGCGCGTTCCAGACGGTCGCCACCGACACCGGGCAGAAACTGTCCGACGGCACCTATGTCATGACCGGCGCCAACTCGGTCCAGATCAACGGCACCTCGCTGATCCGCCAGTCGCCAATCAGCTTCAACTGCCTGCTGATCTCGGCCAACCAGCTGAACTGCACCAGCTCGACCAACCAGCAGTTCACCCTGACCCGTCGCGTCTGATCCTGCCGGCGCCTGCGCAAGTGGGCGCCGCACACGATCGAACGAACCCGAGCGCGGCACCCAGAGCCCGCGGAAATGTCGTTTCGCCGGCGTTAAGTAAGCCGGCTTTCGGCCTCAGATTCTCCCTTGCATCCGAAAATTCGGAATGTGAACATGGCCCCAAGGAATGTGTAACATTCCGGTCAAGCGAAGGCGGTAAATGCCTCGCGGGGGTCATTCGGGAGAATTCATTATGAAGAGATTGGCTGCCATTGCGGCTTTGTCGGCATCGGCCTTCGGATATTCCGTCGCGCCGTCATTCGCCGACTATACTTTGACGATTCTTCACATCAACGACTGGCACAGCCGGATCGAAAGCAACAACAAGTTCGAATCGACCTGCTCGGCCGAAGAAGAGGGCAAGGGCGAGTGCATTGGCGGTGCGGCGCGCCTGGTGACCGCGATTGCCGACCAGCGCAAGAAGCTGGAAGGCCAGAACGTGCTGCTGCTCAACGGCGGCGACAACTTCCAGGGCTCGCTGTTCTACACCACTTACAAGGGCGCGGTCGAAGCCGAGTTCCTCAACCAGATGAAGTTCGATGCTATGACCGTGGGCAACCACGAGTTCGACGACGGCGAGGACGCGCTGGTGCCCTTCCTCGAGAAGATCCAGTTCCCGGTGCTCTCGGCCAACGTCCATCCGAACGCCCAGTCCAAGGTCGGCGACCGCATCAAGCCGTCGATCGTGCTCGAGGTCGGCGGCCAGAAGATCGGCATCGTCGGCGCCGTCACCAACGACACGCCTGAAGTCGCCTCGCCCGGCCCCAACATCGCCATCGAGGACGACGTCAAGAACATCACCGCCGAAGTCGAGAAGCTGAAGGCCGCAGGCGTCAACAAGATCATCGCTCTGACCCATGTCGGTTATCCGCGCGACAAGGAGATGATCGCCAAGATCCCAGGCGTCGACGTTGTCGTCGGCGGCCATTCGCACTCGCTTCTGTCGAACACCGACGCGAAAGCCGAAGGCCCTTACCCGACGATGATCGACAACCCCGAGGGCTACAAGGTCCCGGTTACCCAGGCGGCGTCCTATTCCAAGTATCTCGGCGAGTTCACCGTCACCTTCGATGACAACGGCGTCGTCAAGGAAGCCAAGGGCGACCCGATCTATCTCGACAACTCGATCAAACCGGATGAAGCCGTGCTCGCCCGCATCAAGGAGCTCGGCGCCCCGATCGAGGAACTGAAGAACAAGGAGGTCTCCGAGACCACTGCGCTCATCGACGGCAGCCGTGAAAACTGCCGCGCCCGCGAATGCACCATGGGCAATCTGATCTCCGACGCCATCCTCGACCGCGTCAAGGACCAGGGTGTCACCATCGTCTTCCAGAACGGCGGCGGCATTCGTGCCTCCATCGACCAGGGCGTCGTCACCATGGGCGAAGTGCTGACGGTACTGCCCTTCCAGAACACGCTCGCCACCTTCCAGCTGTCCGGCAAGGATATCGTCGCCTCGCTCGAGGCCGGCGTCAGCGAGATCGAGGAAGGCAAGGGCAAGTTCCCGCAGGTCGCCGGCCTGAAGTATTCGTTCGACAAGTCGGTCGCGGCCAATGCCGGCCGCGTCAAGTCGGTCGAGGTGATGGACGGCGGCGCCTGGAAGCCGATCGACGAAGCCAAGGTCTACACGGTGGCGACCAACAACTACGTCCGCCAGGGCGGCGACGGCTACAAGCTGTTCGCCTCGAACGCCACCAATGCCTATGACTACGGTCCGAGCCTCGAACAGGTTGTCGCCGACTATCTCGGCAAGAACCGTCCGTTCACGCCGAAGCTCGACGGCCGCATCGTCGAAATCGCCACCAATACGCCTGCGCCGGCTGCCGAGCCGGCAAAGCCCGCCGAAGCAGCTCCCGCCCCTGCAACTCCGGCGGCACCCGCTGCCGAAGCTCCGAAGCCTGCCGAAGCCGCACCGGCTGCGACCGCTCCGGCCGCCGCCGCTGCCCAGAAGCACACCATCGCCGCCGGCGACACCTTCTGGGACCTGGCCAAGAAGTATCTCGGCAACCCGACCAAGTGGAAGGCGATCGCCGAAGCCAATCCGGAAGCCAAGGCCAAGGACCTGCACATCGGCGGCACGCTGGAAATCCCGGCCGCCAACTGATAGGTCAAACCCGACCTGACAAGCCCGCCCGGCACGCCGGGCGGGTTTTTTCATTTGGGGTATAGGGAATAGCGAATAGTGAGTAGCGAATAGGGCCAGCGCGACCCGTGGGGCGCCCGAGCCTATTGGGGCTGCCTTCTCTACTCACTATTCGCTATTCCCTATTCGCTACCTCAGGGTGCGGCCAGACGCGACATTGAACGGCAGCCCCATTCAATTAGGTATCCCGCAGTACGGAGACACCGAATGAACCTGACCACCACCATCGACGAAAAATCCGCCAAGGCGCTCGGCCCGTTTCCCGGCGGCCACCCCCAGGTGAAAAAGGGCAAGGTCGGCGTTCTCCTGGTCAATCTCGGCACGCCTGATGGCACCGACAGCAAGTCGATGTGGCGCTATCTGCGCGAATTCCTCTCCGACCCGCGCGTCATCGAGATGCCTAAGGCGCTGTGGTATCCGATCCTCTACGGCATCGTGCTCAACACGCGGCCAAAGAAGTCGGGCGAGAACTACAAGAAGATCTGGAACACCGAGCGCGACGAATCTCCGCTGCGCACCTATACCCGCGCCCAGGGCGAGAAGCTGGCCGAAGCCCTGCGTGACCTACCCGACGTCATCGTCGACTGGGGCATGCGCTACGGCAATCCCTCGACCAAGAGCGTGGTCCAGAAGCTGATCGCCCAGGGCTGCGACCGCATCGTCATGTTCCCGCTCTACCCGCAATTCTCGGCAACGACGACCGCGACCGCCAGCGACCAGCTGTTCCGCGCGCTGATGGAAATCCGCGCCATGCCGTCGATCCGCACGGTTCCAGCCTATTACGACGAGCCGGTCTATATCGAGGCGCTGGCCCGCTCGATCGAACAGCATCTGGCCAAACTCGACTTCGAGCCGGAGGTGATCCTCGCCTCCTACCACGGCATCCCGAAACCCTATTTCGAGCGCGGCGACCCCTATCACTGCCATTGCGTCAAGACGACAAGGCTTCTGCGCGAACGGCTCGGCATGGACGACAAGAAGCTGATGACCACTTTCCAGTCGCGCTTCGGTGCACAGGAATGGCTGCAGCCCTACACCGACAAGACCGTCGAGCGACTGGCCAAGGAGGGCGTCAAGTCGATCGCCATCGTCAATCCCGGCTTCTCGGCCGACTGCATCGAGACACTTGAGGAGATCGCCGGCGAGAACGCCGAGATCTTCCACCATGCCGGCGGCAAGAATTTCTCCCACATCCCCTGCCTCAACGACAGTCCCGAGGGCATGGCGGTGATCGAGGCAATCACCCGTCGCGAGTTGATGGGCTGGGTCTGATCCTGGCCCGTCGGGGTTGCCGGAAGCCTTGACCGTCCTCCCAGAGCATTTGCCCCCCAAACATTCAGACCCCATGTCATTGTAACGATGCTGAAAGCCGCTTAAGTCTCTCGGCATCAACCCGCGTCAAAGACTTGCGCGCGGCGAACGCGTGGGGAGAGCCGAATGGATTTCAGTGGTTACGATCTGGTTGTTCCGGCCATTGCCATCTTCGCGATCTTTGTCCTGTTCAAGGGCATCAAGACCGTTCCGCAGGGCTTCAACTACACTGTCGAGCGCTTCGGCCGTTACACCAGGACGCTTACCCCCGGCCTCAACCTGATCATCCCCTTTGTCGATAGCATCGGCGCCAGGATGAACATGATGGAGCAGGTTCTCGACGTTCCCACGCAGGAAGTCATCACCCGCGACAACGCCATCGTGGCGGTCGACGGCGTCGCCTTCTATCAGGTGCTGAACGCCCCGCAGGCGGCCTATCAGGTCGCCGGCCTGCAGAACGCCATCCTCAACCTGACCATGACCAACATCCGCACGGTCATGGGCTCGATGGACCTCGACGAGCTTCTGTCGAACCGCGATGCCATCAACGAGCGGCTGCTGCGCGTGGTCGACGAGGCGGCGCACCCGTGGGGCATCAAGGTCACCCGTGTCGAGATCAAGGACATCAACCCGCCGGCCAACCTGGTCGAGTCGATGGCTCGTCAGATGATGGCCGAACGCAACAAGCGCGCCCAGATCCTCGAAGCCGAGGGCCTGAAGGCAGCACAGGTGCTGGAAGCCGAAGGCCGCCGCGAAGCCGCCTTCCGCGACGCCGAGGCGCGTGAGCGCGCCGCCGAGGCCGAAGCGCGCGCCACCCAGGTCGTGTCCGAGGCCATCGCCAAGGGCGATGTCCAGGCGATCAACTACTTCGTCGCCCAGAAATACACCGAGGCGCTGGCCAAGATCGGCTCCGCCGGCAACAGCAAGGTGGTGCTGATGCCCATGGAAGCGTCATCGCTGATCGGCACGCTGGGCGGCATCGGCGAAATCGCCAAGGAGGTTTTCAGGAGCGAAGGCACGGCCGGCGCGCAGCGGCAGTCGCAAGCCCGCACCCCGCGCATTCCGCCCGAGCAGAACTGAGCGGCGCGACAGCGAGGAACCGCAGATGATCGTGCGTTTCATCACCGAGCTCGGCCCCTGGGTCTGGATGCTGCTCGGCTTCGTGCTGCTGACGCTGGAGATCTTCGCCCCCGGCGTCTTCCTGCTGTGGATCGGCATCGCCGCGCTGCTGGTCGGTGCGCTGTCGCTACAGCTGTGGGACTGGGCGTCCTGGACCTGGCACGCCCAGGTTCTTACCTTCGTCGTCCTGTCGCTGGCATCGGCCTACCTCGGCAAGCGCATCACCAACAACAGCTCCGAAAGAAGCGACCAGCCGCTTCTCAACCAGCGCGGCGCCCAGATGGTCGGCCGCACCGCGACGCTGACCGAGGCGATCCGGGAAGGCCGTGGCCGCATCAAGCTCGGCGACACCACATGGCGCGTCTCCGGCCCCGACCTGCCTGTCGGCACCCAGGTGCGCGTCGTCGCCGCCGGTGACACCGATCTGGAACTGGTGGTGGAGCCGGTCTGAGCCCGTTCGAGGCCTGAACCGAATTGGTCGAAACCGCCCCAACGGCCCTCATGGCGAGCTTGTCGAACCACGAGGGTGCCGGGCGTTCTCATTTGCAAGAAGTCAGATTAGCCTGACCTTGGTCTAGGCCAAACGGGATATCCCGGGATCGAGGAAGCTAGGCTGCGCCGATCCGGAGCAGATCGTGGAAATGCACGAGGCCGACCGGGCGGTCGCCCTCGACCACGATCAGCGCGCCGATATTGTTCTCGTTGAGCATGGCGATCGCCGCGCCCGCCAGCATCTGGCGGGGCACCGTCTTTGGCCGCGTCGTCATGATCTCCTCGACCCGGGTTTCAGCCAGGTTGCGGTCGAGATTGCGGGAAAGGTCGCCATCGGTAACGATGCCGGCGAGCTTGCCATCTGCATCGATGACGCAGACGCAGCCGAAGCGCTTCTGCGACAGCATCCTCACCGCTTCCGGCATCTTGGTGCCGACCGTGACGACCGGCATGCGGTCGCCGGTGTGCATCAGTTCGCCCACCGGCATCAGGCTGGCGCCCAGCTGGCCGCCGGGATGGAAGGTGCGGAAATGATCGGCGGTAAAGCCGCGTGCCTCGAGCAGAGCCACGGCGAGCGCATCGCCGATGGCGAGCTGCAGCAGCGTCGAGGTTGTCGGCGCAAGGCCATGCGGGCAGGCCTCGGGCGAGCGCGGCAGCGACAGCACGACATCTGCCTGCCTGGCGAGCGCCGATGCGTCGCCGGCGGTGATGGCGATCAGCGGAATGGAGAAGCGCCTGGAATAGCCGACGATGCCCTTTAGCTCGGCGGTTTCGCCTGACCACGAAATGGCAACAATGGCGTCGTCGCGGGTGATCATGCCGAGATCGCCATGTATGGCCTCGGCGGGATGGACAAAGTAGGACGGCGTGCCGGTCGAGGCGAAGGTGGCGGCGATCTTCTTGCCGATATGTCCGCTCTTGCCGACGCCGGTGATGATGGCGCGGCCGTTGAGCTGGCCGAGCACCGACACGGCGCGCGCGAAAGGCTCACCCAGCGGGCCTTCGAGCGCCGCCACGAGTGCGGCGATACCGGCCTGCTCGGTGGTGATGGTACGAAGTGCCGAGGCGATCGACGCCTGCGGGTCCGGCTCTTTTTTCAGCGATCCAGCGTGCATGGCGCATGCGTTAGCGCGTCATACGCCGGCTGTCCATCAATATTGCCCCTCGGCCTCCCTTCCGGGCGGGCCAGTTCAACACTCCATTAACCATGGCCATTTACCAGTTGCTAAGCACGGCGCAGTTCGCGCCGGCGAAGCAGTGGGTACGATGGCACGGGTCAGGCCGGAGCATAGGGGGCACCTCTTGGGTGCGCGCATCTGCGCCTTGCTGGCAACGGCAAGTGTGGCAGCGGTGCTGTGCGCCGGGCCGGTCCACGCCCAGGATGCCGGGCTGCGCGGCGCGGTCACCGACGACCAGGGCAAGCCTCTGAAGCGCAAGCGTCCCGCTGACGCATCGCAGGACCAGGCAACGGACGCCGACACGCAGAACCAAGCCGAGGACTACCAGCCGGCCAGTCCCGGCGCGGTGCCCGACAAGCCGGCCAACGCCTCGGCCAGCCTGTTCAGTGAACCGCCAAATGCCGACGATGCCTTCGCCAACGACGCGGGCCCCTTGCAGGCGCTGCCGCCGACCACGGCACGCGACCGGGCCAAGGCGCGGCGCGAGCAGCTCGCCGGCCGGCAACAGCCGGCGAACGCGCCGAAGAAGACCCCTGCCCCCGAGCAGGATGAAACCACCACCGGCACCGTGCGCCAGCAGACGGTGGATTTCGAAGGCAGCGAGGACAACGGCCCCGAATCCGCGCGCCAGGCAGCGATCGAAGGCCGCAAGCCGCAGCCCGAGCTCAATCCCTACGACCCGACGGGCATCCGCTTCGGCACCTTCGTGCTCAAGCCAAGCCTGGAACAGGGCGTCACCGCGACCTCCAACGCCGATTCGAGTTCGGATGGAAAGTCGGCGATCCTGTCTGAAACCACGCTCCGCCTGAATGCGGCGTCCGACTGGGACAGCCATTCGGCCACCGTCGATGCCTATGGCAACTTTCGCAAGTCGGTGTCCGGGCAGGAGGTCAAGGACGTCACCGGCGGCATCGACGGCCGCCTCCAGCTCGATCTTGCCGAAGGCATGCGCGCACTTGCCCGCCTCGGCTACAATGTCCGCCCGGAATCGGCGACCTCGCCCGTCGTCATCATCGGCACCGCCGAGCGCCCCACCCTGCAGACCTTCAACGGCTCGCTCGGCCTGGAAAAGGACGTCGGCAAGCTGCGCTTCGGCATATCGGGCGAAGCCGTCAAGGAAAGCTATGGCGACGCCGCTCTGTCGGGCGGCGGCACGCTGTCGCAGAAGGACAGGAACTCGACCCTCTACAATGGCAGGCTGCGCATCGGCTACGAGGTGTCGCCGGCGCTGACCCCGTTCGGCGAAATCCAGTTCGGCCGTCGCATCTACGACCTGAGGTTCGACACCGCCGGTTTCGAGCGTTCGGCAAATCAGTTTGCCGCCCTTGCAGGCGTCGAGATCGACATGGGCGAGAAATTCGGCGGCGAGATTTCCGCCGGCTGGGTCGGCCAGACCTTTGACGACGGCAGGCTGGGCAGCATCTCCGCCGCCTCCGTCGCCGCAGATCTCCGGTGGTCGCCGATGCGCGGCACCATCGTCACCCTCAACGGCACCACCTCGCTGGAAGGTTCGACGTCGGCAGGCGAAAGCGGCTCAGTACTCTATGCGGCGCGTCTCGGCGTCGAGCGCCAGATGCGCGCCAACCTCACCGGCTTCGCCGCCGCCGGCATCGGCTGGCGCGATTACGCCGGTTCAACCGACCATGATCTGTCCCTCAGTGCCGAGGCGGGCCTCACCTGGTGGCTCAACCGCTACACCGGCCTCACCGGACGCCTGCGCCACGAGACCTTCAGCAGCACGCTCTCCAACCGCGACAGCACCACCAACAGCGTCTTCGTCGGCGTGAAAGTTCAGCGCTAGGGTCTCAGCGTGCCGGCTTCGACTGGTGTCGCCTGCACATCCCGCAGTTCGTCATCCTCGACGTAGCGAGCGGAGAGTGTCGCGGATCCATGCCGTGGCCGGCAAAGTTGTCGGGACGGTCCAGAACGGCCGGAGCTGCGAGCCCCCAAAACGAGCACCCGGCAGCGCAAGAACGCCCGCCGCCCCGCTCATCCCAATCCTGCCACCGCCTCCTTCACCCCCTGCTCCCCCTCGCCGGCAAACACTTCGCTCATGACAAGCTCGGCCAACGGCAGCCGGTTGCCCCAGCCATGGCGCTCGAGATCTGGGCGCGCGGCGAATTCGCTGACGCGGCCAACGCAGAGATAGGCCACCGGCACGACATGTTCGGGGATCGCCAGCAATGCCTTCAGTGCGTCACGGTCGAGGATACTGACCCAGCCGATGCCGATGCCTTCGGCACGCGCCGCCAGCCAGAGGTTCTGCACCGCGCAAACAGTGCTGTAGAGATCCATTTCCGGATTGTGCCAGCGCCCCAGCGGCGAGTTGGCCGAGCGTCCCCGATCGCAGGTCACGACCAGGTTGAGCGGCGCCTCGCAGATGCCTTCGAGCTTGAGCTTGCGATAGAGCGCCTGCTTCTCCTCGACAATATGCGGCAGCTCCTGCCCGCGCGCCGCGAAAAACAGGTCGCGCACCAGCGCCCGGCGCTTGGCATCGCGGATGATGATGAAGTTCCATGGCTGCATGAAGCCGACCGATGGCGCGTGATGCGCCGCCATCAAAAGGCGCGCCATGACCACGTCGTCTATCGGATCGGGCAGGAAATGGCTGCGCACGTCGCGACGGGTGAAGATGGCCTTGTAGACGGCGTCCTGCGCCGCGGCATCGAACGAGCCGCAGGCGGTTTGAACATGGGCGGCCGGCATCGCGTGTCCCCTTGCGATAGAAACGGCGTCCGTCCGCCTGTCCATGCGGTGGACCATCTCTGCCGGGCCGGTCTTCTGGCTTCGAGTTCATCCCGCTTTCAGCACCTTCCCATCCTGCCGGACAGTGGCTTTTGCCGATACGGTCCCTCTTACAGCGATGGGCACGCCACGGAGTTTCACCGTGTTCCCGATTCTCCCGCATGAGCGGGCACCTGGCGGGAGTGTTCTACAGGCCTTGCGGGCCCTTGGCCACCGCGCCGCGCGCCCGAAAATGACGCGCGGGCGACATTGACGGGGCTCAGCGGCTGGGTTTCACCTCGCCCAGAAGCCCTTCGATCACTTCGGCCATGCGGCCGCTGATGTCGGAGCGCGCCAGGGCAAATGCCACATTGGCCTCGACAAAACCTTCCGGCGAGCCGCAGTCGAAGGTCCGGCCGCGATAGTGATAGCCATAAAAGGGCTGCGACTTCTCGAGCTTCAGCATGGCATCGGTCAGCTGGATCTCGTCGCCGGCGCCGCGCTCCTGCTTGGCCAGCAGTTCGAAGATCTGCGGCTGCAGAATGTAGCGGCCGTTGATGAACAGGTTCGACGGTGCCGTTCCCTGCTTCGGCTTCTCAACCATGCCGTCGATGGCAAAACCGGTATGAACGGCCTTTCCCTTGCCGACGATGCCATATTTGTGCGTCTCGGCCGGGTCGCATTCCTGCACGGCGATGATGTTGTTGCCGGTCTCGGCATAAAGCTCGACCATCTCGCGCATGCAGCTCTTTTCCGACTGCATGATCATGTCGGGAAGGAGAAGCGCGAAAGGCTCGTCGCCGACCAGTTCACGCGCGCACCATACAGCATGGCCGAGGCCGAGCGGCACCTGCTGGCGGGTGAACGACGTCTGGCCCGGCGCCGGCTGCAGCTTCTGCAGCCGCTCCAGCTGATCGCTTTTGCCGCGCTGGGCAAGCGTATCGTAGAGCTCGAACTGGACGTCGAAATGATCTTCGATGACCGCTTTGTTGCGGCCGGTGACGAAGATGAAGTGCTCGATGCCCGCTTCGCGGGCTTCGTCGACGACATACTGGATGACGGGACGGTCGACGACCGTCAGCATCTCCTTGGGGATAGACTTGGTGGCCGGCAGAAAGCGGGTGCCCAGGCCTGCGACGGGAAATACTGCCTTGCGAACTCTTTTCATTGCGCGGTCGTCCGAAAGAGAAAAATCGATATCGGGCACAACATTCTCATGCCTGAATTGAAGAATACTGAACGCGTTGGCACAATGGGGTGGCACGAGCAAGGCCGAGATCACGCGATCTTGATTGTGTTGGGCCTTCGGGGGACAATCCGACCCACGGCTTTTAGGTCCCCAGGGGGACTATGGTAAACTGATTGATAACCGGCATCGGCGATGAATCGACTTTCCGAACTCTTCCAGGAGGAAAGAATGCCCCTTCGCAAGACCGCCAGAAGCCTGGCAGGATTTGCCACGATCGCCGGCCTGTCGCTCGCGCTGCTGCTGCCTGCGGGCAAGGCTTCGGCCGAGGCCGGCTTCGAACGCTGGGTCGCTGGCTTCCGCGCCGTCGCCGCCGACAACGGCATTTCAGCGTCGACCTATAACCGTGCGTTCCGAGGCGTCACCTCGGCCGACCTGGAAGTGCTTGAAAAAGCGCGCTTCCAGCCCGAATTCACCGCACCCGTGTGGGACTATTTCGACAACCGCGTCCACGACCAGTCCATCGAGGTCGGCCGCGCCATGGCGCGCAAGTGGAAGCCGTGGCTCGACCGCATCGAGGCCAGCTACGGCGTCGACCGCTACGTGCTGCTCGCCATCTGGTCGATGGAATCGAACTACGGCGAGATTCTCAAGAACGACAAGGTGATGCGCAATGTCGTGCGCTCGCTGGCGACCCTTGCCTATGGCGACGAGCGCCGCTCGAAATATGCCCGCACCCAGTTGATCGCGGCGCTGAAGATCCTGCAGCGTGGCGACATTGACGAGAGCCATCTGATGGGCTCGTGGGCCGGCGCGATGGGCCACACCCAGTTCATCCCGACCAGCTACCAGGCCTACGCAGTCGACGCCGACGGCAACGGCAAGCGCGACATCTGGAACTCGGTGCCGGATGCGCTAGCCACCGCTGCCAATCTGCTCAAGAAGAACGGCTGGCAAGGCGGTAAGACCTGGGGCTACGAGGTCGTGCTGCCCGAGGGCCGAAAGTTCCCGTCGGGCTCGATGACGCTCGACAAGTGGGCGGAACTCGGCGTCGAGCGCGCCAACGGCAAGGCCTTTAAGCGCGGCTCCGATGTCGCCACCCTCAAGGTGCCCGACGGCCGCGGCGGTCCCGCCTTCCTGATGACCAAGAACTTCCAGGTCATCAAGCGCTACAACAACGCCGACAAATACGCGCTGGCCGTGGGCCTTCTTGCCGACGAAATCGCCGGCTATGGTGGTCTTGTCCAGGACTGGAAACGGCCCTTCACCAAGCTCAGCTTCGAAGAGAAGCAGGAGTTGCAGAAGCGCCTGTCGGCTCACGGCTATTATGACGGCAAGGCCGACGGCAAGATCGGCGAGGGCTCGCGCTCCGCAATCAAGGCGTTTCAGGCACAGCTGGGCTTGACGGAGGACGGCCATCCGAGCATGGAAGTGCTCAAATGGCTGCGAAAGAAATAGCCACCGGAGGTTGCGTTTGGCATCGTCGCGTCGCTCGAAAAAAGCCGTTCTGCGCCTGACGATGCCACTGCTTGCGGTGGCGGTCGCCATGACCGCCATCCCTGTCGCAGCCCCTACCCCCGCCTTCGCACAGGACGGCATCTTGCGGCGCTGGTCGCTGCGCGACCTGTTCATGCCGCGCCGTGAGCCGCGCGTCGATCCCTACATCTTCGAAGAGCCTCAGGCCGCGCCGCCCAAGAAGGTCCGCAAAGCGCCGCGCAAGCCCCAGGAAGGGCTTGCCGGTGCGCCGGCCAAGCCGGCACAGCCGGCTGTGCCTGTCGTCGAGAAGGCGGCGGACGCCCGCACCATCCTCGTCATCGGCGATTTTCTCGGCGCCGGCATCGCCGAGGGCCTGACCACCGTTTTTGGCGAGAACGCCAAGGTCCGCGTCATCGACAAGACGAGCGGTTCGTCGGGTCTGGTGCGTGACGACTATTACAACTGGCCCGAGCAGGCGAAGATACTGATCGAGCAGGAGAAGCCTGCCGTCGTTGTGGTCATGCTCGGCTCCAACGACCGTCAGCAGATGCGTGTCGGCGACAACAGAGAACCGCCGATGAGCACCGCCTGGATGAAGGAGTACACCAGCCGCGCCGAGACGCTGGCCAAGGCGCTGTCCGACACCAAGGTGCCCTTCCTCTGGGTCGGCATGCCTGCCTTCAAATCGTCCAAGATGAGCACCGACATGCTCGCCTTCAACGACGTCTACCGCGCCGCGACAGAAGCCGCGAACAGCGAATTCGTCGATGTCTGGGACGGCTTCGTCGATGAAAGCGGTGCCTTCGTCACTTCCGGCCCCGACATGAACGGCCAGCCCGTGCGCCTGCGCTCCGACGACGGCATCAACGTCACCAAGGCGGGCAAGCGCAAGCTCGCCTTCTATGCCGAAAAGCCGCTGGATAAGATCCTCGGCATCACCCCAGGCATCAATGAAGCCGTTGTGCCGGCCGGCCTGCCCCAGGCATCGCCAGGCGAGCTCAAGGTGCCTGAAAACATCGACCGCACCGTACCCGTCTCGCTCGGCGATCCAGAGCTCGATGGTGGTACCGAACTGATGGGCGCGCAGGCCGCGACCGTCAAAAGCGAGCCCAACTCGCCCGGCGAAAAGCTCGTCATCGAAGGCATCGCGCCGAAGGCTCCGGTCGGCCGCATCGACGATTTCTCCTGGCCGCCCAAGAAGGTGCCGGCTTCAGCGAGCACCGAGACCACCACCGCCATCAAGCGATAGCCGAAAATCCCTCGGAGACGAAAAAGGCGCCTTTCGGCGCCTTTTGTGTTTGGAGATTGTCGCGGTTCAGCGCGGCAGCACCGTCGAGCCCATCAGGGCTTCGTCGATGGCGTGGGCTGCCTGGCGGCCTTCGCGGATCGCCCAGACCACCAGCGACTGGCCGCGGCGCACGTCGCCGGCGACATAGAGCTTGTCGATGTTGGTCTTGTAGTCGCGGTCATTGGCCACGACGTTGGACGAGCGGCGGCTGTCGGTTTTGATCTCGAGCTTGCCGTCGAGTTCCTTCACCACGCCGCCTGATATCGGGCCGGCAAAGCCGATGGCGATGAAGGCGAGATCGGCGCGGATGACAAAATCCGTTCCGGGGATCGGCTTGCGCTTCTCATCGACCTCGCAGCACTTCACGCCGGTCAGCTGGCCGTCTTCGCCGATGAACTCGAGCGTCGCCACCTGAAACTCGCGCTGCGCGCCCTCTGCCTGCGACGACGAGGTGCGCATCTTGGTCGCCCAGTAGGGCCACACGGACAGCTTGTGCTCCTTTTCCGGCGGCTGCGGGCGGATGTCGAGCTGAGTGACGCGCACAGCACCCTGGCGGAACGCCGTGCCAACGCAGTCGGACGCCGTGTCGCCGCCGCCGACGACCACGACATGCAGGCCACCGGCAACGATGGGTTCGGACGGCCAGGCGACCGACTGGATGTCTTCCCCGCCGACGCGCTTGTTCTGCTGGACGAGGTAAGGCATCGCGTCATGCACGCCCTTGAGGTCGTCGCCGGGAATGCCGGCCGGGCGCGGTGCCTCGGAGCCGCCGCAATAGAGCACGGCATCGAATTCGGCGAGCATCTCCTCGACCTTCTTGTCGACGCCGACATTGACGCCGCAATGGAAGGTCACGCCCTCGCCCGCCATCTGCTCGACGCGGCGGTCGATATAGTGCTTTTCCATCTTGAAGTCGGGGATGCCGAAGCGCAGCAGGCCACCGGGCCGGCTCTCGCGCTCATAGACATGGACTTCGTGGCCGGCGCGGCCGAGTTGCTGGGCGGCTGCCATGCCCGTCGGCCCGGAGCCGATGACGGCGACGCGTCTGCCGGTCTTCTTTTCCGGCGGATAAGGCCTGATGTAGCCGGTCTCATAGGCCTTGTCGGCAATCGCCTGCTCGACGGTCTTGATGGCGACCGGAATGTCCTCGAGGTTCAGCGTGCAGGCTTCCTCGCAAGGCGCGGGGCAGATGCGGCCGGTGAATTCGGGGAAGTTGTTGGTCGAATGGAGGTTGCGGATCGCGTTTGTCCAGTCGCCATTGTAGACCAGATCGTTCCAGTCGGGGATCTGGTTGTGGACCGGGCAGCCCGTCGGGCCGTGGCAGAACGGAATGCCGCAATCCATGCAGCGCGCCGCCTGCTTTTCCACTTCCTTGTCCGACATCGGCAGCGTGAACTCGCGGAAATGCCGGATGCGATCGGAAGCCGGCTGGTACTTGTGGACCTGCCGGTCGATCTCGAGAAAACCTGTAACCTTGCCCATCGTAGCTCTCGTCAGTCATGCCCAGCGTCTCGGCGCGGGCGTAGAATTCCACCACTTCAAATGAAGCATGCGATGGCGGGCGCCCGTCTTGGGCGCCGCGCCGGCCGGACGGCCGCGGCTATTCCGCCGCGACGTTCATCCGCATGCGCTCCATCTCGATCAGCGCGCGGCGGTACTCCACCGGCATGACCTTGCGGAATTTAGGTCGGTAGCTCGCCCAGTCGTCGAGGATCTGTTTGGCGCGGGTCGAACCGGTGTAGTGCATGTGGTTCGAGATCAGCTGCACCAGGCGCTCCTCGTCATGGCGGGTCATGTCGCCCGACACGTCGACGCGGCCCTTGTGGGCGATGTCGCCGCCGTGATGGTGCAGCTTCTCCAGCATGTCGTCCTCTTCGGGGACCGGCTCGAGCTCGACCATCGCCATGTTGCAGCGCTCGGCGAAATCGCCTTCCTCGTCGAGCACATAGGCGACGCCGCCCGACATACCCGCCGCAAAGTTGCGACCGGTCTTGCCGATAACCACCACCACGCCGCCCGTCATATACTCGCAGCCATGGTCGCCCACACCTTCGACGACAGTGACGGCGCCCGAGTTGCGGACTGCGAAACGCTCGCCGGCCACGCCGCGGAAGTAGCACTCGCCCTCGGTCGCACCGTAGAGCACGGTGTTGCCGACGATGATCGAGTCCTCGGCGACGATCTTGGCATCCTCAGGCGGACGGATGACGATGCGGCCGCCTGACAGGCCCTTGCCGACATAGTCGTTGCCGTCGCCGACCAGCTCGAACGAGATGCCGCGCGCCAGGAATGCCCCGAAGGACTGGCCGGCAGTGCCGGTCAGCTTCACCGAGATCGTGTCCTCACGCAGGCCCTTGTGCTTGAAGCGCTTGGCGACTTCGCCCGACAGCATCGCACCGGCAGAGCGGTCGACGTTGCGGATCGAAGCCTCGATCTTCACCGGCTGGCGAGCTTCGAGTGCTGACTTCGCTTCGGCGATCAGCTTGCGGTCGAGCACATCGTCGATCGGATGCTTCTGGCGCTCGGTCCAGTGTGTCGCCGAAGCAGGCGCATCCGGCTTGTAGAACACCCTGGAGAAGTCCAGGCCACGCGACTTCCAGTGGTTGATCAGCTCGCGCTTTTCCAGGAGGTCCGCGTCGCCGATGATCTGGTCGAGATGGGTGTAGCCCATCTTGGCCAGAAGCTCGCGCACCTCTTCCGCCACGTAGAAGAAGTAGTTGATGACGTGCTCGGGCGTACCCTTGAAGCGCTTGCGCAGCACCGGATCCTGGGTGGCGACGCCGACCGGGCAGGTGTTGAGATGGCATTTGCGCATCATGATGCAGCCCGCCGCGATGAGCGGCGCGGTCGAGAAGCCGAACTCGTCGGCGCCCAGCAGTGCGCCGATGACGACGTCGCGGCCGGTGCGCAGGCCACCGTCGACCTGGAGCGCGACGCGCGAACGCAGGCCATTCAGCACGAGCGTCTGATGCGTCTCGGCGAGGCCCATTTCCCACGGGCTGCCGGCATGCTTGAGCGAGGTCAGCGGCGAAGCGCCGGTGCCGCCATCATAGCCTGAGATCGTGATGTGATCGGCGCGCGCCTTGGCGACACCAGCCGCAACCGTTCCGACGCCCACTTCCGACACCAGCTTGACCGACACGTCGGCTGCCGGGTTGACGTTCTTCAGGTCGTAGATCAGCTGCGCCAGATCTTCGATCGAGTAGATGTCATGGTGCGGCGGCGGCGAAATCAGGCCCACGCCTTGGGTCGAGTGACGGGTCTTGGCGATCGTCGCGTCGACCTTGTGGCCGGGCAGCTGGCCGCCCTCGCCGGGCTTGGCCCCCTGCGCCACCTTGATCTGCATCATGTCGGAGTTGACGAGATATTCCGTCGTCACGCCGAAGCGGCCTGAAGCCACCTGCTTGATCGCCGAACGCTCGGGGTTCACCGAACCGTCGGGCAGCGGCAGGTAGCGGTCCGGCTCCTCACCGCCCTCGCCGGTGTTCGACTTGCCGCCGATCTTGTTCATGGCAACGGCCAGCGTCGTGTGCGCCTCACGGCTGATCGAGCCGAAGGACATGGCACCCGTCGAGAAGCGCTTGACGATCTCGGCTGCCGGCATCACGTCGTCGAGCGCGACCGGCTTGCGGCCGCTCTCTTCCGCCGACTTGATGTGGAACATGCCGCGGATCTGCTGGGCACGTGCCGTTTCGCTGTCGATCTGGGCCGAGAACTCCTTGAAGGTCGACCACGAACCCTGGCGCACGGCATGCTGCAGCGAGGCGACCGCGTCTGGCGTCCACATATGGGCTTCGCCGCGCATGCGGTACATATACTCGCCACCGACGTCGAGCGCGTTGCGCAGCACCGGATCCTCGCCGAAGGCCGACGTATGGCGCTCCACCGTCTCGCCCGAGACCTCGTCCAGGCCGACGCCCTCGATGTTGGTCGCGGTGCCGGTGAAGTACTTCTCGACGAAGTCGGTCTTCAGACCGATGGCGTCGAAGATCTGGGCGCCGCAATAGGACTGGTAGGTCGAGATGCCCATCTTGGACATGACCTTGAGGATGCCCTTGCCGATCGACTTGATGTAGCGGCCGACGACTTCCGAGCCGTCCACCTCAGGCGGGAAATCGCCCCGCTTGTGCATGTCGGTCAGCGTGTCGAAAGCCAGATACGGGTTGATCGCCTCCGCGCCGTAGCCGGCGAGGCAGCAGAAATGATGCACCTCGCGCGGCTCACCCGATTCGACCACCAGTCCAACCGACGTGCGCAGGCCCTTGCGGACCAGATGGTGATGCACGGCGGCCGTCGCCAGCAGCGACGGGATGGCAATCCGGTCCGGGCCGAGCTGGCGGTCGGACAGGATGATGATGTTGTAGCGGCCGGCAACCGCTGCCTCGGCGCGCTCGCACAGGCGCTCGATGGCGCCCTGCATGCCGGCAGCACCTTCCGTGGCCGCGTAGGTGACATCGATCGTCTTGGTGTCGAAGCTTTCCTCGGTGTGGCCGATGGAGCGGATCTTCTCCAGGTCGGCGTTGGTGAGGATCGGCTGGCGCACTTCGAGGCGCTTGCGCCTGGAGGTGCCTACGAGATCGAGGATGTTCGGCCGTGGGCCGATGAACGACACCAGGCTCATCACCAGCTCCTCGCGGATCGGATCGATCGGCGGGTTGGTGACCTGGGCAAAGTTCTGCTTGAAGTAGGTGTAAAGCAGCTTCGACTTGTCCGACATCGCCGAGATCGGCGTGTCGGTGCCCATCGAGCCGACGGCTTCCTGGCCGGTCGTCGCCATCGGCGACATCAGCAGCTTGGTGTCTTCCTGCGTGTAGCCGAAGGCCTGCTGGCGATCGAGCAGCGACACGTCCTTGCGCAGAGCACGCGGCTCAACCGGCTTCAGCTCCTCGAGAATCAGCTGGGTGTTGGCCAGCCACTTCTTGTAGGGATGCCTGTTGGCGATCTCGGACTTGATTTCGTCGTCCGAGATGATGCGGCCCTTGGCCAGGTCGATCAGCAGCATCTTGCCGGGCTGCAGGCGCCACTTCTTGACGATGCTCTTCTCGTCGACCGGCAGCACGCCGGCCTCCGACGCCAGGATCACCCGGTCGTCGTCGGTGACGATGTAGCGGGCCGGACGCAGGCCGTTGCGGTCAAGCGTGGCGCCGATCTGGCGGCCGTCGGTGAAGCACACCGCGGCCGGGCCGTCCCACGGCTCCATCAGCGCTGCGTGGTATTCGTAGAAGGCCTTGCGGTCGGCATCCATCGACTTGTTGCCGGCCCAGGCTTCCGGGATCAGCATCATCATGGCATGCGCCAGCTTGTAGCCGCCCTGGAACAGGAACTCGAGCGCGTTGTCGAAGCACGCCGTATCCGACTGCCCCTCATAGGAGATCGGCCACAGCTTGGAGATGTTGTTGCCGAACAGCTCCGAGTCGACCGAGGCCTGGCGTGCCGCCATCCAGTTGTTGTTGCCGCGCACCGTGTTGATTTCGCCGTTGTGGGCGACCATGCGGTACGGATGCGCCAGCTTCCACGACGGGAAGGTGTTGGTCGAGAAGCGCTGGTGGACGAGGATCAACGCCGTCTCGAAGCGCGGATCGCTGAGGTCCTTGTAATAGGCACCGACCTGGTTGGCCAGGAACATGCCCTTGTAGACGACGGTGCGCGCCGACAGCGACACGCAATAGGCGCCGATGTCCTTGTTGTTGTTCTCGGCGTAGATGCGGCCGGAGATCACCTTGCGCAGCAGATAGAGACGGGCCTCGTATTCCTCGTCATCCTCGATGTCGGGAGTACGGCCGATGAACACCTGGCGGTGGTAAGGCTCGGCGGCGACGATCTCGGGCGCCTTCGACAGCGAGGCGTTGTCGACGGGCACGTCGCGGAAGCCGATCAGCGGCAACCCCTCAGACTGAGCCGACTCGCGGATGATGTCGTCGATATGGTCGCGCATTGCCGCGTCCTGCGGCATGAACCAGTGGCCGACGCCGTACTGGCCGGCCTCAGGCAGGGCGATGCCCTGCTTGGCCATTTCCTCGCGGAAGAAGGTGTCGGGGATCTGCACCAGCACGCCGGCGCCGTCACCGACGAGCGGATCTGCACCCACGGCACCGCGATGCGTCAGGTTTTCGAGCATGAACAGCCCGTCCTTGACGATCTGGTGCGACTTCACACCCTTCATCTGGGCGATGAAGCCGACGCCGCAGGCGTCATGTTCGTTGCGAGGATCGTAAAGGCCATGCGCTGCATAGCCGGTGGTGGTTCGGAGATGATCGGTTTTATTGTTGGCCGCTTTCGTCTGCGCGGCCGGTGCAAAACCCGTCGTCACAGATGGCGTCAACTCCGTCATCGTCTCTTCTCCATTCCGGCCCGTTCCGGGCAGTTCGCTTTGGGACGGCTACGTGCCAGTCCGCTCACCTTCAGATATGCTTCGATATGCATGCGGCGCAGCGCCTTTGGCCGGCACCGAACCGCCAGTCGGGTCAGGCGTAACGGACAAGCTCCGCCCCGGTCACCGACCCCTGCTCACGGCGGCAGACGGACGCAGCGTCATCATACGCCAAATCCGTTCCGCTTTGAGCAGATAAATAAGACAGCACTGCTGTCCTAAATTTCGTATGACAGAATTCTTGAATACGCACAAGACCGATTCACGAATTTTCCGCACTCCGAAAGACAGAAAATTACAACAAAGGCATGCGCTGCGTAATTTTTGAACAGACGGTCAAATCCGGTTTTCGCCTGCCATAAACGATTTCACCGCCATGCACTTGATACAAAAATGCAAATCCGCTCTAGCTCAGAGCAGTCTCCCACAGCCACGTTACGGACGGAAAACATGATCTTCGCATCAGACAATTGGGCCGGCGCCCATCCGAAGGTGGCCGCGCGCCTGCAGGCCAGCACAGCGGGCTTCAGCCGCGCCTATGGCGACGGCGATCTCGATCGCGCCGTCTATGAGCGCTTCGGCCAGGTCTTCGAGCGCGAGGTCGCCGTCTTCTTCGTCGCCACAGGCACGGCCGCCAACTCGCTGTCGCTCGCCGTCTACGGTAAGCCGGGCGGTATCGCCTTCGGCCATCGCGAGGCTCACATCATCGAGGACGAATGCGGCGCGCCGGAGTTCCTTGGATCAGGCTCGCGCCTTCATGCCGTCGATGGCCCGCTCGGGCGCATCGACACCGCCAATCTCGACCGCGCCGTCAGCCGTTTCGCCTGGGAGAACATCCATGGCGGCCGCGCAACCGCGATCTCGATCACCCAGGCGACCGAGGTCGGCACCGTCTACGGCCTCGACCAGATTTCCGAGGTGTCGGCCGTCGCCAAGCGCCACGGCCTGCCGCTGCACATGGACGGCGCGCGCTTTGCCAATGCACTGGTGTCGCTCGACGCCACGCCTGCCGAGATGACCTGGAAGCGCGGCGTCGACATCGTCTCCTTCGGCGGCACCAAGAACGGCTGCTGGTGCGCGGAAGCGATCGTCATGTTCGACCTCGACCGCGCCAAGGACATGCACTTCCTGCGCAAGCGCTCGGCCCAGCTGTTCTCCAAGGCGCGTTTCATCTCGGCCCAGTTCGAGGCCTATTTCGAAGACGGGCTGTGGCTGGAGACGGCCCGCCACGCCAATGCCATGTCGGCCAGGCTGGCGGAGACGATCGAAAGCTCGCCCGTCGCCCGCCTCGGCTGGCAGCCCGAGGCCAACGAGGTCTTCGCCATCATCAACAAGGACGTAGCCAAGAAGGCCCAGGCTGCCGGCGCGGTCTTCTATGAATGGCACGTGCCGGCGTCGCTTGCCGGCAAGGTCCAGGAAAACGAGGCGCTCTATCGCTTCGTCACGTCCTTTGCCACGTCGGCCGAAGACGTCAGCCGCTTCGGCGATCTTCTCCGCTCCTGACAATATGAAAAAGGCGGCACCCGAGGGCGCCGCCTTTTCTCCTTGGGAGGAGCTGTCTGCTTTAGTTGACCGTATTGGTCTCGATCTGCTTGGCCTTGGCGGCCGCGGCAGTGATCTCGATCTTGCGGGGCTTGTGCTCTTCGGGAATGTTGCGCTTCAGGTCGATGTGCAACAGGCCGTTCTTGAGATTGGCGCCTACGACCTCGACATGGTCGGCAAGCTGGAAGCGGCGCTCGAAGGCACGCGAGGCGATGCCGCGATAAAGCAGCTCCGAGCCTTCGCCGGCACCTTCAGTGCCACGCTCGCCCTTGACCGTCAGCACGTTGCGATGGGCTTCGATCGAAATGTCGGTTTCCGAGAAGCCGGCAACCGCCATGCTGATGCGGTAGGCATCCTCGCCGGTGCGCTCGATGTTGTAGGGTGGATAGCTGGTGCCGCCTTCGGGCTGGCTGAGGCCGTCGAGCATGCCGAACAGGCGATCGAAACCAACGGTTGAGCGATAGAGCGGGGAAAAATCGACTTGACGCATGGTGTTCTCCAGTGAGCAACAAAGTTTGCGTATGACCCGTGCCGGCACCCTTTCTGGCGTCCCGGCGGTGGTCAGCGGCCCCGTATTGGGCGCCGCAGGAGACATTTGGGGGTGCCCCAAAGCCATTTCAAGACGTTGCGACCAGAGGTTTTCCGGCGGCCATTTATGAACCGAAAATGAACCGCCCCTTCGGCATCCGTTCAGGCCGGGCGGCTTAGAGTGCACCCAAGTTCAGACAAGGGCGGCGCCGAGAGCCCCGCCCATAAGGCCGAACCGGGTTGTAACGTCCCTTCCTCCCGGATCGACAGAGGCCGGAGGCAAACCGCAAGTTGCCTCCGGCCTCATAGTTTGCGGCCACCGTCACAGCGCCGCGCATCCTTTCGGACGCTCCCACACTGTGAACTGGATGCCCGCCCGCGTCGGAATTCCTTTGATTTTCGCAGCCACCCTTTCTATCACCCTCAGTTGTAGCCTGATCCCCGGCAGCGAGTTCCGAAGCGCCTGATGACGGACCTGTTCCACGAAATCCCCGGCAATCCGGTTCCCGAACGCGCCAAGACCGGCGACTTCACCGCCCATGACGGCAAGCGCCTGCGCTACGCCCTGTTCCCGGCGACCAACCAGCCCTTCAAGGGCACGGTGATCCTGCTCAACGGCCGCAACGAGTGCATCGAGAAATATTTCGAGACTGTCCGCGATCTCACGGTGCGCGGGCATGCCGTGGCGACGTTCGACTGGCGCGGCCAGGGTGCTTCCGAGCGGCTGCTGCGCGATGGCCATCGTGGCTACGTCAAGAGTTTCGACCACTACGTCCGCGACCTCGAGGCCTTCTTCGAGCAAATCGTCCTGCCCGACTGCCGCGGCCCGTTTTTCGTGCTCGCCCATTCGAGCGGCGCATTGATCGCCCTGCTTGCGGCACCCGTCATGGCCAACCGCGTCCAGCGTATGGTGCTCGTCGCCCCGTTCATGTCGGTGGTTGGCGCGCCCCTGTCGATGAAAGCCATCAAGCGCATCACGACCTTGCTCTGCTGGCTGGGCCTGGGACGCCTCTACGCCGCCTGGGGGCCAAGGCCGCGCGAGGGCACGCCCTTTGCGATCAACAAGCTGACCAGCGACGAGCGCCGCTACCGCCGCAACATCCTGCTCTATGAGACCTATCCGACGCTTTCAGTCGGCGGCCCCACGGTCGCCTGGCTGCGCGCTGCGGCCAAAGCGTCGGAAACGGTGCGCGATCCAGCCTTCATCGCAGCCCTCAAGGTGCCGATGCTGATCGTCACTGCCGGGGCCGACGAGGTGGTGGCGACAAGGGATATCGAGGCTTATGCCCGCAACACGCGGGCCGCGTCGCTGCTCACCATCGACGGCTCCCGCCACGAGATACTGCAGGAAGCCGACATCTATCGCGAGCAGCTGATCGCCGCCTTCGAGGCCTTCATCCCTGGAACGCCGGCACTGGTAGACGACGACAACGACTGAAAGCCCGCAGCCGGCTCAGCCTGCCAGCACCGCCATCGCCGCCTTGTGCAACTCAGGCGTCGCCGCCGCGATGATGTCGCCGCCATTCTCCGCTGGCCCGCCGTCGAAGGTGGTGACGATGCCGCCGGCCTGCTCGATGATCGGGATCAGGGCCACGATGTCATAAGGCTTGAGGCCCGGATCGACGACGATGTCGACCTGCCCGGCGGCCACCATGGCGAAGGCGTAGCAATCGGTGCCGTAGCGCGCCAACCGCACTTTGCTCTCGAGCACGTCGTAACGCTTGCGCATCTCGCCCTTGAACAGCGACGGCGTGGTGGTGAACATCGTTGCGTCCGCAAGCGACGTCGTCTTGCGCACCGAAAGCGCGCGCGGCCCGCCCGGCCCCTCATAATGCGATCCCTTGCCGTCGGCATAAAACAGCTCACCGGTGAAGGGCTGGGACATGATACCTGCAACCGCATCGCCGTCCACCGTCAGCCCCACCAGCGTGCCCCAGACAGGCAGGCCGGAAATGAAGGCACGGGTGCCGTCGATCGGGTCGATCACCCAGACATGGCTGTTGCCGGTGTTTTCGCTGCCATGCTCCTCACCGAGGATGCCATGATCGGGGAATTCAGCGTTGATCAGCGCACGGATGGCGCGTTCTGCCTCCTGGTCGGCCTCGGTGACCGGATCGAAACCGCTGGCGAGCTTGTTTTCCACCGCCGACAGGCGGCGAAAGCGCGGCAGCGTCTCGGCTGCTGCGGCACGTGCGATCCGTCGCATGAACTCGGCTTCGACCATCATTCACCCCCAATGCCTGACGCATGTCTTGCTGTTGCGTGGATGACACGCCCAGCACCGCGTCGGCAATAGCCACATCACCATGAATTAAAAAAGCCCGAAGCGCCTTGACTTTTGTGCACCGCACAATAATCTCGAAGTCGGACAGGATTTGTCCTGTCCATGCCCTCCTTGGGCGTTTCCTCCCTAGACTTCGACCGCTCTCCGGAGCGGTCTTTTTTTTAGCGGGTTCAGCGGCTTACCTATTCCGCTGCAGCCTATTCGGCAGCCAATGGCAGGTCGAGGAAATGATGGTCCGGCAAGGCCATCAGATCGGCGGAAAACCGCGCCAGATCGTTTGCCAGCGCATCGAACCCCTGGGATTTCTGCAGCGTGCGCTCATCCATGTAGAGGCCGCGATTGATCTCGATCTGCAGCGCATGCAGGTTGCGCGCCGGCCGCCCGTAATGCTCGGTGATGAAGCCCCCGGCATAGGGCCTGTTGTGCGCCACGGAATAACCCATCGCTGCAAGCAGGCTGATCGCGCATTGCGAAAGGGCCGATGTGGCCGAGGTGCCGAAGCGGTCGCCGACGATGAAGTCGGGCCGCATGCCGCTTTCGCCGATGCGGATCGAAGCCGGCATCGAGTGACAATCGACCAGGACGGCATAGCCGAAGCGCGCATGGGTGCGCGTCACAAGCCGCTTCAGCGCCTCGTGATAGGGTTTGTAGACGCATTCGATGCGCCCCACCGCCTCCGACAGCGGCAACCGGCCAGAATAGATGTCGAGCCCCTCGCCCACCAGCTTTGGCACCGTGCCGAGCCCCCCGGCGACACGCGCCGAGCGGATGTTGGCGAATGGCGGCACCGGCTCGGCGAACATTCGGGGGTCGAGTTCCCACGGCTCGCGGTTCACGTCGAGATAGGCACGGGGGAAATGCGCCGTCAGCATCGGCGCGCCGAGAGTTACGGCAGCACCGAACAGCTCGTCGACATAACAATCCTCGGACCGCCGGATCGCCATGGAATCGAGCTTGGACATGGCAAGGAAGCGTTCGGGATAGCAGCGGCCGCTATGCGGCGAATTGAACACGAATGGCACACGCTGCTCGGCGCTCGTCCGGACCTCGAACGGGGGCAGCACCGAGAAATCTTCGGCTGGGGTCATCTTGCCTGAACGACCTGCGGGCGACGCTTGTTCATTGAATGAAATTGCCACCTGCGTGAGTTCGTGTCCAGCGTTGCGCGGCGGCATCGCAAAGCCCGGCCCGTGCCGCGGTGTCAGCCATTGCGGGCGGCATTCACTTGATGTTTACCGTCCCGGACTCATATAGAAGATGGTTAACGAAGCCCCTGCTGGGGGGCGGCTTCGACCGCTGATTCGGACGGGATACTGATGGCACGCATTCTTCTGGCAGAAGACGACGACGACATGCGTCGCTTCCTGGTCAAGGCGCTGGAACGCGCCGGCTACCAGGTGAGCGATTTCGACAATGGCGCAAGCGCTTACGAGCGGCTGCGCGAGGAACCCTTTTCGCTGCTCCTGACCGACATCGTCATGCCGGAAATGGACGGCATCGAGCTGGCGCGCCGCGCCACCGAGATCGATCCAGATCTCAAGGTGATGTTCATCACCGGCTTTGCCGCAGTGGCGCTCAATCCCGATTCGAAGGCACCGCGCGACGCCAAGGTGCTGTCGAAGCCGTTCCACCTGCGCGATCTCGTCAACGAGGTCGAAAAGATGCTGCACGCCGCCTGAGGCTGCACTCGAGAAAAGAGATTCGCTCCCTGCGCGGGGCGATTCTTGCTTTGCCGGCGCCGTATCGCCCTTTCGCACCCTGTGCCGCGTGCGGCGCAGCGCCATCTTCCCCAGCGTCTACCGGGGTTTTGAACAAAGGCGCAAATTTCCGTCAAACACGCTATTGACGCGCCGGATCAAAAATGGTGTATCCGCCCCATCGGATGGGCGTGTAGCTCAGCGGGAGAGCACTGCATTGACATTGCAGGGGTCACAGGTTCAATCCCTGTCACGCCCACCATCCAAATCAAGCACTTAGATGCAAAGATGCCAAGCGCCCGGCAGGTTCGACAAACCTCCGCAGGCGCTTTTGTCATGTCCGCAATTGAATCGGACCGTGCTCCTGCGGCTGCGTTTCCCAGTGCCCGCTGATGCAGCGATCTCGCCTGACGGTGGGGTCGCAAGCCTGCGGATGACGCCGTCATACCACTGACACGTGCACGCAAGACAACCGCGCCGCACGGCAAGCGGAAGGCAACACAATGGCAGAGATCATTTTCCTGCACGGCGCATCGAGCAGCGGAAAATCCACCATCGCGCGGGCTTTGCAGGCCCGCATCGAAAAGCCGTTCTGGCATATCTCGATCGATCATCTGCGCGACTCAGGCGTTCTTCCGCTGGGCCGTTTCCGCAATGGGGACTTCGTCTGGGCCGATGCCAGAAAGGCGTTCTTCGACGGGTTCCACGCGTCGCTTGCCGCTTATGCCGACGCCGGCAACAACCTGATCCTCGAGCACATTCTGGATACGGAGGGGTGGCTCGAAGTGCTTTCCAGCTCCTTAGAGCGCCACGACGTGTTCTTCGTCGCCGTGCATTGCCCGCTCGACCTGCTGATCGAGCGCGAAGCGGCACGCGGCGACCGGCCGCTCGGCAGCGCCAGACGCGACCACGAAACGATCCATGCCGGCAAGACTTATGACCTGGAACTGAACACGACTGACGGCACGGATGCCAATGTCGAGACGGTGCTCAAGGCCTGGCGCGAGACACGCCGCTCGTCGAGCTTCAGCCGTCACAGGGGCCGGGCCGGGCTTGAGCTTACCGCTCGGCCAAGCTGACACCGGCGACAGGAATTACCTGCCGGTACCAGCTTTTTCCAGTGCATCTCAGTCCCTCGTCCCGCAGGGCGCGCACATGCGCTCCAGCCAGTCGAGATCGTCGCCGGCAAGCTGGCCTCTCAGGGCCGTGCGAACCGTTGCGTGGTAGCTGTCGAGCCAGGCGGTCTCGCCGGGAGACAGCAGGGAAATGTCGGCGAGGCGCAAATCGATGGGCACGAGCGTCAGCGAGCGGAAGCTCAGGAAGTCACCGCCGGCATCGACCACCTCGACCTGATTTTCCAGGCGGATGCCGTATTCGCCTGCTTTGTAGTAGCCGGGTTCGATGGTCGTCACCATGCCGGCCTTGAGCTCGATCTCGTTGACCCGCCGGTCGAAGCGCTGCGGCTGCTCGTGCACTGACAGGAAATGGCCGACGCCATGGCCGGTGCCATGGTCGTAGTCGAGGCCGAGGTCCCACAGGGGACGTCGCGCAAAGGCATCGACGTGATGGCCGAAGGTGCCAGCTGGGAATTTCAGCGTCAGCATCGAGATCAGCCCCTTGAGCACCGCCGTGTAGGCGCGGCGGATCTCGTCGCTGACGGGCGCAAGGGCCGTGGTGCGGGTGGCGTCGGTGGTGCCGGTCAGATATTGCCCGCCGGAATCGAGCAGGTAGACTCCCTCGGGCGTGATCGCGGCGTTGCTCACGGCTGTCGCATTGTAGTGGCACATGGCGGCATGGCCCGCCGAGGCGGAGATGGTGCGGAAGCTCGGCTCGACGAACAGCCTGTTGTCGCGGCGATACGCGAGGATGCGCTCCTCGGCTTCGAGTTCGGTCACCGGCATGCCTTGTGCCGCGCGCGTTGCGCCATAACGGTCGAGCCACGCAAGGAAACGCACCCAGGCAGCGCCGTCCTGGCGGTGGCAGTCGCGGAAGCCCTGCAACTCGATGGGGTTCTTCTCCATCTTGGCAAGCGTCACCGGACTGCGGGCGAGCTTGACCTCCCCGCCCCCATCGCGTGCCGCGTGGGCCACCGCCGACGGCGCGAAACCCGGATCGACAAGCGCTGTCTGTCCTTTCGCAAAGGCCGCGACGCGTTCGAGCAGGCGTGCCGGCTCAGCCATCTCGACGCCGTCGAGTTCGAAGCCGGAGAGATCGTTCGGCAGTTTGCGATGGTCGACCAGCCACTCGGTGCGACCGGCCGTGTCGATGATCAGGAAGGAATGCGGCATCGGGTTGAAGGCCACGTCGCGGCCGCGCACGTTGAGCAGCCAGGAAATGTTGTCGGGCTGCGCCTCGACCAGGAAGTCGGCGCCCTGGGCCGCGACCAGCGCGGCGATGCGGCGCTTCTTGTCAGCGACACTTTCACCCGCATAGTCGCGGCCGAAGGCCATAACCGGGCCGAGCGGCTTCTCCGGCTGCTTCGTCCAGATCGTGTCGACGAGATCGCCTGAAATCGCAACCCAAGCTCCGCCGGCGGACTCGGCCGCCTGGCCGCAATCCCGGTCCCAGGTCGAGGGCAGCAGCATCGGGTTGAAGCCGACGCGTTCGCCCTTGCGCAGGTTCTTGCGCAGCCAGTCCTTGAGCGGCGCGTCGTAGAAATGCTCGATGGCGAAGCTGTCGAGATCGATCTCCTCGCGCACCTGCACCTGGTAGCGCCCGTCGACGAAGATCGCGGCGCGGTCGCGCATGACGATCGCCACGCCGGCCGAACCGGTGAAGCCGGTGACATGGGCAAGCCGGCAATCATGCGGCGCGCAATATTCGCTCTGGTGCTCGTCGAAGCGCGGCACGACATAGCCGTCGAGCCCCTGCGCGGCGATTTCCCGGCGAAGCGCCTCTATGCGGCGGGATTGCTCCTGCCTTTCGGTCGATGTCATCTTGGATGTCCTGGTGGTCGGCGCGTTACGCGGCTGTGATGGTTTCGGCAAAATGGCAGGCTGCCATGCCCGCGCCCATAGGGCGCAGGACAGGCTTGTCGATGCGGCAGCGTTCGGCGGCATGCGGGCAGCGGACGTGGAACGGGCACCCCTTGGGAATGTCGAGCGGGCTCGGCAATTCACCCGACAGTGCCGGCGCCCTGTTCCGCTCGGTCGGGTCGAGCGAAGGGGCCGCCGCCAGCAGCGCCTTGGAATAGGGATGCAGCGGCCGCGAGAACAGCGCTTCCGAGGGCCCGATCTCAACGATGGCACCGAGATAAATCACCGCGACGCGGTGCGAGACATGGCGCACCAGCCTGAGGTCATGGGCGACGAACAGCACGGTGAGCCCGAGAGTATCCTGCAACTCCAGCAGCAGGTTCACCACCTGCGCCTGGACCGAGACGTCGAGCGCCGAGACCAGCTCGTCGGCGACGAGGCAGACAGGTTCGAGCGCAAGCGCCCGAGCGATGCCGATGCGCTGGCGCTGGCCGCCGGAGAATTCGTGCGGGAACTTGTCCGCCGCGCCCTCGGGCAGGCGCACGAGGTCGAGCAGTTCATCGATGCGCCTGTCGATCGCCTGCCCCTCGCGCATGCGATGCACCGTGAGCGCCTCGCGCAGCGTGTCGCGCACGGTCATTCGCGGGTTGAGTGAGGTGTAAGGATCCTGGAACATCATCTGGACGCGCTTGTTGAAGGCGCGACGCTTCGGGCCTGTCAGGCCAACCACACTTTCACCCTCGAACAGGATGTCGCCCCCCGACGGCCGGTGCAGGCCGGCGATGCAGCGTGCCAGGGTCGACTTGCCACAACCGGATTCACCGACGATGCCGAGCGTCTCGGCCGACATCACGTCGAGGTCGACGCCGTTCAGCGCCGAAACCACCTGCCGTGGCCGGCGGGCGATGGTGTCGGACAGCGAGCGCGGCTTTTCGAACCGCATCGAAAGGTCCCGGATGGAAAGCAGCGGTTCGACGGTTGGGTTGACCACGGTCATTGCGCCGCCTCCTGCGGGCTGAAATGTGCCAGCGCGTCGGCCAGCCGGTGGCAGGCCACCATCCGCGCTGGCCCCGCCGATTTCAGCTGCGGACGGACATCGGGACATTCGGTTCCGGCCACCGGGCAGCGCACCGTGAAGGCGCAACCTGATGGCAGGGCGTTGAGCGACGGCGGCGCGCCGGGGATCGAATAGAGCGGCGTGCGCGGTGCAACGTTGCGCGGGATCGAGCGCAGCAGCCCAAGTGAATAGGGATGGCGGGCGTCGCCGATCACGTCAGTCGTCGGCCCCATCTCGCAGAGCCGCCCGCCATACATCACCGCCACGCGGTCGCAGGTCTGCGCCACCACGCCCATGTCGTGAGTGACGAGGATGACGGCCATGCCGAGGTCGCGGCTGAGGGACTGGATCAGGCGCAGGATCTGGTCCTGGATGGTGACGTCGAGCGCGGTCGTCGGCTCGTCGGCCAACAGCAGCGACGGATTGGAGGCAAGTGCGATGGCGATCATCACACGCTGGCGCATGCCGCCCGAGAATTCATGCGGATAATCGCCGAGCCGGCTGCGCGCGGCGGGAATACCGACCATGTCGAGCAGCTCGACCGCTCTCGCTGTGCGTGCTGCTGCATCGAGAGTGGTGTGCGCCGCGAGGTTCTCCGAAATCTGCAGGCCCACCGTCAGGAGCGGGTTGAGCGACGACATCGGCTCCTGGAAGATCATCGCGATCTCGCGGCCGCGCACCTTGCGCATCTCCGCTTCGTCGAGCGGTACAAGATCCCTGCCCTTCCACAGGATCTCGCCGGCGACTCGGCCGCGCGGCCTGACAATGCCGAGGATCGAGCGCAGCGTGATGCTCTTGCCCGAGCCGGACTCGCCGACGAGGCCTAAGATTTCGCCGGCCTTGACGTCGAAGGAGACGCCATCCACCGCAACAAGCGGCCGCTCGCGCGAACCGAATTCGGTCCTGAGGCCGTGCACTTCGAGGACTGTTTCAGTCTTGGTCATGTCAGCGCCCCTTCGGCCGGAGCAGGTCGGCGAGTGCATCGCCGAGCAGGCTGAAGCCGAGGCCGGTCAGCACGATGGCGATACCGGGCATCAGGCTCATCCACCATGCAGTGAGCAGGAAGTTGCGTCCCTCCGAGATGAGAACGCCCCACTCTGCAGCCGGCGGCTGGGCGCCGAGGCCGAGATAGCCGAGCGACGAGCCGAGCAGGATGGCGAGCGCCATGTCGGTCATCCAATAGACAATGATAGGCGAGCTGGCGTTGGGCAGCAGGTGGCGGAAGATGATCCGCCGGTCGGAATAGCCGAGCACCCTGCCCGCGGCGGCATAGTCGCTCGACTTCTGCGTCATGATCTCGGCACGCGTCAGCCGGGCGTAATAGACCCAGTTTACCGCCGTGATGGCGATGTACATGTTGACCAGTCCTGGCCCGAGCACGGCGACGATAGCGATGACCAGCACCAGGAACGGGAAGGTGATGACAGCGTCGACGCAGCGGCCGAAAATGGTGTCGGCGAGGCCGCCATAATAGCCGACGAAGGCGCCGACGGTGACGCCGATCAGCAATGCGAAAATGGTGGCCAGGAAGGCCATCTGCATGTCCACGCGATAGGCCCAGATGACGCGAGAAAGCACGTCGCGACCGAAATTGTCGGTGCCGAACGGGTGCGCCAGGCTTGGTCCCTGCTGCATGGCATTCATGTCGAAGGCGAGAGGATCGTAGGGCGCGAATAGCTGAGGAAACAGGGCGAGCACGATCGATGCCGCGATGATGGCGAAGCCCACGACGAAAGCCGGCCGTGCGAAGGCGCGGCGCAGGAAGGCACCGAGGCGGCCCGGACGCGGGCGGGAATGGACAACGGCGCTCATGACTGGCGAAGCCTCGGGTCGAGCCAGGACTGCACCACGTCGGTCAACAGGAAGACGACGGAGACGAGCACGGCGAAAGTCAGCGTCAGCCCCTGGATCAGCGGATAGTCGCGGGCGAAGATCGCCTCGAGCATCAGCCGGCCGACGCCTGGGATGGCAAAGACAGTCTCGGTGACCAGCGTGCCGCTCATCAAGTTGCCGATGGACAGGCCGAGCAGCGTGACGGTCGACACCAGCGCGTTGCGCAGCACGTGCCTTGTCATGATGATGCGCGGTGACAGCCCCTTGGCGCGGGCAAACTGCACATAGTCGGCGTCGAGCACCTCGATCAGCGACGCCCGGAGATTCCGGAGAATGATCGCCGACGTGTAGAGCGCAATGCTGAGTGCCGGCAGCATCAGGTGATGGAGATTGTCGAGGAAGCTCTCGCCATAGCCGCCGACCGGAAACCAGCGCAGCTGCGCGGCAAGCACGGTGAGCAGCAGAAGCCCGATGTAGAACACCGGCATCGACAGCCCGACCTGGAAGACGCTGCGGATGGCGACATCGGTGGCACTGTTGACCCGCGACGCCGCGAGGAACGCCAGCGGCCCGGCCAGCAGGATGGCGAGCGCAACCGCATAGAGCGACAGGAACACCGTGGTCGGCAGCCGGCTCAGGATCACCTCGGTCACGGGCGCCTTCATCATGATCGAGCGGCCGAGATCGCCCGTCAGGGTGTTCTTGACGAAAACCACGAACTGCATCGGCAGCGGCTGGTCGAGGCCGAGATTGTGGCGGATCTGCTCGATCTGCGCGTCGGTCGCCTTGGCATCGGCCATGGCGATGGCGGGATCGCCGGGAAGCAGGCGCACGAGCAGGAAGATGAAGACCATGACCAGAAGGAAGGTCGGGATGATCTGCAGCAGCCGCGCCAGAAGATAGGACAAAGAGGGCATAGGCCTGGCCTTCGAGAAAGGCGCGCCGGACGGGGTCACCCGTCCGGCGCGTAGCGGTCACGCTTGGGTTACTTGGCGCGCCAGGTCTCGGCGAAGTCGTTGGCGCCGAGCGGCGTCTGCACGTAGCCCTCGACTGACTTCGACACGGCAACCGCAAAGGGCGTCTCATAGAGGAACAGCAGCGGCGCGTTCTCGGCGTAGATCTCCTGCATGCGCTTGTATTCTTCCTTGCGCTTGGCCGGATCGACCTCCGAGTTCGAAGCCTCGAACAGCTTGTTGAACTCATCGTTGTTCCAGCCGGTGCCGACGGCCTGGCGCTGCTTGTAGTAGCCGAGCCAGCCGGTGACCTGGGCTGGGTCGTTGACGTCGTTGGCCCAGCCATAGGTGTGAATGTCGAACTCGCCCGAGCGGTTCTTGGCGCCGCGGGTCGGGTTGTCGACCTGCTCGACGGCCAGGTTGACGCCGAGCGGCGACCACATCTGCTGCAGCGCGGTGAACAGCGTGGCGTCGTCGGCACTGCCGGCAAGCGTGGTGAACTTGATGTTCAGCCCGCCATCGACCCCGGCCTCGGCCAGAAGCTGCTTGGCCTTTTCGGGATTATAGGGGTAGAGCGGCTCGGGGCCGTAATGCAGTTGCGTGGCCGCCGACATCAGCGAGGTCATCGGTTTGCCGGTGTCGAAGGTCACCAGCTTGAGCAGCATGCTCTTGTCGGTGGCGTAGTTCAGCGCCTGGCGCACCTTGACGTCGGCGAGCGGGTTCTTCGACCCGTCCTTCAGCGTTTCGCGGGTGTTGATCGGCGCGTAGATGATGCGGGTCGACGGGAACAGCTCCATCTTCAGCTTGGCGTCGTTGCGCAGCTCGCCGACGCGGGCGAAGGGAATGAACTCGGCGACATCGACTTCGCCGGCCTGCAGCTTGAGGATGCGGGTGGCGTCATCGGGGATGACGACGAAGTCGACCTCGTCGAGATAGGGCAGCGCCTTGCCGTCTTCGCCCTGGCGCCAGTAGTTCGGATTCTTGGCAAAGCTCATGCCGGTGCCGGCCTGGCGGCTCTTCATGGTGAAGGGGCCCGAGGTGACCGGATTGTTCTCGAAATAGGCCTTGGCCTTTTCCTGGTCGTTGGCCCCAGCTGCCTTTTCGAATGCGGCCTTGGAAACGATGCCGGTGTTGAAGGTGGCGAGAATCGAGGGGATCGTGGGGTCAGGCTGCTTTAGCGACAGCGTCACCTTGCCGCCGTCAGCCGTCACCTTCTCGACCGAGCCGAGCAGGCCGGCCCAGGGACCGTCGGGGTTGCGGGCACGGTCGAGCGAGAACACCACGTCGTCGCCCGACATCGGCGAGCCGTCGGAGAATTTCAGGCCGTCGCGCAGCTTGAGCGAGATCGACTTGCCGTCGGCAGCAACCTCGTAGGTTTCGGCCAATCCAGGCACGATCGAGCCGTCGGGACCGTTGCGCAGCAGCGTCTCGTAGAGGCTGGTGATCAGCCACAGGTCCGGATTGCGGTCGGCCCAGACAGGGTCGATGATCTGCGAGTCGTCATAGCGGGCGAAGGTCACGGCGCCGCCGCGATCGAGCGCCATCGCCGAGGTGGCCGCCAGTCCGAGCGCGGCGCCGAGCAGCATCGGCAACATATGTTTCATGTGTTTCTCCTCCTGTTTGGCCCCACCGGGCTATGCCGGCAATTCGTCTCGGTGCGCAGTTTGGATATTTTATCCAATTTTTTCGGACGCTTTTTCTTTGCGTCCGGGCCGCCCCGAGGGCATTGTTTATTTCCCCTTCAGTCGGCGGTTCGGGGTAAACCCGCTTGCGCAATCGACTTTAGCTGGACTAAAGTTCATCGAAATTATGAAGTCAAGCGGAAAGACAGCAATGCCCCTCGAAAGCGATCTGGCGGACAGCCCGACGGCAAGCCTGCCGGAGCCCGAGGCATCGGCTGCCGCTTCGATCGGCGAAATGCTGAGGACGCGGCGCAAGGCCATAGGCAAGACCATGAAGCAGGTGGCTGTCGAGGCCGGCCTCACCGAAGGCTTCATCAGCCAGATCGAGCGCGGGATTTCGACGCCGTCACTAATCTCGCTCTACAAGGTCGCCACCGCACTCGGGACCAGCGTCGACACCTTCCTGTCGCAGCCGCCCGAGCATGCGCATTCGATGGTCTCCCACGCCGGCGAGCGTCACGGCTACAATGTCGAGACCAAGGAGCGTGTTTACGAGATCATCGAGCGCGGCTTTCCCGGTGCCGCCCTCAACGGCTGTATCACGCTGATGCCCTCAGGCTATGCCTCGGAGCTCACCACTCACCAGGGCGAGGACTTCCTCTACCTGATCGAGGGCGAAATGCTCTACGAGATCGACGGCAAGGAGTATCTTCTCAAAGCCGGCGACACGCTGCACTTCCCCTCCTCCCTGCCCCATCGGGCCAGGAATGTCGGACCTGGACCGGCGCGCGAACTCTGGGTCGGCACCACCCGCATCCTTCCCGAGAATTGACGCCAGGCGTTGGAGCAACGGCCTGATGTTGCCCGCGGCCGCCATTCGACCTATCACCTTGCGCAGTCGGGCGATGCGCCCGGTCGCGAGCGGGTAATGTCATGAAACTGGAAACCGTCGATATCAGGCAGGCAGCATCAGCGGCCGATATCGTCTATGAGGCGCTGCGCAAGGCGATCATCGAGGGCGACCTCGCCGAGGGCGAAAACCTCAGGCAGGACCAGATCGCCTCGATGTTCAACACCAGTCGCATCCCTGTGCGCGAGGCATTGTCGCGGCTCGAGCAGAACGGCCTGATCACCACCCAGCGCTACAAGGGCGCTGTCGTCGCCGGCCTGTCGATCGAGGAAATCGCCGAGATCTTCGAGTTCCGCGCACTGGTCGAGGCCGAGGTGATCCGCCTTGCCGTGCCCAACATGGACCGCAGCACGCTTGCTCTCGCCGGCCGCCACTGCGAGGAGTTCGGCCGTGAGCCGAACTCGGCCAGATGGGGCGAGATCAATCGCAACTTCCATTATAGCCTCTACGAGGCCGCCCGCCGGCCTTATTATCTCCAGATCGTGCGCGCTTCGCTGGACCGCATCGACCGCTATCTCCGGGCGCAGCTGACGCTCACCGACGGCATGGCTCGAGCCCGCAGGGAGCATCAGGCGATCCTGGACGCCTGCGTCGAGGGCAATGCCGAAAAGGCGGCAGAGCTCACGCGCGACCACGTGCTCGGCGCCGGTCGCGCGCTGATCGCCTATCTCGAGGAAACACGATCGGGCGATGACTGACCTGCTTTCTTTGCCTGATATCGTTACGGGAGCGTTCCGATGAGCATCAGGCCGATCGTCCGCTTTCCCGATCCTCGCTTGCAGGCCATCGCCGCTCCGGTGACGACGTTCGACGCGGAATTGCACACCCTCGCCAACGACCTGCTCGACACCATGCGCGCTGCCCCCGGCGTCGGCATCACCGCACCTCATATCGGCGTGGCCCAGCGATTGGTGCTGCTTGAACTCGAGCCGAAGCAGGTGCGTATCTACGTCAACCCGCAGATCGTCTGGACTTCGCAGGAAAAGATCCGCCACACCGAAGGCAGCGTTTCGATGCCAGGCGTCACCGACGAGATCGAGCGCCATGCCGCAATCGAGATTGCCTATCAGGATCTCCATGGCAGAGAACTGACCGAGAAGGCCGAAGGCTTCCTTGCTGCCTGCCACCAGCACGAGATCGACCAGCTCGACGGCATCTTCTGGATCCAGCGCCTGTCGAAGCTCAAGCGCGACCGCCTGATCAAGCGCTACGACAAGCTACGGCAACGCTAGGGCGACGGAAGCCGTTGATGCCAACACCGGCACGGGTTGGTTCGATGGCGCCGATTTCCACATGACGGGTAAATGTTGGGACGCTCTTGCCTATGTTCAGGGCATTTCTTGCCGCGTTGCGACAGTTGAGTCGCCTCTAATGTGAGCCTGGGTGCGGAACCAATTCGCTGATCGCGTGTTTAGGCGCTGCTGGGGGACAGCTCCCATGCGTGAAACTAGGGAATTTGCTTAAGCATCAAAGGAGCAGGATCATGAAGAAATTTGTTCTCGCCTTGGCCGTTGCTGGCATGATGTCATTCCCTGCCTTCGCCGCCGACGGCGTGGTGAAGGAATACAACAAGGAAGCACGCGTCATCACCCTGGAAGACGGCACCAGCTTCACCGTAGGCGCAGACGTCGCGATTCCGCCGGAAGTCAAGGTTGGCGCCAAGGTCTCGATTCAGACGGACAAGAACGACAACACCAAGGTGACGGAAGTTCTTATGAACCCGTAAGCGGGTCCCCTCGAACAGATCTTCAGGCCCTGGATACGCCCGTATCCAGGGCCTTTCAATTGCAGCCTTTTGCAGCCTGCCGATCGCCATGCAGCGCCCAGCCCACGTCCGCGTCCTGCTCGCCTACCCCTACCTGCCTGCGCGACCTACCCCGTGATGGCGTCGACGTAGCTCATTTCGAAACTTTCAGAGACGCGCGACAGACAATGCGCTGTCGGCCTTGATGATCCTGCCGGTGGCGAGGCCGAAGCTGCCTGTAGCCAGTGCTGTCATATGCCGCCAATGTTGCCGGGATCGCCCCAACTCCCCCGCCGTCGGCAAATGAGCCGGTCTTATTCCTGCACCTTCCACCCCGCTGCCCGCTGGCGATGGACATCCGCAATGATGTTCGGACCTCAAGCATACCGCCGCCTGCGCTGACATCGCCTGCCGCGCGCTCGAGGGCTGGGGGTGCAAAGGGGAAGAGCCCCATGTGCCATGGTTCGACATCCAACGACCGTTTCAAACGTCGATGTGCGAAGATTCACGCAGTCCTTTCGATTGACGAGCCTCGCGTCACACGCCACAAAGTTCCATCAACGAGCTCCTTTGCCTTCTGGTTGCTGCCTCCATCTCTGCTGAGCGGCCATGCGTAGGTGTTTCCTGCCTTGGACCCATGGAGATTCACGTTTCATGAAAATTCCCAAGAAGCTCGGCCACATCTGGATAGGTCCAAAGCAGCAGCCGTCGCAGTGGATGCAAAGCTGGGTCGACCGTCACCCGGACTGGGACTACACGCTCTACGACAACGACTTCCTTCGCAACGGCAGCTTCAGGACGCGCGCCCAGATCGACGAGTACATGAAGCGCGGCGCCTATGCAGGTGCAGCGGACCTGCTGCGCTTCGAAATTCTTTATTCGGAAGGCGGCTACATGGCTGGCGCGGACAGCATTTGCGTCCATCCGGTCGATGAACTGTTCGACGACGACGGAACGCTCTACACCGTCTATGAAAATGAGTTCCTGCGCGGCCAGCTGGTAGCTCCGATTGTAGCGGCTGCAGCGGGCCATCCATTCCTTGATCTGATCCTATCCATCCTGGAGAGCACTCCTCCCGCCGAGTTGGATCAGCCGTGGAGAACGACGGGCAATCTGTTCATTGCCGAGCTGATCGAAACACATCGGCCGGATATCGTGATCTGGCCTTCTCACGTCCTCATACCCGAGCATTTCATCGGGAGAAAATACACCGGGACCGGCAAGGTATATGCGCACCAGATGTTCGGAGAAACGACAGGCGCTTACCAATTCGGCTCGATCTTCTCTAACATGCTCGAGTATCGCAGGCGCATCTACGCTTCTATGGCGCGCAAGCGATTGAGGGCGATCAAGCGGAAGAAACCGGCACAATGACCGCGCGACGCGAATTGCAAGTCCGCAGCGGCGATCCGGCTGCCGTTGGAGCACGGGATTGATGTACAAGGCCTTCCGGAATGCCACACGGTCTTTTCGCCGAAAGCATGGCCCACAGGCAATCATGGCCCGCCTGGGCGAGAGCCTGAGGCTGAAGCTGGCGCAACAGCGGCGTAGCCGGTCCAAGGCGCTGCACATCGGCATAACGGGCAGTTCGGCCAAATCGACGACCACCGCCCTGCTTACCCATATTCTGGAGGGCCAGGGCAACGTCCACGCACAGATCTACGAGAACACGATCCCGCAATTGGCGAGGACGCTGTGCAGCACGCCATCGCAGGCGGACTACGTCGTTGCCGAGGTTGGTGCTACCGTCAAAGGGTCCATACAGCCGATGGCACGGCTCCTCCGACCTGAGGTCGCCATCGTCACCAAAGTCGGCTTGGAGCATTATTCGGCGTTTCGCGGCAAGGAAGCCGTGGCTCAGGAAAAGGGAGAACTTGTCTCGGCCTTGCAACCTGCGGGTCTTGCAATCCTCAATGCGGACGACCCGCATGTCATGGCAATGGCAAAGCGTACGGCGGCCCGCATCGTCACCTTTGGCCGGTCGGGCACCGCTGACTACAGGCTGGACTCTGCCGAAGCTTCATTCCCGCGGCTCCTCAAGGTGACCGTATCCTGCAGCGAAGGAAGCTTCGAGCTGCAGACGGCTTTCGTGGGTGAAGAGTTCTGGATCGCGACCCTGGCCGCATTCGCCACCGCTGTCGAACTCGGCTTGGCACCAGATTTGGCGATATCTCGCATTGCCAGCTTCGCTGTCCCGTGGAACCGCTGCGGCATTCTCGCGACCAACGGAGGCCCTACCTTCATCGTCGATACGGTGAAGGCTCCCAATGACAGCATTCCAGCCGCCATCGCCATTCTCAGCAAGAGCCAGCCCGCCAACAAGCGCGCGGTAATCGGCTTCATTTCCGACTACACCGGCGGGCCGAGGAAGGGCGCTGCACTCGCATACGACCTTGCCTACCAATGCGCGGACCAGTTCATCTTCGTCGGCGAGAATGGCCATCGTGCCCGCCCTTCCGAGGAAGACAGGAAAAACGGCAAGTTCATCGATTTCCTTCTGCCAAAAGAAGCAGCGGACTATGTCAGGGCAACCTCCCGGCCAGGCGAGCTCATACTTCTCAAGGGATCCCAGACCCAGCATCTCGAACGGATTGCCCTTAGTTGGACGCATGATGTCCAATGCTGGGAAACCAATTGCGGCAAATACATCGACTGCCTGCAATGCGGGATGGTCGAGGTCCCCTACAACGAGCATCGCAAGGCCCGCAAAGCTCGCGCGCGGGCCCTGCGGGACAAAGGCATGTCACGCTCGGGCTAGGATGTAGGCAGCAGCACCGGTCTCGGGTCCTTGACCTCGGTGCTGCTACCGCACGTCCGCCCGCGCCCGTGGCCGTGCATCGTTGCGCTCATGGGCGAAAATCGTGGCCGGCAGTGGATCGCGGTTGCGGATGATGTCGGCGCCTTTTTCGCCAACCATTATTGTCGGGCCGTTGGTGTTGCAGGAGGGCACGCGCGGCATGACAGAACTGTCGCAGACGCGCAGCCCCTCTATGCCGCACACCTTCAACTCGAGGTCGACGACGGCCATGTCGTCAGTGCCCATCCTGCAGGTGCCGACGGGGTGATGGTCGGTCTTGGCGTTGGCGCAGCCATAGTCGAACAGTTGTTCCTCGGTCACCTTGTCCGGCCCGGGCAGCCGCTCGGCCAGCACGAAGGGTTTCAGGGCCGCCTGCTGCATGATCTCGCGCGCGATCCTGAGCCCTTCGATCGACATCTTGCGGTCGTGCGGATCGGCCCAATAGTTAGGGTCGATGAGCGGCGCTGCGGCCGGGTCGTTTGAGGCAAGTCGCACAGTGCCGCGCGAGCGCGGGTGCAGATAGGCAGAATTGAGCGTCACGCCGGCATTCTTGAGCCGGGCGACGCCAGCCTCGATACCCGAGCCCAGACCGAGGTGGAACTGGATGTCGGGCGAACGCGCGTCAGGATCGGCATACCAGAACCCGCCGGTCTCAAACAGGCTCGACGTAACGGGCCCGGTGCGGAACAGCACATATTGCAACCCCGCCCACAGCGTCCGGTGCAGCTTGGCAACGCTGTCGTAGGTGTGGTCCCCGGTGCACTCGGAGATAACGAACAGGTCGAGGTGGTCCTGCATGTTTTCGCCGACGCCCTTCAGGTCGTGGACGACGGGAACACCAACGCTTCTGAGGTGATCGGCCGGGCCGATGCCGGACTGAAGCAGCAGCTTGGGCGAGCCGATGGCGCCGGAGGACACCAGCACCTCGCGGTCGGCACGGATCGTTTCGATGCCATTGCCGCTCGCGATCTCGACGCCCACGGCCCTGCCCTTTTCGACCACGACGCGCGTCACCCGCGCGCCCAGGCGAACCGTCAAATTGCGCCGGTCCTTGATCGGGCTGAGATAGGCCATCGAGGCCGAAGAGCGACGCTTGTTGCGCTGGGTCAGCTGATAGAAGCCGACGCCGGCCTGCTGGCGGCCGTTGAAATCGTGATTGTAGGGAATACCGAGTTCCTGGCCGGCACGGATATAGGCATCGCAGATCGGAAGGGCTGCCGACGGCATCGATACGCCCAGCGGCCCGCCATAGGAGTGATAGTCGTCGGCAAAGCGCTGGTTGTCCTCGCAGCGCTTGAAATAGGGCAGCACCGCGCGATAATCCCAACCGGTGCAGCCATCCTCGCTGGCCCAGAGATCGTAGTCGACAGCGTTACCGCGCGTGTAGAGCTGGGCGTTGATGCTGGAGCCACCGCCGACCACCTTGGCCTGAGTGTAGCGCAGAACCCGGTTTTTCATGTGCTTCTGCGGCACCGTCTCCCAGCCCCAGCTGGCCACGCCCTTGGTCATCTTGGCAAAGCCTGCCGGCATATGGAACAACGGGTTCCAGTCGCCGCCGCCGGCTTCCAGCAGCAGAACGCGCACGTCCGCGTCTTCGCTCAGCCGGTTGGCAAGCACACAGCCGGCGGGACCCGCACCAGTGATGATGTAGTCGTAGGTCATGTCAGGAACTCTCACAGACGCGCGACGGACAATGCCCCGTCGGCCTTGATGATGCTGCCGGTGGCGAAGCCGAAGCTGCCGGTTGCCAGCGCCGCAGCGATACGTCCGATGTCGTCCGGCTCGCCCCAGCGCCCCGCCGGCACCAGCCCGTCGGCGATCAGCCGGTCATATTTTTCCGAAACCTTGGCCGTCATGTCCGAACGGATGATGCCGGGACGTATCTCGAACACGTCGATGCCGGAACCTGCCAACCGAAGCGTCAGCCCTTGAGTGAAGGCTGCAAGCCCTGCCTTCGACATGCAGTAGTCGAGCCTTTCGGGCGAGGTCATCTCGGCCGAGATCGAGGTGATGTTGATGATCGAGCGGCGCTGGCCCGGCTGCGGCATGGCGAGCATCGCCCGCAGCACAGACTGGGTAAAGAACACCGTGCCGCGCAGGTTGACCGCCATGATCACGTCGAAATTCTCTGACGTGAGCTCAAGGAAATCGCCGCGCACTTTTGACGCGATGCCGGCATTGTTGACGAGGCAGTCGAGCCGGCCGAAGTGATCGACGATCGTCTCGACCGTAGCCGCATGGCCCTCGATCTCGGCAAGGTCGGAGGCGACGAACAGCACCTTGGCGCCATGCTTTTCGAGGCCCGACACGGCCTCGGCCGCGGTCTGGTCCTCTTCACGGTCGGTGATGGCAAGATCGAAGCCTGCCTCGGCCAGCGCCCTCGCCACGGCAAGCCCGATGCCGCGGCGCGCGCCGGTGACCAGCGCCACGGGTTTCGCCTGGGTGCTCATGCCGCCAGATCCTTCCTCGCAATATGGTCGGCGACGCGCAAAGCCTGCGCCGCAATCGTCAGCGCCGGATTGACCGCCGCCGATGTCGGCAGGAAGCTCGCGTCAACGACAAACAGGTTGGGGTGGTCGAAGGCGCGGCAGAAGACGTCGAGCGGCGCCTGGGCGGGGTCGGTGCCTATGCGCACCGTGCCGCATTGATGTGACGGCGTGCGCTTGTCGAAGGCGCGGGAGACCACGACGGGAAAACCCGCACTGCGCAGCACCTGCTTGAGCTTGGCCACCAGCCGCTCATGCGCCTCCCAATTGCTGCGCACCCATTTCAGCACGATGCGCTCGCCGTCGACCATGACGCGGCTTTCCGGCGACGGCAGGTCTTCGCTCATGGCGTAGAAGTCGATCGAATGCGCGGTGACGCGGTTCAGCAACCACTCCGGCACGGCAGGCATAGCACCTTTCAGGATGGTGCCCGAAATGCGCCCGAGCAGTTGCACATTGCCCAGCGGCGGCCCGCCCTCACCGTCGGAAAGGTAAAAATCATTGAAGCCAAAAGTCTTCTGATAGACCGAATCGTTGCGGAACCAGGGGCTCATGGCGATCACCGCCGTCGAGTTGTGGTTCATGAAGTTGCGGCCGACCTGGTCGGAGCGGTTGGCGAGTCCAGTCGGATTGGCATCATTGGCCGAGCGCAGCAGGAGCGCCGCCGACTGCACGGCGCCCGCCGACAGGATCACCAGCTTCGGCCGCAGCACGGCGGTCTCGCCATTGTGCAGGTAGTGGACAGCAACGATCCGCCCGTCTGCCGCCGCTTCCAGTCGCGTCACACGCGTGTCGATCTGCAGCTTGAAGTTCTTATGCTTGAGCGCTGCCGCCAGCGCGGTCGTCTCCGCATCCATCTTGCCGTCGAAACTGTTTGGATGCGCATCCCATGGCGTCTTGCCCTTGGCCAGCCAACATTCGATGTCGACGCCAAGTGGCAGCGAATAAGGCTGCACGCCCTTGGCCCTGAGCCTGGCGCGCACGCCCGCTATCGCGGGTTCGTCGGCGACAGGCGCATGGGCATAACCGCTCGAATGCCGTGGCTCCGTCGGGTCCTCGCCCAGCACCCCGCGCACCTGGTAAAGCTGTTCCGCCTTCCCGTACCAGGCCTCCAACTCGTCATAGGCGAACGGCCATGCCGGCGACACGCCGTCGAGATGCTGCATCTCGGCAAAATCCTCGCGGCGATAGCGCGTCAGCACCGCGCCGTAGAACTTCGAATTGCCGCCGACATTGTAATAGTTGCCCGGGTTGAAGCCGGTACCGTCAGCCTCGTACCAGGTCTCATCGGGCCGAAAGTGCCCGCGCTGGAAGATGGCGCGTTGGTCGCGGTTCTCCGGTCGGTCTGCGATATGGCCGCCGGCCTCGAGAATGAGGATTTCCGCGCCGGTCGCGGCAAGGCCGGCGGCGATGGTTGCGCCGCCTACGCCTGAGCCGATGATGACGATGTCAGGCTGTCCGGACATGTCAGGCGATGCGCAGCTGGCTCTTGGGGTCGAAGAACACCGCCTTGTCCAGGTTGAAGGCGAGCTTCGTCTTCTGACCGGCATGGATTGCAGCATCGGCCCGCAGCCGCGCCACCACTTCCTTGCCGCCGAGCTTGGTCACCGCGAAGGTGTCCGAACCGGCCGGCTCCACCACCTCGATCAGGCATTCTCCCTCGGCCAGCGACTTGGCGTTGCGGTCGGCGCCGTCAGGGTCGGTCAGCGCCTCGGGTCGCACGCCGAAGATGACCTCCTTGCCCGAATAGGCCCCAAGCGCGCCATTGGCCGTTCTGATCGGCAGCGCCAGCGGCTTCTCGCTCGGCCGCTCGAGCACCACGTTGAGCCCGCCCTCGCCGCCTTCCAGACGCGCCGACAACAGGTTCATCGCCGGCGAGCCCATGAAGTCGGCAACGAACATGTTGGCCGGGCTGTTGTAGATTTCGGCCGGCGTGCCGAATTGCTGCAGCAAGCCGTCCTTCAGCACCGCGATCTTCGAGGCCAGCGTCATCGCCTCGATCTGGTCGTGGGTGACGTAGACGATGGTCGTCTTCATGCGCTGGTGCAGCCGCTTGATCTCGGTGCGCATGTCGACGCGCAGCTTGGCGTCGAGGTTGGACAGCGGCTCGTCGAACAGGAACACCTGCGGATTGCGCACCAGCGCCCGTCCCATCGCCACACGCTGGCGCTGGCCGCCGGAGAGCTGGCTCGGCTTGCGGTCGAGCAGATGCCCGATCTGCAGGATGTCGGCCACCTGCTTGATCGCCTTGTCGCGCTCGTCCTTGGGCACGCCCCGGATTTCCATGCCGAAAGCGATGTTTCCGGCCACCGTCATGTTCGGATAGAGCGCGTAGGACTGGAACACCATGGCAATGTCGCGCTTGGACGGATGCAGACCGGCCACAGACTTGCCGTTGATGGCGATATCGCCAGAGGTGATCGGCTCAAGTCCGGCAATGGTGTTGAGCAATGTCGACTTGCCGCAACCGGACGGGCCGACCAGCACCAGGAAGCCGCCCTTGTCGATCTCGATGTTGATGTCCTTGAGGATCTCCACCTGACCGTAGTTCTTGTAGAGATTGCTGATCTTGAGGAACGACATGGGCTTACCCCTTGACCGCGCCGGCCATCAGGCCGCGCACGAAATAGCGTCCGGAGACGATGTAGACGATGAGGGTGGGCAGGGCGGCCAAGATCGCCCCGGCAAAATGGACGTTGTATTCCTTCACGCCGGTCGACGAATTGACCAGGTTGTTCAGCGCCACCGTGATTGGAATGGAGTTGAAGCCCGAGAAGGACGAGCCGAACAGGAAGTCGTTCCAGATGTTGGTGAACTGCCAGATGACGGTGACGACGATGATCGGCCCTGACGACGGCAAAAGGATGCGTCGGAAGATCTGGAAGAAGCTGGCGCCGTCGATCTGCGCCGCACGCACCAGTTCGGTCGGGAACGCCTCATAGTAGTTGCGGAAGAACAGCGTGGTGAAGCCGAGGCCGTAGATGGCGTGGATCAGCACCAGCCCGCTGATGGTGCCGGCAAGCCCGGTCATGCCGAGAATGCGGGCCGACGGTATCAGCACGATCTGGAACGGAATGAAGCAGGCGAGCAGCATCATGCCGAAGACGATGTTGTCGCCCTTGAAGCGCCATTTCGTCAGCACATAGCCGTTGAGCGCACCGAGCATCGTCGAGATGGCGACGGCTGGCACGACCATCATCACCGAGTTGAGGAAATAGGGTTTCAGCCCTGTCGGCTGCACGCCGATCTGCGCCGTCGACCATGCCGACAGCCAAGGTGCGATCGTCCACTGTTGCGGCAGTGCCAGCATGTTGCCCTGGCGGATCTCGTCCAGTGGCTTCAGCGAATTGACGATCATCACGTAGAGCGGCAGCAGGTAATAGACCGCAAACAGGATCAGCACGACGTAGATGAGAGCTCGGGCGAAGATGCCGTTGCGGGTGGCAACGTCCTGGGAAGCGGCGCTCATTTCTTCTTCCCCAGTTCCGAGTAGAGATAGGGCACGATGATCGTGAAGATCATCATCATCATGATGATCGCCGAGGCCGCGCCCATGCCCATTTCGTTGCGGCCGAAGGTGAATTTCTGCATGAATAGCGCCGGCGTCCAGGTCGCGGTCCCGGGGCCGCCGTCGGTCATCGCCACCACAAGGTCGTAGGACTTGATGGCCAGGTGTGCGAGCACCACGAAGGCCGACAGGAACACCGGCCGCATCAGCGGAATGATGATCCGGCGGTAGATGGTCATGGTCGAGGCGCCGTCGATCTGGGCTGCCTTGATGATCTCGTTGTCGACGCCGCGCAGGCCGGCGAGGAACATAGCCATGACGAAGCCTGACGACTGCCAGACGGCTGCGATGACGATGGTGTAGATCGCCATCGGACCTTCCTTGATCCAGCGGAACGAGAAGCTTTCCCACCCCCAGGACTGCATCACGTGTTCGAGGCCGATGCCGGGATCGAGGAACCATTTCCAGGCAACGCCGGTGACGATGAAGGACAGCGCCATCGGGTAGAGATAGATCGGCCTGAGAACACCCTCGCCGCGAATCTTCTGGTCGAGGAAGATGGCCAGCGCCAGCCCGATCGCACTGCAGATGACGATGTAGAGAACCGAGAAGATCGCCAGGTTCTTCAGCGCGACGATCCAGTTCGGATGATTGAACAGGCGCACATAGTTGTTGAAGCCGACCCAGGTCGAGAAATCGGGCAACAGCTTCGAACCGGAAAACGACAGGAAGGCCGTGAAGATGATGAAGCCATAGACGAAGATCAGGATGACTGCGAAGCTCGGCGCAAGCACGAGTTTCGGCAGCCACTCCTGCAGCGTGGCGCGCGTTTCCGTCGCCGTGCGCGGCACAGCGGTCGTCGTGAGGTCTGCCATTGTTCCAGCCTCTGGTTGATGTCGACGGGTGGGTGGCCCCGGCCAAAGCCGGGGCACGTAAGCTATGGAGCTATCGCTCAGCCCTTGGCGGCTGCGACCGCCTCGACCAGCGCGGCAGCGGCTGCCTTCGAGTCGAGCTCGCCGTTGAAGTGGCGGGTCACGACGTCATAAAGCGCGTTCTTGACCGCGGCCGGAGCCGCATAGCCATGCGCCATCGAGCCGAACAGCTTGCCGCTGGTGTTGGCTTCGGCCAGGTCCTTGATGCCCTTCTTGCCGCAATCGTCGAAGGCGGTGTCAGGCACATCGGTGCGCGCCGGCACCGACCCCTTGACCACGTTGAACGACGACTGGAAGGCTGGATCCTCGATGTCCGCGGCCATCTTCATCTGCGCCGCCTTCTTGTCGTCGCCGACCTTGAACATCATGAACATGTCCGAGTTGAAGGTGACCGCCCCCTGCGTGCCGGGGAAGCGGATGCAGACGAAGTCGGTGCCCGGCTTCTGGCCGGCCTTCAGGAACTCGCCCTTGGCCCAGTCACCCATCATCTGCATGCCGGCCTTGCCTTCGATGACCATGGCAGAGGCCAGGTTCCAGTCGCGGCCCGAGAAGTCCTTGTCGACATAGCTCTTCAGCTTGGCCATGCGGTCGAAGGCTTCGACCATCTTGTCCGAACCCAACGCTGCCGGGTCGAGGTCGATCATGGACGACTTGTAGAAATCGGTGCCGAGCGACAGCACGACGGCGTCGAAGATGGTGGCATCCTGCCAGGCCTGGCCGCCATGGCCGAGCGGGGTGATGCCGTTGGCCTTCATCTTGTCGAGCACGGCGACGAGTTCGTCCCAGGTCTCGGGAGCCTTGCCGCCGGCAGCGTCGAGCGCCTTCTTGTTGATCCACACCCAGTTGGTCGAGTGCACGTTCACAGGAGCGGCGATCCACTTTCCGTCATGCTTGGCGAAGTTCTGCAGGGCCACCGGAACGACCTTGTCCCAGCCTTCCTTGTCGGCCACTTCGCCGAGATCGCCCACAACGCCCTGCTTGGCCCAGTCAGTGATGTCGAAGCCAAGCGCCTGCACGGCCGTGGGCGGATCGCCTGCGGTAACGCGGGCGCGCAGCGCCGTCATCGCGGCTTCACCGCCACCGCCGGCCACCGGCATGTCTTTCCAGGTAACGCCCTGGCTCTCGAGGTTCTTCTTGAGAACGTCGAGAGCGGCAGCCTCGCCGCCCGACGTCCACCAATGAAGCACCTCGACGCTCTCGGCAGCGTGTGCCAGCGGCATCGGCGCCACGAACAGTGTCGCGATCGCTGCCGTACTCATCAAAAACTTACGCATTCCAGTTCCTCCCGGGTTGCAAGTTCCTCACGCCTGATTGCGTGACACATTTCCCTTCGGCCCCGCCTCTGGGAATTCCTCCGATCGCTTCAGCCCCGTGCCTCCTTCGGCATCCAGTGGCCCGTCCGCGCTCCGATATGCATGTTGAGCGTCTTGGTCTCGGTGTAGTCCTCCACCGCATGGCGTCCGAGTTCGCGCCCGATGCCCGACTGGCGATAGCCGCCGAAGGGCAGTTCCGAAGCGCCGTCCATGAAGGTATTCATCCAGATGGTGCCCGCGCGGACCTTGCGGCCGACGGTAAGGCAGGTGTCGAAGTCGCGGCTCCACACGCCGGCCGACAGGCCATAGTCGATCGCGTTGGCGATGCGGATCGCCTCGTCGGCAGTCTCGAAGGCAAGCACCGAAAGCACCGGTCCGAACACCTCCTCCCTCGCCACCGCCATGTCGGGGGCGACCGACGACAGGATCGTCGGCTCCATGAACTGGCCAAGGCCGAGATCGGCGGCAGACCCGCCGATGGCGACGTCAGCGCCATTGTCGCTCGCACCTTTCACGTAAGTAACGATCTTCGCAAGATGCTGCGGGGTGATGATAGCACCAACCTGCGTCGCAGGATCGAGCGGATCGCCGACCTTGACCTTGGCCGACAGCGCAGCAATCCGGCCGGTCACCTCGTCGGCGATGTCGCGATGCACGATCAGGCGCGAGCCGGCATTGCAGCACTCGCCGGCATTGAAGTAGGCGCCAAAGACGGCCGCATCGATGAAATCGTCGAGATTCGCGTCGGGAAACACGATCTGCGGGTTCTTGCCACCAAGCTCCAGCGAGACCTTCTTCAGCGTCTGCGCAGCGTTGGCCATGGTCAGCCGGCCGATGCCGGTCGACCCGGTGAACGACACCATGTCGATGTCAGGATGGCTGGTCAGCGGCGCGCCCGCCTCGGGGCCGGTGCCGACGATGATGTTGACCACGCCCGCGGGAACGCCTGCCGTCTCCAGGATTTCGCCCAGCACCAGTGTCGAACCTGACGTCAGTTCCGACGGCTTGACCACTGCCGTGCAGCCGGCAGCCAGCGCAAAGGGCAGTTTCTGGCTGACGATCAGGAACGGGAAATTCCATGGCGTGATGATCGACACCACGCCGATCGCCTCGCGCAGCACCACGCCCAGCGTACCGTCGCCCAGCGTGTTGTAGCTCTCGCCATGCAGGTCGCGGGCAAGTGCCGCAGCATAGCGCCAGATGTCCGAAGCGCCGCTGAGTTCGCCCTTGGCCTGCGAGATCGGCTTGCCTGACTCGATGCAGTCGAGGAAAGCGAGCTCGTCGGCACGCTCGTCGATGATGTCGGCGGCGCGCAGCAGGATGCGCGAGCGCTCGGCGCCGGTCATGCGCGGCCAGTGGCCGTCGTCGAACGCCTTGCGGGCCGAGGCAATCGCCCGGTTCGCGTCGACAGCGGTCGCGGCCTGATAACGGCTCACCACCGTGCCGTGGCCGGGGCTGGCGCGCTCGATCGTCTTGGCTTCAGCGCCGGCGGTCCATTTACCGTCGATCAGCATCTTGAACTCGCGGACCTTGAATCCGTCGAGCGGCTTGGGACGCATCAGAACCGTCATCACCATTCTCCTGCAAACTTGGCGGCACGCTTCTCGCTAAAGGCGGCGAGCCCCTCCTTGAGGTCGCCGGTCTTGGCGACGAGGATAGAGCCCAGCGCCTCGACAGCGGTGCCATTGTCTTCGCCATTGGCAGTGGCAATCATCAGTTTTGCGACCTCGACTGCCGCAGGGCCCCGCGCCGCGATCCGTACCGCATAGTCGCGCGCCGCGGCCACCGCCCCGCCGGTCTCGACCACATGATCGACAAGTCCGAGGGCTACAGCCTCGTCGGCGGAAAACACCTCGCCACCGAGCGCCATGCGCCGCACCACCTGAGCACTGGTCCGCCGCACCAGCCGCTGCGTGCCCGACCAGCCCGGCACCATGCCGAGCCCGGTCTCGGGCAGACCGATCTTCACATGGCGTTCGGCGATACGGATGTCGGCTGCGATCGCCAGCTCCAGCCCGCCGCCCAGTGCATGGCCGTTAATGGCGGCGATCAGCGGCATACGCAGCGTTGCCAGCCTTTCGAACACGCGATGGCCGAAGCGCACCCAGGCATGACCGAACTCGCTGGGCGTCATGCCGCCCCAGGCCTTGATGTCGCCGCCGGCCGAAAACGCCTTGCCCTCGCCTGTGAGGATCGTGACCCGGATGTCGGCATTGGCCTCGACCTCGTCGCAAGCCTGGGACAGCGCCTTCAGCATGTCGATGTCAAATGCGTTGAGCTTGTCCGGTCGGGCCGCCGTGATGATTGCGACAGGCCCGTCGAATTCGACCCTGATACGCTGGTCAGCCATTGACGACCTCCAGCCTGCGCTCGGCCTTGCGCGGAAGTTTCAGCCCGATCGGCGCCTCTGCAAACAGAGAAGAATCCATCAGCTTGAGCTTATCCGAGACGATCAGCGGAAACTCCGACTGATCAAGGATATGCGCCTGCAGTTCCACCCCCGGCGCGATCTCGGTCAGCACGATGCCTTGAGGCGTCAGCTTCATCACGCAGCGTTCGGTGACATAGGTGATGTCCTGGCCCTGCTCGACGCCGCGCCGGCCCGAGAAGGTGACATGCTCGACCTCGTTGACCAGCTTCTTGAGCTTGCCTTCCTTGTCGATGACCAGCTTGCCGCCAGCGATATCGAGCTTGGCGCCCGCATTGAACATGCCCGAGAAGACGATCTTCTTCGCCCGGGCAGTGATGTCGACGAAACCGCCCGCTCCCGCCGTCACATGCGGCCGGAAGCTGAGCTTGGAGACGTTGACCGAGCCGCTGCGGTCGATCTCGAGGAAGGACAGCAGCGAGGCGTCGAAGCCCGCGCCCTGGAAATAGGTGAACTGGTAGGGCGACGGCATGAAGGCGTCGGCGTTCGACGCACAGCCGAAGGCAAAGTCGAGCAGCGGCACGCCGCCAACAGCCCCCTGCTCGATCACCCAGGTGACCTCGCCATGCAGCCCCTCTTCCAGCAGGATGCGCGGCACGTTGGCCGATATGCCGAAGCCGAGATTGACCGCGCTGCCCGCCTCCAGCTCCTGCGCCACGCGGCGCGCGATCACCTTCTGGATGTTGAACTCGGGCACGCGGAAACTGTCGAGCGGCCGCATGATCTCACCCGAGATCGCCGGGTCGTAGGCCGTCTGCGTCGTTTGCTTCTGCTCTGGGTCGACGACGAAGTAGTCGACCAGCATGCCCGGCACGCGCACGTCATGCGGTCGCAGCGAGCCGTCCTTGGTGATGCGCTTCACCTGGGCAATGACGATGCCGCCATTGTTGCGGGCGGCCAGCGCCTGGTCGAGCCCGCCGAGATAGGCGCCCTCATGCTCGTAGGTCAGGTTGCCGCGCTCGTCCGCCGTCGTCGCCCGGATGATCGCCACCTGAGGCTTGATCGCGGGGAAGAACAGCCAGTCCTCGCCCTCGAAGCTGACCTTCCTGACCAACGGTTCGGCCGCGGCACGCGCATTCATGGCGCAGCCCTGCCGCTCGGGATCGACGAAGGTATCGAGCCCGACCTTGGTCATCACGCCCGGCCGCTTGGCCGCTGCCTCGCGATGCATGTCGAACATGATGCCCGAGGGAACATTGTAGGCCGCCACCTCCTCATTGCCGATCATCTGCCAGATCAGCGGCGGCTCGGCGCTCGACGGCCCCGACGGATAGGAGCCGCCGATGATCTTCTTGAGCAGGCCCTTCTTCGCAATGTAGTCGACACCCTTGATGCCGCTCATGTCGCCGGCGGCAATGGGGTGCAGGGTGGTCAGGTCGCGCGGATGTCCCGTCGCGTCGAAGCGCTCGCCGATCGCCCTCAGCATCAGATCGGGACAGCCGAGCCCGCTCGACGACGACACCGAGACGACGGCACCGTCGGAGATCAATGCAGCAGCCTGGGCTGCGGTGATGTGCTTGCCCATGGTCAGAGCCTCGCCTCGATGGCAACTGCCTTGCCGGTCGCGGCCGACTTGACCACTGCAAGCCCTGTCGCCAGCGACCACACGCCATCCTCGCCCGTCGCCGACGGTTTGCCCTTGCCTGATATGGCGTCGTGGAACGACTGCAAACCCGCCTCGTAGAGATTGCGCTGGTCGAGCTTGAGTTCCTGCTCGCCCTCAGCGTTGCGCAGCACGACGGAACCGACCGGCTTCTGGGTCATGACGTTGCGCGCGATGAGCGAACCCTCGGTGCCATGTACCTCGAAACCCGTCTCTGCAAACCTGGTGGTGAACGCATCGTGGAACTGGGCGATCACGCCCGACTTGAAGCGCAGCACACCCATCACGGCGTCTTCCAGCCCCGCCTGTCCCATGCCGCCAGTCTGGCTGAAGGCCACGGCCTCCACCGGATCGTCATTGAGCACGAAGCGCAAAGTGTCGGCGTCATGCACAGTGATGTCGAGGATCACACCGCCACCGGCCTGCGGCTTGTCGAGCCGCCAGCCCTGCAGATGCGGCGGCAGGTAGACGGCGTGGAACACCCGCGCCGCCAGCGGCTTGCCGATACGGCCCGCAGTGATCGCATCGCGCATCGCCCGGTGGCTCGCCGCATTGCGCAGATGGTGGTTGGTCGCAAAAACGACGCCAGCGTCACGCGCGGCCTTCACCATTGCCAGTGCATCGTCGAGCGTCAGCGCCAGCGGCTTCTCGCACAGCACATGCTTGCCGGCCCTGGCCGCTGCAATCGCCTGCTCCAGATGCAGTTCGTTGGTGGTCGAAATGTAGATGGCATCGACACCGGCATCGCCGACGATGTCGTCCAGCGACGTCACCGACTTCGCGATACCGTTCGCCTGGGCATAGTCCCGGCCACGCTCGGCATTGGTGCTCATGACCGACACCACCTCGCCGCCGGTCGCCCGGATCGCGCCGATGACCCATTCTTTGGCGATGGTGCTCGCCCCGATCAGACCCCAGCGCGTCATGCCGTCATCGCCTCTCGCTTTGTCCGCCGTGCCGCGCCGCAGCTTTCGCGCACCACCAGCCGCACCGAGGCGACCAGTGCCTCTGGCTCGAAATCACCCGAATTGATCTGCTTGAGCAGCAACTGCGCCGCCCGCCGGCCCATGCCCTGCGGATCTACCGAAACCGTGGTCAGCGCCGGCACCGCCGTCTTGGCCTCGATCACGTCATCGAAGCCGATCACGCCGAAATCGACACCCGGCTCGATGCGGGCACTGCGCAAACCGTCGCAGGCGCCGAACGCCACCGCATCGTTGAAGCACAAGGCCGCCGTCGGCCGGTCCGCCATGGCAAGCAGCCGCTCGACTGCAGTCACGCCGCCCGCACGCGACGGCGCCGAGCTGATCACCAACTCGTCCGAGGCATCCAGTCCCGCCTCCACCAGCGCATCGCGGAATCCACGCATGCGCTCGTCAAATACTGCCGTGTCGTTGAAGCCGCCAAGGAAGGCGATGCGCCGGTGACCCAGCTCTATCAGGTGGCGCACGGCGGCCGCAGCGCCTGCGTGCCCGTCCGACACGACGGAGGACACCTTGAGCCCCGGCACGTTGCGCGCCACCAGCACCACGGGAATGCCGCTGTCGACCAGCGGCCTGAGATCGGCTGACGTCGTCCCTCGCGCCGGCGACAGGATCAGCCCGGCCATGCCATGCTCGCGCATCGAGGCGATCACCTCGGCCTGGCGGTCGGGATTCTCGGCTGAATTGGCCATGAACTGGATATAGCCGGCCGACTGCACCACCATGTCCATGCCAACGGCCAGCTCAGCAAAGAAGCTGTTGGTCAGGTCGTTGACGACGATGCCGACGATCTTGGATTTCGACTGGCGCAGATTGGCAGCACTTCGGTTGTAGACATAACCGAGTTCGCGAATGACAGCGCCCACCTTGGCGCGGGTCGCCTCGTTGACCAGCGAACTGCCTTGCAGCACCAGCGACACGGTCGACTTCGACACGCCGGCGGCGCGCGCAACATCGACAACTGTCACCTTCGACTGCTTCAACGCCATCCTCCCAGAAGGGCTTGTAAGCGGGCATCTCCGGCCCGTTTTGCGAGTCCAATAATTGGAACGTTCCAAATTGTCAAGCGAGCAAGACGGCGGGGCAACCATTTCCAGGCGACCTGTCAGAGAGAAACCCAGCGAACCTAGCGCCAGAATTGTGTACAATTGGCATATTCAAACGATTTACTACGTTCTCAGGCGCTTTCAGCAGCGCGCAGGCACAACTCTTGGACCATCCGGAGCCGCTCACTCGCCGATCGGTCAAATACCAACTTGAAATTTGGAACGTTCTAAATTACGAGATGCAGCCGATCAGGGGAGGAACCCATGGCCAGGCAGGTGAAACTTCCACAGGCGGACCGTACCGTCGAGACCTACGCCCTGTCAGGCACGCCGACAGATAGGCCGGCAACGCGCCCCACATTCAGCCGCATCGCCTATGCCGCGGCCCATGTCGTCTCCGACCCGTGGGCGGATGCCACGCCCTGGAACAACCCTGTCATCGACTGGGATGCCACCATGGCTTTCAGACATCATCTCTGGTCGCTCGGTTTCCGCATCGCCGAGGCGATGGACACTTCGCAGCGCGGCATGGGGCTCGACTGGGCCGGGGCGCAGGAGCTGATCCGCCGTTCGCTGGCCGAAGCGCGCACGGTAGCGGGCGCCGACCTCGCCTGCGGCGCCGGCACCGATCAACTCGACAGGCGCGACGCCCGCACGCTTGACGACGTGATCTCGGCCTATGAGGAGCAACTCGGCTTCATCGAAAAGCACGGTGGTCGCGCCATCATGATGGCGAGCCGCGCACTCGCCCATGTCGCCCAATCCCGCGACGACTATCGCAAGGTTTATGGCCGCATTCTCGGCCAGGCCAAGGACAAGGTCGTACTGCATTGGCTGGGCGACATGTTCGATCCCGAGTTGAGAGGCTACTGGGGTGGCGAGCGTTTCGAGGACACACTGGAGACGGTGCTTTCGATCATCGCCGACCACAAGGACAAGGTCGAAGGCATCAAGATCTCGCTGCTCGACCAGGCCTATGAGGTTGAACTGCGCCACCGGCTGCCCCAGGACGTGATCTGCTTCACCGGCGACGACTTCAACTATGCCGCCCTGATCGAAGGCGACGGCACGCGCCACAGCCATGCCTTGCTTGGCATCTTCGACGCCGTCGCCCCGCAAGCCTCCAAGGCGCTGTCAGCCCTGGCCAGCAACGATCTCGCCACCTTCCGCAGCACAATCGAGCCGACGGTGCCGCTGTCGCGAAAAATCTTCGAGGCGCCGACGCAATACTACAAGGCCGGCGTCGTCTTCCTCGCCTGGCTCAACGGCCACCAGAGCCATTTCACCATGCCGGCGGGCATGCAGTCCGCCCGTGGCGCCCTGCACTACGCCGACATTTTCCGCCTCGCCGACCAGGCCAACGTTCTGGACAAGCCGGACCTGGCCGTCGAGCGCATGGCGGCGCTGATGACGCAGTACGGCTTCGCCTGACCGGCTACATCAGCCCGAGCTGCTTGTAGAAACCTAGCGCGTCGTAATAGTCGCTCTGGCTGGCGATCTTGCCGTCCTTGATCGAGAACATCGAAGCCCCGGTGAAAGAGAACTTCTTGCCGGTGGCCTTGGTGCCGTCGGCCCAGTCACCGGTGTTGGTGCCGGAAAACTCCCATTCGAACGACACGCGGTCATCCTGCACCACGGGGTTGCCCTTCATCTGCCAGACGGCGTCGGGCACGGCTTTGAGGAAATTGTCGATGACGCCCGCCTTGGCGGCGTCCTTGCCTTCGACCGGTTTGCCGACCGAAGCGTCGTAATAGACGACGTTGTCGGCAAAATGCTCGGCCGCCTTGGCCGAGTCGTGCGCATTCCACGCGGCGAGATAGGCCCCGACGACGGCCTGCGGCGTGTCCTGCGCCAACGCCGGGCCGATGGCCGGGACCGTGGCGATCAATGCAGCAAAGGTTGCGGATGCGAGAAACTGACGGCGATGCATGTCTTTTCCTCCCTTTTTCCTTCTCCCCGTTCACGGGGAGAAGGTGGCCCGAAGGGCCGGTTGAGGGGCAGCGTTTCGATCTATCGGCTTTGGCTCAGCCCCTCATCTGCCTACCGGCATCTTCTCCGTAAACGGGGAGAAGAGATCTACCCATGCGCGATCATCACGTGCCGCACGGCGGTGTAGTCCTCCAGCGCATAGACCGACATGTCCTTGCCGTAGCCGGACTGCTTGAGGCCGCCATGCGGCATCTCGTTGGTCAGCATGAAATGCGTATTGATCCAGGTGCAGCCATATTGCAGCCGCGCTGCCGTCGACATGCCGCGCGAGATGTCCTTGGTCCACACTGAAGACGCCAGGCCGTAGTCGCTGTCATTGGCCCAGTTGACCGCCTCGTCGACGTCGGAGAAACGCGTCACGGACACCACCGGGCCGAACACTTCACGGCGCACGATCTCGTCTTCCTGCAGCGCACCGGCAACGACCGTCGGCTGGTAATAGAAGCCACCGCCCTCGCCCGGTTTGCCGCCTGTCGTGATCTCGATGTGCTTGAGTTCCGAAGCGCGCTCGACGAAGGAGGCGACGCGGTCCCGCTGGCGCCTGGAGATGAGCGGACCGATCTCGTTTTCGGTGTCGTCGGCCTGGCCGAAGCGAATGGTCGACACCGCCGACGACAGGTCGGCGACAAGCTTGTCATAGACCTTCTTGCCGGCATAGATGCGGCAGGCTGCCGTGCAGTCCTGGCCGGCATTATAGTAGCCGAAGGCGCGCAGGCCGCTGACCACGGCATCGATGTCGGCATCGTCGAAGACGATCACCGGCGCCTTACCGCCGAGTTCGAGATGGGTGCGCTTGACCGATTTGGCCGCCGCCTGCAGCACCTTCTTGCCGGTGGCGACGTCGCCGGTGATCGAGATCATGCTGACCGCCTGATGGTTGATCAGCGTGTTGCCGACGCTCTCGCCACGGCCGAGCACGACATTGACCACGCCCTCCGGCAACACATCGGCGAGGATCTTTGCCAGCTTCAGCGCCGTCAGTGGCGTCTGCTCCGAAGGCTTGAAGACAACCGTGTTGCCGCCGGCAATCGCGGGCGCCAGCTTCCACGCCATCATCATCAGCGGATAGTTCCACGGCGCAATGGAGGCGACGATGCCGACCGGATCGCGTCGGATCATCGAGGTGTGGCCGGGCAGGTACTCGCCCGCCACCAACCCTGGCATCGAACGCACTGCGCCGGCAAAAAAGCGGTAGCAGTCGACGATGGCAGGAATCTCGTCGTTGAGAACGGCATTGATCGGCTTGCCGCAGTTGAGCGCCTCGAGGCGGGCGAACTCGGCCGCCTCGGCCTCGATGCGATCGGCGATCTTGAGCAGATAGCCCGAGCGCTGCGCCGGCGTCGTCTTCGACCAGCTCGCGAACGCTCTCTGGGCTGCCGTCACGGCCGTTTCGATCTGAACAGGCGAAGCCTCCGGCAGGCTCAGGATCGTCTCGCCGGTGCGCGGATTGAGGATCGCCTCCTCGGTTTCGGTGCCCCGCTCGAACTTCGAGCCGATCAGCATTTGGGTGTCCATGTAAGCTCTCCCTGGATCAGTGTCTTTTGGGAGCGAATAGCGAATAGTGAGTAGCGAACAGGGTTCTCCAATCGCCGTTCTATTCGCTATTCACTACTCCCTATTCGCTGTTTTCATTTCCCCGCCCCGGCGATCTGGTCGCCTTCGCGGGTCAGGTAATAGGCGGCAAGGATGGGCAGCAGGGTCGCGAGAACCACGACCATGGCGACCACATTGGTGACCGGGCGCTGGCGCGGCCGCACCAACTCCTCGAGCATCCAGATCGGCAGCGTCTGCTGCTGCCCGGCAGTGAAAGTGGTGACGATGACCTCGTCGAACGACAGCGCAAAGGCGAGCATGCCGCCGGCGAGAAGTGCTGTTCCGATGTTGGGCAGGATCACATATCGGAACGTCTGGAAACCGTCGGCGCCGAGATCCATCGACGCCTCGAGCAGCGAACCCGAGGTACGGCGGAACCGCGCCACCGCATTGTTGTAGACGACCACGACGCAGAAGGTCGCGTGTCCCAGCACGATTGTCCAGAATGAGAACGGGATCTCCGCCAGGCTGAACGCCGAGCGCAATGCGATGCCGGTAATGATGCCGGGCAACGCGATGGGCAGGATGACCAACAGCGAGATCGCCTCGCGGCCGAAGAAACGGGTCTGGCTGACGGCGGCAGCGCAGAGTGTGCCGAGCACGAGCGCAATTGCCGTAGAGATCGCCGCGACCTGCACCGACAGTCCCAGCGCCTGCCAGACATCCGGCCGGCCCCACGTCACCGCAAACCACTGCGTGGTGAAACCGGGCGGCGGCCACTGGTAGCTCTTCTCCTCGGTCGTAAAGGCATAGACGAAGATCAGCAGGATCGGCAGATGCAGGAAAGCAAGCCCTGCGGCAGCCGCGATCTTCAGTCCGCGCGGGGCCGATTGGGAACGGTCAGAGCGCATCGAAAGCTCCCATGCGTTTGGCGCCCCACAGATAAAACCCCATGATGACGATAGGCACGACGGTGAAGGCCGCGGCGAGCGGGATGTTGCCGGCAGTTCCCTGCTGGGCATAGACGGCCTGGCCGATGAACAGTCTCGATGTACCGATGATCTGCGGGATGATGTAGTCGCCGAGCGTCAGCGAGAAGGTGAAGATCGAGCCTGCGACAATGCCGGGCAGCGCCAGCGGAAACAGCACGTTGCGGAATGTCTGCCCGGGCGAAGCGCCGAGATCGGACGATGCCTCGACCAGATTGCCCGGCACGCGCTCCAGTGCGGCCTGGATCGGCAGGATCATGAACGGCAGCCAGACATAGACGAAGACGATGAAAGTACCGGTGAACGACACCGACAAGGAGTTGCCGCCGACGACCGGCAGCGACAGCCAGCTGTCGAGCAGCCATGAGAGATGCAGCTTGGCGAACAGCCAGGTGAGGATGCCTTCCTTGGCCAGGATCAGCTTCCACGCATAGATCTTGACCAGGTAGCTCGACCACAAGGGCAGCATGACGCCGAGATAGAACAGCGCTTTCCACGTGCCGCGGGCATAACGTGCCGCATAGTAGGCGATGGGAAATGCGACGATGGCAGAAGCCAGCGTCACGACCGCGGCCATCGTCACGGTGCGGACGATGATGTCGACATTCGCCGCCTGGAACAGATCGCCATAGGTCTTGAGTGTGAACTGGCGGCTGATCAGGCCCGAATACTCGTCGATCGAAAAGAAGCTCTGTGCCAAAAGCGCCAGTAGCGAACCGATATAGATGACACCGAGCCATAGGAGCGGCGGCGCCAGCATCAGGAAAAGCAGCAGCGCCGGGCGGCGCCACAACAGGTCCGACAGCGACCCGGCAAGGCCGCCGCGCTTGGGCAGGATCGCAGCCGCGCCCGTCGAGCCGGTAACAGCCTGGACGCTCATGCCTGCTCATCCATCAAATGGAGCTGGTCGCGGTTGAAGGTCAGCACGACATGGGCGCCGTCCTCGGGGACAGCGGTGCCCGACGGCACTGTCACATGAAGTCTGAGGCCGTCGGCGTCGAGCGCAAGCTTGGTTGCGGCACCGAGATAATGGCGGGAGACGATGCGTGCAGCGACGCCGTCACCCGTCGCATCGCGTCCGACGCGGATCTGTTCCGGCCTCAGGCTGCCCCAGCGATGCTGGCCGGCATAACGCTGGACGAATTCGGGCGGCAGCACGTTGGACGAGCCGACGAAATCGGCGACGAAGCGCGAAGCCGGACGCTGGTAGATGTCTTCGGGTGCGCCGACCTGCATGATGCGGCCATTGTTGAACACGGCAACCCGGTCGGCCATCGACAGCGCCTCGCCCTGGTCGTGGGTGACGAAGACGAAGGTGATGCCGAGCGCCTTCTGCAAGGCCTTGAGCTCTTCCTGCATGCTCTCGCGCAGCTTGAGGTCGAGCGCGCCAAGCGGCTCGTCGAGCAACAGCACCTTGGGCTTGTTGACCAGCGCGCGCGCCAGCGCCACGCGCTGCCGCTGGCCGCCCGACAGCTGCCCCGGCTTGCGGCTGCCATAGCCCGGCAGCTGCACAAGCTTGAGTGCGTCTTCAGCAGCGCGGTGGCGCTCGTCCTTGCCGATGCCCTTGACCATCAGCCCGTAGGCGACGTTGTCGAGCACGTTGAGATGCGGGAACAGCGCGTAGTCCTGGAACACCGTGTTGACGTTGCGCCGGTAGGGCGGCACACCCTCGGCGCGTTCACCGAAGATCGAGATGCTGCCCGAGGTCGGTTGCTCGAAACCGGCGATCAGCCTGAGGCAGGTGGTCTTGCCCGAGCCCGAAGGCCCCAGCATGGCAAAGAACTCGCCGGGTTTGATCTCGAGGTCGACAGCATCGACCGCGTGCACCGCGCCGAAGTGGCGGGAGGTTTTCTGAAAGGCGACTGCTGGGGTCATCGTCTTTAGCTTCCGAAGTCTGGGCCATGCTGGCAGGGTGATGTGCCCATGCCATGGCTGCGCATCCGGCCGACCCACGGCCGCCGATGCTTGTCTGCCGCCGTCACGCGGTCGTTTCAGGTCGGTTGGTGCCCTCCGCCCCCTCTCCCCGCGGGGGAGAGGGTTGGCCGCAAGCGGCCTGGCGAGGGGGGCATCGTTTCGTTGCCGGCCTCAGCGGCCGCCGATCACGCCGATATAGTCCGACACCCAGCGGTAGTAGGGCACGCACTGGTCGTTCTGGGTGGCGCATTTCGACACCGGCGTCTTCCAGAACTTGATCTTGGCAAAGTCCTCGAAGCCGTTGGTCTTGCAGCCTTCGTCGGTGAGCAGCGCGTTGCCCTTGCAGGCAGCCGGCACTGCCGGGTTCGAGCCGAACCAGGACGCGAGATCGCCCTGCAGCTTGGGGTTCAGCGAATGCTCGAGCCACATGTAAGCGCAGTTCGGATTGGCAGCCTCGACATGCATCATCGTCGTGTCGGCCCAGCCCGTGGCGCCCTCTTCCGGAATGGTCGAGGCGATCGGCTGCTTCTCCGACTTGAGCAGGTTGACCTGGAACGGCCACGAGCCTGAGGCGACAACGCCTTCATTCTTGAAGTCGTCGACCTGGATCATGGCGTCGTGCCAGTAGCGGCCGGCCAGTGTGCGCTGGACGCGCAGCAGGTCGAGGGCTGCCTTGTACTGGTCTTCGTTGAGCTCGTAGGGGTCCTTGATGCCAAGGTCCGGCTTGTGCGCCATCAGGTAGTTGGCGGCATCAGCGATGTGAATCGGCCCATCATAGGCCTGGACGCGCCCCTTGTTGGGCTTGCCGTCTGGCAGGTCCATCGGCTCGAACACGATGTTCCAGCTCTTGGGCGCTTCCTTGAAGACGTTGGTGTTGTACATCAGCACGTTGGGGCCCCACTGGTAGGGCACGCCGTAGTGCTTGCCCTCGACCGTGAACCACGGCGCATCCTTGAGACGGTCATCGACGGTCGACCAGCTCTTGATCAGGCTTGTGTTGATCGGCTGGACGCGCTTGCCGGCAACCAGGCGCAGCGAGGCGTCACCCGAGGCGGTGACGAGGTCGAAGCCGCCCTCGTTCATCAACGCCACCATTTCGTCCGATGTCGCGGCCGTCTTGACGTTGACCTTGCAGCCCGTCTGCTTTTCGAAGTCGCTGACCCAGTCGTAATTCTTGTCGGTCTCGCCGCGCTCGATGTAGCCCGGCCAGGCGATGATGTTGACCTGGCCTTCGCCCTTGCCGACTTCCTTCAGCTCCTGCGCGACGGCCTGTCCGGAAAAGCTGCACGCCAAGGCGATGGCTGTGCAGGATTTCAAAAATGACTTCATGTCGATTCTCCCATTTGCAGGGGGCCGCTCTCGATCGGCGGTATTGCCCTGATATGGAAGGTGCTGCGAATGAGCAGGTTTCGCAAATTCATTCGATAGAAGGGTGATATCGGTTTTTCCGATACCTAGAGCAACGCGCGTGCATTCGGATGAGCAACGGGCGCTCTTGCGCCTTAAGGCAAAGTATCGATCCCGGTATTCGGGCCGGTGCGCTCAGAGCTTCTGGCGCAGGGTTCTTTGCCCTTGGGCGACGCCGATGAAGTCGCGCGCGGCGGCCGGAAGCGACGAGCCTCGCCGCCAGACCATGCCCACCTGAACCACTGGCAGCGAGCCGGAGACATCGCGGGATTCGATGCGGTCGCCTTCCAGCGACCAGGGCCGGTAGACAAGGTCGGGCAAAAGCGCCACCCCTGCCCCTGTCGCCACAAGCGAGCGCACTGCCTCGACCGAACGGGTGCGAAAGGCAACATGCGGCTTGGCCCCGATGGCAGAAAGCAGCTTGCCGGTGTTCTCCTCGATCTCGTCGACGGAGAGCATGATCAGCGGCTCGCCGGCGATGTCACCGACGCCGATGATCTCGGCCGACGCCAGTGGATGGCCGAGCGGCAGCCACAGGCGATAGGCCGAGACCTCGAGGATTTCCGATTGCAGCGCCATGCGGTCGCGCAAATTGGAGGTCACCATGACGGCGACGTCGAGCTTGCCGCCGACCAAAAGGTGCTCGAGATAGTCGCCATTGTCTTCGATGGCCGAAATCTCGACCGCCGGATGGGCGCGGCGATAGCGGGCCAGCAGGTCCGACAGCACATAGCCCGCGACCAGCGAGGTGACGCCGAGCTTGAGCTGGCCCGTCGTCGCCGCCTGTCCGCCGAAGAAGGTGCGGCGCGCGTCCGACACGTCGGCCAGGATCTTGGTGGCGTGGCGCAGGAACTGGTGGCCCTTGTGGGTGATGTTGAGCCCACGCGGATGGCGCTCGAACAACTCGACGCCGAGATCTCCCTCCAGTTCCTTGATCGCCTCGGTCACCGACGACTGCGAGATCGACAGGTTCTGCGCCGCACGCGAGATCGTGCCCTGCTCGGCAACGGCAACGAAGAACTGAAGCTGGCGAAGCGTGAAGGCCATGGCCGGAGTAGACAGGGCGGCGGGAGATTTGGAAAGGCCTGCGGTGGTGATGTCCCATCCTTCTCCCCGAGTGTCAGAAGACTGGAGGCGGACGAAGCAAACCTCCTTCGGCCTCGCGATCCTTCGCCCCCTCTGGCCTGCCAGCCATCTCCCCCACAAGGAGGGAGATTAGTCGCGCCGCCGGATGCGCCCATCCTGCCACGCCGCAGAGAGTCGCACTGAAGAGCCCAGAAGACTGGCTACCTGGGCAATTGCGCGAAGCGCGGATGAAGCCGTGATTGGCGCGCCCGCCTGCTCTCAAACAAAACAAGGCGGGGAAATCCCCGCCTTGTTGCAAAAGCTGATGTTCCGGGCGCGGCGGCCCGATGGCGCCGCTTAGTGCAGCACCAGCACATCCCCGGACGAGAAACTGATCTCGGTCTTTTCGCCGACGACTGGCGGCGGGGTCGAGGAATTGTTGAAGGTGTCAAGCGAGACGACGTTCTGGCCGACGCCGACGCGGACGCGGATGACGGAGCCGAGGAAATGCACGTCGGCGATCTGGCCGGTAAGGCTGGTGTCAGTGCCGGGACGACGGCCGAGCGAGATTGCTTCGGGGCGCAGGGCGAGCGACAGCGTGTCGCCCGACTTGGAGCCGTTGAGCTTGCCCTGGAGCCCGACTTCCTCGGTGTTGATCCGGACCTTGCCGGTCGCGGCATCGGAGACGGTGCCTTCGAGCACGTTGAGGGTGCCGACGAAATTGGCGACGAACTTGGTCGAGGGACGGTTGTAGATCTCGAACGGCGTGCCGGTCTGGTCGGCGCGACCTTCGTTCATGACCACGATGCGGTCGGACATCGACAGCGCCTCTTCCTGGTCGTGGGTGACGAAGATGGTGGTGATGCCGAGCTTCTTCTGGATCGAGCGGATTTCCTCGCGCAGCGAGATGCGCACCTTGGCATCGAGCGCCGACAGCGGCTCGTCGAGCAGGAGCAGCTTGGGCTTGGGTGCGAGTGCGCGCGCCAGGGCGATACGCTGCTGCTGGCCGCCTGACAGCTGGTAAGGGTAGCGGTCGCCGAAATCGGGCAGCTTGATGATGTTGAGCATCTCCTGGATGCGCGCCTGCGCCTCGGCCTTGGGCACGCCGGCGACCTTCAGGCCGAAGCCGATGTTCTGCGCGACCGTCAGGTTGGGGAACAGCGCATAGGCCTGGAACACCATGCCGATGTTGCGCTGGTTGGGCTTGAGACCGGTGACGTCCTTGCCGCCGATCAGCACCTTGCCCGCACTTGGCTCCTCGAAGCCGGCGACGATGCGCAGCATGGTGGTCTTGCCGCAGCCCGACGGTCCGAGGAAGGAGACGAACTCGCCGGCGCCGACGTCGAGGTTGAAATCCTTGACCACGGCAACGTTGCCGAAGGACTTCTTGACGCTCTGGATGGAAAGAAAGGGATCGGCCATTGGCTTTTGCTCTTCTTGTTCAGTTCGGGCGGTTTGCCGACTTCGGCGCGAAACGGGCGAGGATCTGGATCACCGACATGCAGCCCCAGGTGATGGCAAAGGCGATGACCGCGAGCGCCGCCGGCTCATATGCGCGGTTGGCGCCGATGTTCTGCAGGTAGGGTCCGAAGGCCGGCCGGTTGAGCAGGCTTGCAAGCGTGAACTCGCCGATGACGATGGCGAAGGTCAGGAAGGCCCCCGACAACACGGCGATCAGCACGTTGGGCAGGATGACACGCGCGATGATCGTGCCCCAGCCTGCGCCGAGGATCTGGGCCGCCTCGGTCAGGGTGCGCACATCGATGGTACGCAGTCCGGTGTCGACGGCCCGGTACATGTAGGGCAGTGCCAGCGTCGCATAACCTATGACCAGCAACGCATCGGTGCCGCGTGCCGAGCCGAGGAACGGCAGAGGCGAGTTGGAACCGTACATCCTGATGTAGCCGAAGACGATGACGATGGCCGGGATGACCAGCGGCAGCAGCGTGATGAACTCGACGATAGGCCTCAGGTGCGGCATGCGCAGCCTGATCCAGTAGGCGGTCGGCACGACGAGGAACACGCCGAGCAGGATGGTGAACACCGCCACCGTCACCGAATAGGCGAATGTTTCCTGGAAGCGGCTGTCGCCGAGCACGACGCGATAGGCGTCGAAGGAATAGACGCCTCGGCGCATGCGCAGCGAGAACTCGAAGGTGGCGATCAGCGGAATGAAGAAATAGGCGGCGCCGACGATAAAGACGAGCCAGGCCCAGAAGCGAGAGGTCTTCATTTGAGCCACCTCTCCGAGCGGGTACGGAACCAGATGTAGAAGATGTTGGCGAGGCCGGTGACCACGATCATGCCGAAGGCAAGCGCATAGCCGAGATGCGGGTTGTGCAGCACGTCGCCGCGGATCTGCGCATAGAGCTTGATCGGCACGATGTTGAGCGACGAGCCGGTAAAGGCATAGGCCGTGGCAATGGCGCCGAAGGAATTGGCGAACAGCAGGATGACCGTGCCGAGGAAGCTCGGCCACAACACCGGAATGACGACCATGCGCCAATATTGCCATGTGGTGGCGCCAAGCGTTGCGGCCGCCTCGCCCCATTCCTTCTTCAGGCCATCGATGGCCGGCGTGATGATGACGATCATCAGCGGAATCTGGAAAAACAGGTAGACGAGGATCAGGCCCCACGACGTCAGCACGTTGAAGCCCATGGCGTAGATGTCGATGCCGATGCCGCGCAACAGCACCGTCACCAGGCCGAGGCGGCCGAGCGTCGCCAGGAACGCGAAGGCCAACGGCACGCCGGCGAAATTGGAAGCGACACCCGAGAACGTCATGGTCGACGAACGCACCCAGCTCGGCAGGCCGCCACGCACGATGGCGATTGCCATGGCGAGGCCGACGAAGGCGCCGATGGTGGCCGACCAGAAGCTGATCTTGATCGACACCCAGTAGGCATCGCGGATCGAAGCGTCGAGGAACAGCTGGCGGATGTTGTCGAGCGTGTACTGGCCCTGGTCGTTCTGGAACGCGCCGATGACAAGATAGAGCGTCGGCAGGATCAGAAACATCAGGGCGAAGATGAAGAACGGCGCGACGCCGAGCCAATGGGTCGGCAAGCGGAAACCGCTGCGCGCATCCGGCGGAGCGGAGCGGGCGGCATCAGCCGTGGTGGTCATACTGGCCTGGGTCATGGGGCGCCGTCGCTGGAGCAATTCAACCGACAGGCGGTTTTCCGCCCGGAACTGCGTCGAAACAAGGTGTCAGAACGTTTTCGCAATGCCAATGGCGGCCGAGACGCTCTGGAGAAAATACGGGCGGCCGCAAGCGGCCGCCCGCTGTCAGAGGATACGATTACTTGACGTTGGCGCCGACGACGGCATCCCACTGCTTGGTGATCGCTTCCTTGGCCTTGGCCTGGTCGTCAAGCGTCGGGAACACGGCCTTTTCATAGGCAGCGGCCGGCGGCAGCTTGTCGAGCATGTCCTGCGGGATCTTGCCGTTCTTGGCGAGATCGTTGAAGCGGATCGGGTGGCAGTAGCCCTTCAGCCAGCCGAGCTGACCTTCGTCGGAATAGAGGTACTCCATCCACAGCTTGGCAGCGTTCGGATGCGGTGCGTAGGCGCTGATCGCCTGCACGTAGACGCCGGCGACGACGCCAGACTTCGGAACGACGACTTCAACCGGCGGGTTGCCGTTGAGGGTGTCGCGGCCGGCAAGCGCGTTGTAGTCCCAGGTGATCAGGATCGGGGTCTGGCCCTGAGCCAGCGTCGCCGACTTGCCGATAACAGGAACGAAGTTGCCCTTGGCGTTCAGCTCCTTGAAGAAGGCGAGACCCTTCTCGGCGGCCGAAGCAGCGTCGGTGGCACCCGAGCCGAGGCCGGCAGCGTAAACGCCCTGGATGGCCTGGTTGGAAGCGCGCGGATCGCCGGCGAGAGCGACCGAGTTCTTGTACTCGTCCTTGAGCAGATCGGCCCAATCCTGCGGGGCGTTCTTGACGAGGTCCTTGTTCACTTCGAACGACAGCACGCCGTAATAGTCGCCATACCAGAAGCCGTCAGCGTCCTTGGCGGTATCCGGGATCGAATCCCAGGTCGATACCTTGTAGGGCTGGATCAGGCCGTCGGCCTTGGCCTGCGGACCATAGGAGAGACCGACGTCGATGACGTCAGGCGCCTGCGGGCCCTTGTTGTCCTTGTTGGCCTTGATGGCCTCGATCTCGTCGCTGGAGCCCGCGTCGGGGTTCAGTTCGTTGACGGTGATCTCGGGATACTTCTTCTTGAAGCCATCGATGACCGCGCCGTAACCGCACCAGTCATGTGGCAACGCGATGGTGGTGAGCTGGCCTTCCGCCTTGGCGGCGGCCTCGAGCGCAGCGAGATCCTGCGCGGAAACGATCGCAGTCGTCACCATCAGCGACGCCGCGGTGAGGGAAAGCACTTTCCCCGTAAGCTTGAACATGTTGTCCTCTCCGTTGAACTAAACGCCCTGAGACGTCTGCGATGCGGTATCGGCTTCATGTGACAATCACATGAAGGTTACGTGAAGCCGTACCCCGCAGTGGAAAAAAGTTAACTACTTTTAATCGGTTGTCGCAATCGTCGCCGTTGTTTTCCGGCTAATTAATTCGGGGCTCCCCAGCCCTTCCCCTCCCCTTTTATTGACGTTGATAAGATGGAAGTTCCTTAGCCGACACTTGTCTCAAACCGTCCCCTCGATGGCGTTTTCAAGCAAGCCGAGGGCGGCCTTCTTGGTGAGCTTGACCGGGTTGCCGCCGGCGGTCGGATCGACCACCGCCATGTCGGCGATCAGGGTCTTGCGCTTCTTGTCCATGTCGAGGCCCTTGATCAGCCCCGGCAGCGCGTGCGGCACCTTCAGTTCCTTGCGCAGCTTGATGACCGCCTTGGCAAAGCCGTCGAAGCCGCCCTTGATGCCGCAATAGGCCGAAAGGCGGACGATCTTCTCCTCGATGGCGTCGCGGTTGAAGGCGAGCACGTAAGGCATGAACACGGCGTTGGTCATGCCGTGATGGGTGTCGTAGAGCGCGCCGATCGGATGCGACAGCGAGTGGATGGCGCCGAGCCCCTTCTGGAAGGCGGCCGCACCCATGGCGGCAGCGCTCATCATGTGGGCGCGGGCGGTCAGATCCTTGCCGTTGGCAAAGGCCTTGGGCAGGTTCTCGAACACCAGGCGGATGCCCTCGACGGCGATGCCGTCGGCCATCGGATGGTAGCCGGGCGCGCAATAGGCCTCGAGGCAGTGGGCGAAGGCATCCATGCCGGTACCGGCGGTGATGAAGGACGGCATGCCGACCGACAGCTCGGGATCGGCAATGACGATCGCCGGCAAAAGCTTGGGATGGAAAATGACCTTCTTGGTGTGGGTCTCTTCATTGGTGATGACACCAGCGCGGCCGACTTCGGAACCGGTACCGGCAGTGGTCGGCACGGCGATGATGGGCGCGATGGCGTCGGAATTGGCACGGGTCCACCAGTCGCCGATGTCCTCGAAGTCCCAGACGGGAAGCGTCTGACCAGACTGGAAGGCGATCAGCTTGCCGAGGTCGAGCGCCGAGCCGCCACCAAAGGCGATGACGCCGTCATGCTTGCCCTTCTTGAACACCGCAATGCCCGCGGTGAGGTTCGCTTCGACCGGGTTCGGCTTGACCTCGGAAAAGACGCCGTAGGGAATCTTGGCCTCGTCGAGGATCTTCAGCGTCGAGGCGACGACCGGCAGCTTGGCAAGGCCGGGATCGGTGACGAACAGCGGACGCTTGATGCCGGTGGCGGCAAGCGCGTCGGGCAATTCGGAGATACGGCCGGCGCCGAAACGCACGGTTGTCGGGAAGTTCCATTTGGAAACGAGTTTGGACACGTCTTTTCTCACTAGTTGATGAAGGTATTGCGGACGCGAAGAGACCTTCGCATGTAGATGATGCCGATGCCGTAGAGCCCGCCGGCGCGCCATAGAGCAGTCAGCACGTAATCCAGCAACGATGTCCTGCCTCGGAAAAGCCCCCCAAAGAACGCTACGGCTAGGGCCAAGTCCATGACGACCAAGGCGATGTTGAGGACGGCCCAACGCCAGTACATGGACGGAAATGAGCGCTTCTTTCTAAACATCAGAACCAAAAGCCCAATCGGCCCCAAGATCGAGCTGGCGACGTAAAAAAAGACATACGGGAAGAAGCTAGTCCTCAATAGATCCAATTGCAGCTCTGGCAACCGAACCTTTCCGAAGCTCAGCAGCAAGCCGAAATGCCCCAGCCCAAGCAGCGGTGCCGCGAGCAACCCTACCATCGGCAGAATCAGCCAGCCCCCCAAACCTTTGGGTTCGTCTTCGGTGATGGGAGGCTGGATGGTCATCCGGATTCTGGCCGTGCTCCCTAGATCTTCTCGCGCAGGTGATAGGACTTCGGCCGGGTCAAATTGTCGTAGCCGATCTGCGACAGGGCAGCGCCCTTGCCGGTATCCTTGACGCCGGTCCAGACCAGCGCAGGATCGAGATAGTCGCAGCGATTCATGAACACGGTGCCGGTCTCGACGCGGTCGCCGATCGAGATGGCGTGCTCGGTGTCGGCGGTCCAGATCGAGGCGGTGAGGCCATAGGGGCTGTCGTTCATCAGCGCGATCGCCTCCTCGTCGTTGCGCACCTTCATGATGCCGACGATGGGGCCGAAGCTCTCGTCGCGCATCACCGACATCTGGTGGTCGACATTGGTCAGCACCTCGGCCGGTAGGTAGGGCGAGCCTTCCTTGTCCTGCACATCCCTGGTGTTCATGTGGGCGACGGCACCCTTGCGCAGGGCTTCCGCCTTCTGCTCGCGGATGAAGTCGGCAAATCGCGCCTGGGCCATCGGGCCCATGGTTGTCGCTTGCTCCAGCGGATTGCCGAGCGCATAGTTTTTGGTTTCGGCGATGAAGCCCTCGACGAACTGGTCGTAGACCTTTTCGTGGACGTAGACGCGTTCGATGCCGCAGCAGCACTGGCCCGAATTGAAGAACGCGCCCTCGACGAGATTGACGATGGCGTGATCGAGCTTGGCGTCCGACAGCACATAGGCCGGGTCCTTGCCGCCGAGCTCGAGGCCGAGCGTCATGAAGGTGCCCGCAGCAGCCTTCTCGATGGCGCGACCGCCGGCAACCGAGCCGGTGAAGTTGACGTGGTCGATCTTGCCCGAGCCAAGCAGCTTCTCGGTCTGGGCGTGATTCAGCACCAGGTTCTGGAACACATACTTCGGCAGGCCGGCGGCCTCGAAGGCCTTGGCGAAGCGCTCGCCGACGAGCAGCGTCTGCGCGGCATGCTTGAGGATGACGGTCGAGCCGGCGATCAGCGCCGGAACGATGGTGTTGACCGCGGTGAGATAAGGATAGTTCCAGGGCGCAATGACCATGACCACGCCGAGCGGGTCCTTCTTCACATAGCGGCGGAAACCGTCCTTGGGATTGGACGCAGGCACCGGCGCGAGCGCGCGCTCGGCGATCTCGACCATGTATTGAGTGCGTTCCTTGACGCCGCCGAACTCGCCGCCATAGCGGGTCGGCCGGCCCATCTGCCATGCCAGTTCGGGCACGATCTCGTCGCTCATGCCGACAAGGGCCTCGAGCATCTTGAGCATATAGGCGGCGCGCTCGGCGACCGGCACGCGGGCCCAGTCGGCCTGCGCCGTGCGGGCGCGTTCGACAGCCGCATTGACCGCCTGATCGGTGGCGACAGGGCGCTCGACATAGATCGAGCCATCGACGGGGGATTTGAGTTTGACCGTTTCGGTCATTTTGTTGTCCTTCCTTTAAACTTGGGCGCGCCGCGCTGCCTTCACCCTTACCCTCTCCCCGCAGACGGAGCGAGGGGGCGTCGGCATCGCGGCAGTCCTTCCCTCTCCCCGTCACTGCGGGGAGAAGACGCCGGCAGGCGGATATGGGGCAGGCAGCCCCTCCCCTGCGGCCTAGTAGCGTTCGAAGCCGCGGTGCAATTCCCAGTCGGTGATGCGGCGGTCATATTCGAACTGTTCCCAGCGCGCCGTGTGCACATAGTGATCGACGACATCCTCGCCGAAGGCCGCCCTGAGCATGACGGAGTTCTCGAGCGTGTCGGCAGCGTCGCGCAGCGTCTTGGGGATCTCGGGCAGGCTGGCCGCCTGATAGGCGTCGCCGACAAACGGCTTTTCCAGGTCGAGCTTCTCGTCGATGCCGGCAAGGCCCGCCGCGATCAGCGCCGCGAAGGCGAGATAGGGGTTGAGATCGGCGCCGCCGATGCGGCACTCCATGCGGATGCCCTTGGTGCCCTCGCCGCACAGGCGGAAGCCGGCGGTACGATTGTCCTCGCTCCACATGATCTTGGTCGGCGCAAACGTGCCCGACTGAAAACGCTTGTAGGAATTGATGTAGGGCGCCAGGAACCAGGTGAATTCCTTGGCGTATTTGAGTTGGCCGGCCGACCATTGCTGGCCGAGCTTCGACAGGGTCCACTCGGCGCCCTTTTCATAGAACAGCGGCGTCTTGCCGTCGGCGCTCCACAGCGAGTTGTGGATGTGGCTGGAGTTGCCGGCGAGGCCGTAATTGTATTTGGCCATGAAGCTGATCGACTTGCCTTCGCTGGCCGCGATCTCCTTGGCGCCGTTCTTCAGGATGACATGGCGGTCCGCCATTTCAAGCACTTCGGCGTAGCGGACGTTGATCTCTTCCTGGCCCGGGCCCCATTCACCCTTGGAATTCTCGATCGGAACGCCCGCGGCTTCCATCTCGTTGCGCAGGCGGCGCATCACGCCTTCTTCCTTGGTAGTGATGCCGATCAGGTAGTCGCCGATATAGGGCGACGCGGTGTCGAGGTTCTGCCAGTGCTTTCCGCGCGCCGAATCATAGGTCTCGCTGAACAGGTAGAATTCGAGTTCCGAGGCGAAATAGGCGAGATAGCCGCGTTCCTGCAGCCGCTTGACCTGCTTCTTCAGGATCGCGCGCGGCGAATGCGGAAGGTCGGCATGGGTGTGATGGTCGAGCACGTCGACCAGGCAAAGTGCGGTCTTTTCGAGCCAGGGAATGTGGCGCAGCGTACCGAGGTCGGGCTTCATGACGAAGTCGCCATAACCCTTCGACCAGCTGGCCGCCTTGTAGCCGGGCACGGGCTCCATATCGATGTCGTTGGCCAACAGGTAGTTGCAGCCATGCGTCTCGTCATATGCGGATTCGACGAAATATTTGGCCAGGAATCGCTTGCCGACCAGTCGACCCTGCATGTCGACGGCGCAAGCGAGGACCGTATCGATCTCGCCGTCTGCAACCGCCTTTTTCAACTGATCGAATGAGAGATTTCCAGCCATTTCTTTCCGCTCCGGGGCGATGCCACTTCTGTTTGAGGATCGATGAAGATTGATTTTGAGAGGTTTGGGAAAAGCAGTGGCCGGCACGAGGCCGGCCACGGCCATTTTCGATCAGAGGTCAGTGACTGCTTTCGCCGACGGCACGCTCGGCCGCAGCGATATCGGCCGCCCGCTTGGCCACCTCGTCGCCGATGGGCGGGCCCTGGAAGCGACGGGCTTCGAAGCCGAACCAGATGATGGCGGTCAGCACCAGGAAGCCGACGGTGATGTAGAGCGCCCAGTCGTTCGGCGGCTGGATGCCGATCACGAAGATCAGCACCATGGCGATGATCGACAGGATGGCAAACAGCTTGAAGACGCCGGCGCCGAGATCGAACGGCCCCATCTTGTCCCACTTCGACGTACCCCAGGCGAACAGGCCGAGGGCGATCGGGATGGTGAAGGAGAAGAACAGGAAGATGACCGTGCAGGCCACGACGATGGTGTAGACAGGCGTGTCGCCGATGGAGACCAGCGACGAACCCCAGACGAACAGCACGGCAAGGATCGAGCCGGTCCAGATCGCCGCGACAGGCGTGCGGTAGGTCGGGCTGACTTTGGCCAGCGCCTTAGAGCCCGGCAGGCCGCCGTCACGCGAGAAGGCGAAGATCATGCGCGAGGTCGACGTCACCGTCGCCAGGCCGCACAGCCACTGCGCAATCAGGATCGCAAGAAAGAGCAGGTCCTTGACCACCGGGTTGACCCTTTCGGTCATGGCCCAGAAGAACACGTTCCAGCCCTGCTTGGCAGCTTCGTCCATGCTCGGCAGCATCAGCACGAAGGCGCACAGCATGATGTAGCCGAACAGGGCCGACCACAGCACCGAACCGATCATTGCGCGGGGCACCGAATGCGCCGCCTTCAGCGTTTCTTCGGAAGTATGCGCCGAGGCGTCGTAGCCGGTGATGGTGTAGATCGGCAGCAAAAGGCCGAGCAGGAACACCCACATCGACGAGTTCGCCGGCCAGACATTGCCACCCGCCTCGCCCGAATAGTTGGCGAAGGTGAAGAGACGGCTGAACTCATAGGTATCCGCCGCAGCCAGGCAGACGATGGCCAAGGCGATGGCAGTTGCGAAGATCAGATAGCCGGAGAAGTCGGTGAGCTTGGCGGTGAGGCCGATACCCATGTGGTTCACCAGCGCCTGCGCCCCGGTGATCACGGCCAGGAAGATGATGCGGGTGGTGGTGGTGTCTTCGAGACCGAAATAGCTGGAGCCGAAGGCACCCATGAAGAAGTAGTAGGTGCCGACATTGATGGCGCCGAGCACGGTGACGAGGCCGAGCAGGTTGAACCAGGCGGTCAGCCAGCCGGTGAAGCGGTTGCCGAGGATCGAACCCCAGTGATAGAGGCCGCCGGCCGTCGGATAGGCCGAGCTGATCTGCGCCATTGCGACGGCGAAGACCAGCGACACGAAGCAACCGAGCGGCCAGCCGATGCCGATGGCAGCGCCGCCGGCGCCCGAAGTCGCCTGGGCGAGCGAATTGATGCCGCCCGACAGAATACAGATGATGGAGAACGAAACCGCGAAGTTGGAGAACTGGCTCATTCTCCTTTCGAGTTCCTGGGCGTAGCCCATGCTGTGGAGGACTTTGACGTCCTCGCTCTTGTCATGTTCGGAATAACCAGGTGATGCCATGTGAGTGTCCCCTTATTGTTATGCCATCGATTGAGACGCGCGGCCGGCGCTCGGCCGGAATGGGGCTGCTTCACCCGCCTCCGGTTCGAGCTCGGCAAAGATGCCCGTGAGCAGATCCGCCCATTTCCGCTGCCCGGTCTGCGCCGAGATTTCGTCATTGCGGATTTCGATCATCGCACACGGCAGCCCGCGCGACCTGCCGTGATGTTCCAGGGTGAAGTAGACGCGGTCTTCAGGCGAATAGGGCTCGTTGACGCCCACCGTCACGCCCTCGAGGGCATGGAGCGCACCCACAAGCGGCGATGCCAGCCTGCCGTCCTCGTCATGGATGATGCCGATGTGCCAGGGTCGCGAGACCCCCTTGTAGACCGGCGTAAAGGAATGGACCGAGACCAGCCGTGTCTCGCGCCCGTCGCGCAGGCGCTCGGCCACGACCTCGTCGATGGCGTTATGGAACGGCCGCCACGACAGCGCGATGCGCGCCTCGCGCTCGGCAGCCGTCAGCCCTGCATTACCGGGAATGGCTGTCGTCTCGCTGATCTCGGGGATCAGGTCATGTGCGGCCAGAGGGCGATTGCAGTCGATGGCGAGCCGCGACACGCGCGATTCGATCAGCGTCGCGTCGAGCCCTTCGGCGAGACGCTCGGCGACAGGCAACGCGCCCGGATCCCAGGCGATGTGCCGGACCATGTCGGAGGCGGCGAGGCCGAGCGTGCCGAAGTCGGCCGGCAGGTGGTTCGACGCGTGATCGCAAAGGATGACGTAAGGGCTGCGACCAGCCCTGTTGGTCACGCGGACAGCATTGGAGATGGCATGCACAGCAGCCTGGCCCGTTCCCATTCATTCATCCCCGGGGCCGTATCGTATGTTACGTATTTTTGTTCATTGCGCCCCTGTGGATGATTTCATACACATAATCAGAGTTTGTCAAATGCCATTTGAAGGCATGCACCGGACTAAGCGCTGGGCCACAGAAGGGCCGGAAAAGAGCGCGGCGGTGCAGTACCGAAGCGGGGGGATGAATGGTGGTTTCAAGCGTTGCAGAACTGATCACCGAGAAGATTGATTCCATGCCGGCCGGCGAGCGCCGCGCCGCGCAGACGCTGATCGCCAGCTACCCCGTGGTCGGCCTCAAGACGGTGGCGGAGTTCTCGCAGCAGGCGGGCGTGTCCTCGCCGACCATCCTGCGCTTCGTTGCCCGTCTCGGCTTCCAGAACTATGCCGAGTTCCAGTCCGCCCTGCAGGACGAGCTGGCAGCACAGCTGCAGTCGCCGGCATCACGCACGACCACGCCACTTTCTCCCCTGCCCGCATCCAGCGCGCCGATGCTGGAGGCCGTGCTCGAAAACATCCGCGAGACCTTCCGCCACATCTCCGAGCGGCAAATGGCCGATGTCGTCGCCCAGCTCGCCAACCAGCGCTCGCACATCTATTTGATCGGCGGCCGCTTCACCGATCCGCTGGCGCGCTACATGGCCGCCCATCTCAATCTGATCCGGCCGAACGTGACCCATCTTGTCGGCCAGGAAAGCCTGTGGCGCGACCGGCTGATCGACATGAACAAGCGCGACACGCTGCTGATCTTCGACATCAGGCGCTACCAGGATAGCCTGATCCGTTTCGCAGAGAAGGCACATCAGCGCGGCACCACCATAGTGCTGTTCACCGACCAGTGGCTGTCACCGATCGCGCGCTTCGCCCGCCATGTCATCGCCGGCCGCACCGCGGTGCCCTCGGCATGGGACTCTTCGTCGGCGCTGTTCGTCACCGTCGAGACGCTGATCGGCACGTTGACCCGCAAGCTCGAAGCCGAGGGCGCACGCCGCATCCGGGAGATCGAGGATCTGCGCTGAACGGCCGATCCTGCAAAGATTACGCAGATTTAATGTGCGGCAGCGGGCGAATTGCCATAAGCCTCCATCATCGAATTAGGCTATAATGCGATGCCCTGCGCAGCCCTGACGGGTTCGCGCAAGATGTCGCGAGATGATGTGGGACACGCCGCTTGTCGCGGCGTTCGTCCGGACTGGTTCCGGACAGTGCGATTTTAGCAAGACTGGAGTGCGAATGGCCGCCTGGAAGCAATTTGTCTCGGCAATTGTCATTCTGCTCGCCGCCGCGGCAGGCTGGGTGATGTTCGTGCCGAGCTCGCGCGATGTGCTGGCGCGCTGGGGCATCGACTGGGCCCAGGCCTCCACGGGCAAGTCCGAACAGACGCAGTCCGGCAACGGTGCCGGCGGCAACCGCCAGGGCGGGCGTAATGGGGCTGCCCAGACGCCTGTCGTCACCCGGCCCGTTTCATCGGGCACCATCAACGACCAGCTGTCGGCCATCGGCACCGGACGCGCCCTCAACTCGGTCGTCATCAACCCCTATGCGTCGGGCCGCCTGACCGAGATCGCGGTCAAGGCCGGCGACAAGATCGAGGCTGGCGCCGTCATCGCCAAGCTCGACTCCGATTCCGAAGAGATCGCGCTCGAACGCGCCCGCATCAACCAGGGCGACGCCGAGGCGGCACTGGAGCGCATCAAGGCACTCAGGGCCACCAACACGGCAACGACGGTGCAGCAGCGCGAGGCCGAACTGGCGTTGGATACTGCAAAGCTTGCCGTGCGCGACGCCTCGCTGGCGCTCGACCGCCGCGCCATCACGGCTCCCATTTCCGGCATCGTCGGAATCCTGCCGGTCGAGGCCGGCAACTACGTCACCAGCCAGACGACCATCGCCACCATCGACGACCGTTCGCGCATCATCGTCGACTTCTGGGTGCCGGAGCGTTTTACCGGACTGATCGCAGCCGACCAGCCGGTCTCCGCCAACTCCGTGGCACGGCCGGGCCAGTTTTTCGAGGGCGTGGTCAGCGCCGTCGACAACAGGCTGGAGGAGCAGAGCCGCACCCTGCACATCCAGGCCAGGATCGACAATGACGGCGACGCACTGCGCGCCGGCATGTCGTTCCAGGTGTCGATGCGGTTCCCCGGCGACACCTTCCCATCCGTCGACCCGCTGGCGATCCAGTGGGGCGGCGATGGCGCCTTCGTCTGGGCGCTCAACGACGGCAAGGCCAAGCGCGTGCCCGTCCGCATCATCCAGCGCAACACCGACACCGTGCTGGTCGACGCCGCATTGAACAGTGGCGACCAGGTCGTCACCGAAGGCATCCATGCCGTGCGTGAAGGCGCCGCGCTGCTCGTTGCCGGCAGCGAAGGCGCCCAGCGCAGCGGCTCCTGAACGAGGGGCCGCAAATGTCCGTGAACCACACCGATAATGCCGAGAAGGGCATCACCGCACTCTTCGTGCGCCGGCCCGTACTTGCCTTCGTCATCAACACACTGATCGTGGTTGCCGGCCTCGCCGCCTTCTTCGGCGTCGAGGTGCGCGAACTGCCTGACGTCGACCGTCCTGTCATCACCGTCTCGACCACCTACTCCGACGCTGCCGCCGAAATCGTCGACCGCGAGGTGACGGCAGTGGTCGAGGGTGCGGTGGCGCGCGTCACCGGCGTGAAGTCGATCTCATCCGCCTCGTCCTACGGCAGCAGCCGGGTGACTGTGGAGTTCAACGACGGCGTCGACCTCAATGTCGCCGCCTCCGACATGCGCGATGCGGTCGGCCGCGTCACCAACTCCCTGCCCGACGACGCGGACGCCCCGCGCATCGTCAAGGCCGACGCCAATGCCGATGCGGTGATGCGTCTTGCCGTCACCTCCGACACCATGCCGGTCGAGGACATGACCATCCTGGTCGAGGACCAGATCGTCGACGTGCTCGCTTCGGTCGACGGCGTCGCCGACGTCCAGACCTATGGCGACCGCGCCAAGATCTTCCGCGTCGACATCGACCAGGCAAAGGTCGCGAGCCTTGGCCTGACGCTGGCCGACCTCTCCAACGCACTGGCGAGCGTCTCCTTCGACGCGCCGGCCGGCTCGCTCACCGTCGGCAGCCAGGACATCATCGTCCGGGCGAGCGCCGCTGTGCAGACGCCTGAGGCCTTCGAGGCGATCATCATCAACGGCAAGACCAAGCTCGGCGACGTCGCCAAGGTGACGCTGGGCGGCGATCCAGGCTCGACCTCGCTGCGCTCCGACGGCAAGACCGGCATCGGCATCGGCATCGTCCGCCAGGCCCAGTCGAGCACGCTCGACATCTCCAAGGGCGTGCGCGCGGCGGCCGAAAAGATCCAGCAGACGCTGCCCGAGGGCATGAGCATCCGCGTCACCTCCGACGACGCCACCTTCGTGCAGGGTGCCATCCACGAGGTCGAGATCGCGCTGGTCCTGTCGGTGACCATCGTGCTGCTCGTCATCTACGCGTTCCTGCAGGACTGGCGCGCCACGCTGATTCCCGGCTTCGCCATGCCGGTGGCGATGATCGGCACCATTGCCGGCATCTATCTCGCCGGCTTCTCGGTCAACATCCTCACGCTTCTGGCGATGGTGCTTGCAACGGGCCTTGTCGTCGACGACGCCATCGTTGTGCTTGAAAACATCGTGCGCCGGCGCAACGAGGGCATGGGGCCGCGTGCGGCGGCCGTGCTCGGCACGCAGGAGGTGTTCTTCGCCGTCGTTGCGACGACCGCGACGCTCGCTGCCGTGTTCATCCCGATCTCCTTCCTGCCCGGCCAGACCGGCGGCCTGTTCCGCGAGTTCGGCTTCGTGCTGGCGATTTCCGTGCTCTTGTCCTCCGTCGTGGCACTGTCGCTGTGCCCGATGCTCGCTTCGCGCATGCTGACCGAAAAGAGCATCGAGCACGGCCATTCCGGCATTCTCGGCAAGCTTGGCGGCAAACTGGCCGCCATCTACAAAAGCTGCCTGCTCGCCTGCCTCAACGCGCCCATCATCGTCATCCTGGTGTCGGTGCTGTTTGCCGGTGCCGCCTACATCGCCTTTGGCAATGTGCGCCAGGAACTGACACCGACCGAAGACCGTTCGATGGTGATGCTGCGCATTTCGGCGCCACAGGGCGTCAGCCTCGACTACACGACTTCGCAAATGCGCCGCATCGAAACGCTGATCGAACCGCTGCGCAAATCCGGCGAGATCGAAAGCACCTTCGTCAGCGGCGGCATGGGCAACAGCAAGAACAGCGGCTTCATGGTGCTGTCGCTAGCGCCCTGGGACCAGCGCACCCGCACCCAGCAGCAGATCGCCGCCGACATCACCGCCCGCACCGCCCAGGTGCCCGGCGTGCGCACGTCGCTTGCCCAGGCCAACAGCCTTGGCATCCGGGGCGCCGGCAACGGCCTGCAATTCGCCCTGGTCGGCAACAGCTATGCCGAACTCGGCGACGCCGCCGCCAAGGTGCTGGCCGAAATGGAGAAGGACCCGCGCTTCCGCCAGCCACGCCTGTCTACCGAGGCGACGCAGCCGCAACTCTTTGTCACCGTCGACCGCGAACGCGCCTCCGACCTCGGCATCGACATCAAGGGCCTGTCCCCTGCCCTTCAGGCAATGCTCGACGGCCGCAAGATATCAAGCGTCTTCATCGAGGACCGCTCCTACGACGTGAAGCTTGTATCGACCACCAACCCGATCAACGATTCGACCGACCTCGAGAACATCTTCGTCAAGGCGGCCGACGGCCGCTTCGTGCCGGTGTCGACCATCGCCACCCTGTCCGAGCGCGCCGTGCCGCCGTCGCTGTCGCGCGAGCAGCAACAGCGCTCGGTCGCCATCACCTCGGGGCTGTCTGACGACTTCGCCCTCGGCGACGCGCTGAAGCGCGTGCAGGAAATCGCAGGCCCCGTGCTGCCCGCCGGCAGCAGGCTCTTGCCGCTTGCCGAAGCCGCAACGCTGAATGAGACCAGCGGCAGCATGCTGACCATCTTCGGCTTCGCCATCGTCATCATCCTTCTGGTGCTCGCCGCCCAGTTCGAGAGCTTCGTCTCGGCCGTCATCATCATGGCGACAGTGCCGCTGGGCCTCGCCTGCGCCGTCTTCGCGCTGATCCTGACGGGCACCTCGCTGAACGCCTACAGCCAGATCGGCCTGGTGCTGCTTGTCGGCGTCATGGCCAAGAACGGCATCCTTGTCGTCGAATTCGCCAACCAACTGCGCGACCGCGGCATGGGCGTGCGCCAGGCGATCGAGGAAGCCGCGACCATCCGCCTGCGGCCTGTGATGATGACCATGATCTGTACGGTGCTCGGCGGCGTGCCGCTGGTGCTGGCGCAAGGCGCCGGCGCCGAGGCCCGCATCGCGCTGGGCTGGGTGATCGTCGGCGGCCTCGGCCTCGCCACGCTCTCCACCTTGTTCCTGACCCCGGTGGCCTATCTGCTGCTCGGCCGCTTCATCACCCCCAAAGTGGCGGAAGAGGCCAGGCTCAAGCGCGAGCTGGAGGAAGCCGCCTATACCGGCGTGGAACCTGCCGAGTAGTTTTAAGTTCTAGGATTTCGGGGCCGGATGGCCAGTCTGCGACGGAATTGCCGCCGCAGACGATGACATCTGCGATCTGATTCTGTATCAGTCCTCGAACTTGGTATGGGGCATGACTTTTTCTTATGCAGGACGGGACGACATGAGCCTGAAATCGATCACTGTCGACGAACTTCAGGCCAGCGTCGGTAAGGAGATCGGCGTGTCGCCGTGGCGGACGGTCACCCAGACCATGATCGACCAGTTTGCGGACGCCACCGACGACCACCAGTTCATCCATTGCGACCCGGAACGCGCCGCCGCCGAGACGCCCTTCGGCGGCACCATCGCCCATGGCTTCCTGACGCTGTCGCTGCTGTCGCCCATGACCTTCGACACGCTGCCGCCGGTCGAAGGCGGCAGCATGGGCATCAACCAGGGCTTCGAGGAGCTGAAGTTCGTCGCCCCCGTGAAGACCGGTTCGCGCATCCGCACCCGCTTCGTGCTGGCCAGCCTCAAGGTCCGTCCCTCCGGCTGGATCCAGGCGACCCATGACGTGACGATCGAGATCGAGGATCAGAAGAAGCCGGCGCTGACCGCTCGCTGGCTGACCATGACCTTCGTCGAGCCCAAGCGCGAAACAGCCTGACCTGACTATTGATCATAGCCCCGATGGGCTACGACCCTCGCCTTGCCGCATCTTGGGGCTGCGTATAGAGTCGCTCGCTCAGATCGAGGAAAGTTGTAGGGCGTATCCTTGTCCAGCAGTGCAGCACAGCGACGCGAAATCCAGAAAGCCGAACTGAGGGCCGAGCTGGTTGCGGCGGCGCACGCGCTGGTGCGGGAGGAAGGCTATGACGGCCTGACCATCCGCAAGCTCGCCACCCGCGTCGGCTACGCACCGATGTCCGTGTACTCCTACTTTGCCGACAAGCACGAAATTCTGATGGCGCTGGCCGAAAACGCCTTTGCCGAGCTGGCGCAGCGGATGCGCCAGAACCAGCCCGAAGACCCCATCGAGGCGCTGAAGGCAGCGCTCAGCGGATATGCGGAGTTCGCCCTCGGCAATCCGAACGAATACCGCACCGTGTTCATGACCGAGAAGCTGCGGCACCCGCCCGAAGAGACCTTCGACCAGATGGAACGGGAGAACCCCGCCTTCCAGGTCATCATCGAGCATGTCGAGGCCTGCGTTGCAGCCGGCAAGCTGAAGGGCGACGCTCGCGCCATCACCACCGCACTTTGGACGATCGCCCATGGTGCAGTGTCTCTGCTGATCACTTTCCCCTTCTACCCCTTCGGAGATCCGAAGGCTTACGTGATGCGGATGGGCGACCTCGCTTTGGCCGGACTGGCCACAACCGAGACGCCGCCGCTCACGGACGAACCCAGCAAGTGCTCTGGGTAGCAGTGCAGTCAGTGCAGTCAGAATAATTTCGTACATGTACGGCTAGACCCCTTGCAATGCGCAAGGTGCGGCCGTATCTGTAAGTTGTTCCGTACATGTACGGCAAAAATTTACGGAGATGACAATGCGACGGACTATTCTGGCGCTCGCGGCGCTTGCCGCGACGAGCGGCTTTGCCATGGCCAAGGACACCCACATCGCCAAGCCGCACGCACATGCTGTTTGCAGTCAAACCATGACCAAGCAGAAGCTCGATTGCGGCACCACAGGTTCGATCACCCGCGATCGTCATGACGGGCCGGTCACGACCGGCGCCACCGGCCGCACCGAACCGCGCCTCGGCATCGACATCAATCCATGGATTGTGCCGAGCTTCAACTGATCCTCCCGAGACGTTGACGCAAAAGCCGCCCCACAAGGGCGGCTTTTGTGCTTTCGGACGTATTGTTCGACCGGTCGACGTCACAAGCTGCTCTTCCGGCCCCCGTTCTTTGCAGCTCCGGTTGCCACCGGCGCGCCGGAAATGGTCGTCGAGGTCACCGACACGGGGTCGCTGGCGGGGAAGCTGTCCTCAAGGCCCTCGTCGAGTTCTTCCTGCAGGACATGCTGGTCCTTAGGCCGTTGGTCGCTGCGGCGCGCGCGTCTTTCGCGTTTCGGCCGCATCCGGCCGGGCCCCTGCATTGGCATTGATGGCATGGCTCTGTCCTCTCTTCAGCGTCGAGGACAAACGCCTGCCTTGCCCCGAGGTTCCGGGCAAGGCACCTCTTCCGGCGGCCTGAAGGCCGGCGTCAGCTGTCGCGAGCAGCTTCCGACAGGAAGCCCCAGACATAGTCGGAGAACGAGCGCCAGCACTCGACACGGAAGGTGTCTTCGCCAGTCCGCAGGATCACGATCTCGACCTTGCCGAGGATGGTGCGCGAGGCAGCGCCCACCGGGAAGGCAGTGAGCGACAGGTCCTGCGGGCAGCCTGAGCTGATCGTGGCAGCCGCGTGCGCGCCGGTTACCGCAATCGCCACGTTGCGGTGCGAGACGTCGACCGCCGAATGCAGGCCCTTGACCGAAGCGCAGTCGGCGACTGGATCGCCGCCGGCCTCGTCGATGACCAGCCATTCGTCCGGGCCGAGCCAAAGCGCAGTGCGGCCGGCCTTGGCCGCGGACGACTTCGGCTTCTGCGGCAGGGTCAGGCCGAGCGCCTTGGACAGAGCGGCAACGGCGTCCGGCCGGGCGCGCAACGATAGCCGGCTTGCCGGCTCCAGCACCTTGAGGGCGACGCCCTGTCCACCGACACTCTTGCCTGAATGAGCCGGGTTCCTGACGGCTGTTGCAACCTTAGCCATTGAGGCGCTCTCCCTTCTCGTCGAAGAACACGGTGCCGGTGACTTCCACCTCGATCACCTTGTCGGGCATGGGCACATACAGCGTCTCGCCGATGCGGTCGCGGCCACCGGCGACCAGCGCCATGGCAATCGAGCGGCCACAGTTTTCCGACCAGTAGCTGGAGGTGACGTGGCCGATCATCTTCATCGGTATCGCCTGCTTGGGGTTCTCGACGATCTGCGCGCCCTCTTCGAGCACGTCACGCGGATCGCGGGTCTTGAGACCGACGAGCTGGCGGCGACCCTTGGCGACCAGATCCGGCCGCGTCAGGCCGCGGATGCCGACGAAGTCGGTCTTCTTCTTGCCCACGGCCCAGTCGAGGCCGGCGTCATTGGGCGTGACCGTGCCGTCGGTGTCCTGGCCGACGATGATGTAGCCCTTCTCGGCGCGCAGCACATGCATCGCCTCGGTGCCGTAGGCGCAAGCCTCGTGCTTCTGGCCTTCGGCCCAAAGCGCCTCCCAGACGGCGCGACCGTAATCGGCCGGCACGTTGACTTCGAAGCCGCGCTCGCCGGTGAACGACATGCGGAACAGCCGGGTCGGCACGCCACAAATTTTGCCCTCGCGCACCGACATGTGCGGCATGGCCTCGTCGGACATGTCGATGCCCTCGACCAGCGGCTCGATGATCTTTCGCGAATTCGGTCCTTGGACGGCGATGACTGCCCATTGTTCGGAGACAGAGGTCAGCCAGACATTGAGTTCGGGGAACTCGGTCTGGAGGTAGTCCTCCATGTGGTTCATGACACGGGCCGCACCGCCCGTCGTGGTGGTGACATGGAAGCGATCCTGTGCCAGGCGCCCGACGACACCATCGTCATAGATGAAACCGTCCTCGCGCAGCATGATGCCATAACGACAGCGGCCGACCTCGAGCTTCTCCCACGGATTGGTGTAGAGCAGCTCCATGAACTTGGCCGCGTCAGGACCGACCACCTCGATCTTGCCGAGCGTCGAGGCGTCAAACAGGCCGGCGGTCTTGCGCACGGTGGCGCATTCGCGGTTGACGGCGGCGTGCATATCCTCGCCCGCGTGCGGGAAGTACCAGCTGCGCTTCCACTGGCCGACATCCTCAAACACGGCGCCATGACCTTCCGCCCAGGCGTGGGTCGGGGTCTTGCGGGTCGGATCGAAAAGCGCGTGGCGCGAATGGTTGACGATGGCACCGAAAGTCACCGGCGTATAAGGCGCGCGGAAGGTGGTGAGCCCGACCTCGGGGATCTCCTTGTTCAGCGCCTCGGCGGCAATGGCGAGACCGTGCATGTTGGAGGTCTTGCCCTGGTCGGTGGCCATGCCGTTGGTGGTGAAGCGCTTGACGTGCTCGATCGAGCGCATGCCCTCGCGCACCGCCTGTCGGATGTCCTTGGCCGTGACATCGTTCTGGAAGTCGATGAACGCCTTGACCGTGGTTTCGGCACCGGCACCAGGGCCTGAACCCAGCATGCCGCCGCTCCAGCCTTCGGCACCCTCGACCTTGATCGAGACACCCTTGCCTGCCTTGGCGCCCACCTCGCGCGCGGGGTTGGCGCCGGCGTCCACCGCCCGCGCCATAGTGTCTAACACGCCCGCTGAGCCCTAGGAGGGGGCGACAGAAAAACACTCCAGG